>JAHEMI010000126.1 GCA_024643785.1 Burkholderiaceae bacterium
CCGAAACGATGAAGGCCGCATGGCAGAACACCATTGCGCATCTGCGCAAGACCATGGGCGCCGAGCCGCAGGGCTGGACCTGGGGCAAGGCACACACGCTGACCCACAACCATCCTCTGGGCCAGCAGAAACCCCTCGACAAGCTGTTCAGCGTCGGTCCGATGCCCGCCCCGGGCGGCCGCGAGATTCCCAACTTCCTTGGCGGGGCCGTCGGTCCGGCGCCGTGGGCGGTGACCATGGGGCCATCGACGCGCCGCGTAGTCGACCTTGCCGATGCTGTCCAGGCGCGCGGCATCAACCCGGTTGGGCAGAGCGGGATCCTGTTCGATGCGCACTACTCTGACCAGGCCGACGATTACATCCACGGCCGCTCCGCACCGCAGCACCTGAGCGAAGCCGACGTCGCCGCGCATACGCGCGGCACGCTGCGGCTCACACCCGGAGGCTGATTACCAGGAGGTCTCGCGCTCCGCGGTCGCGGAAATCTTGTGGATCGAGAGGTCGGCGCCGGCGAATTCGTCCTCGGGCTCAAGCCGCAGGCCGATCGCTGCCCGGAGCAGGCCATAGACCAGGACACCACAGGCAACGGCAAACACGATGGCGCCTCCGGTGCCGATCAACTGCGCTCCCAGGCTCACGCCACCCAGTCCGCCAAGGGCCGCCGAACCGAAGATGCCGGCGGCGATCCCGCCCCAGGCGCCGCACAGGCCATGGAGCGGCCATACACCGAGCACGTCATCGATCTTCCAGCGGTTCTGGGCAAGGGTGAACAGATAGACGAACATCCCTCCGGCGACGGCGCCGGTGACAAAGGCACCGATGGGGTGCATCAGGTCGGATCCGGCACAAACCGCGACCAGTCCGGCAAGCGGGCCGTTGTGTACGAAACCAGGGTCGTTGCGTCCGGCTGCGAGGGCCGCCAGGGTGCCGCCGGCCATCGCCATCAGCGAATTGATCGCCACCAGCCCGTTGACGGCGTCCATGCGCTGGGCGCTCATCACGTTGAACCCGAACCAGCCCACGGTCAGCATCCAGGCGCCCAGCGCCAGGAACGGAATGCTCGAGGGCGGGTGAGCTGAAATCGCGCCGCTCTTCTGATAACGGCCCCGCCGGGCACCGAGCAGCAGCACCGCGGGCAGCGCTATCCAGCCGCCCATCGCGTGGACGACTACGCTGCCGGCGAAATCGTGGAACGAGGCGCCGAAACTCTGCTTGAGCCAGTCCTGGATGCCGAAATTGCCATTCCAGACGATGCCCTCGTAGAAGGGGTAGACCAATCCCACCAGCACGAAGGTCGCGATCAGTTGCGGGCCGAAGCGCGAACGTTCGGCGATGCCACCCGAAATGATCGCCGGGATCGCCGCGGCAAAAGTGAGCAGGAAGAAGAATTTGACCAGCTGATAGCCCGACGAGGCCGCCAGCTCCTGCGCCCCGGCGAAGAAGCTGGTGCCGTAGGCGATCCAGTAACCGACGAGGAAATACGCCACGGTCGAAACGGCGAAATCGGCGATGATCTTGACCAGCGCATTGACCTGGTTCTTCTTGCGGACCGTGCCCAGTTCGAGAAAGGCAAAGCCACCGTGCATCGCGAGCACCATGATGGCCCCGAGCAGGACGAACACCACGTCCGCTGACGTCTTGAATTGCTCCATTGATGTGCTCCCGATACGGTATACGGTTCAGATTCCGGAGGTCGATCTCGCGAGAATGCGCAATGCAGCATGAGCCGCGCCAAAACCATTATCGATGTTGACGACCGCCAGGCCCGAGGCGCAACTTGCCAACGCCGCATTGAGTGCGGTCCGGCCACCCTCGGCCATGCCATAGCCGACCGACGTCGGCACTGCGATCACCGCGCACGGAACCAGCCCGGCAAGGACGCTGAACAGCGCGCCCTCCATGCCGGCGACCGCGATCACAACGCGGTGGCTGCGGATATCTTCGAGCCGCTCCATCAGCCGCCACAAGCCGGCAACACCGACGTCGCTGATCAGGGTCGCGACTTCGCCCTCGAACGCCAGGGTGCGGCCGGCCTCGCGGGCAACCTTCAGGTCCGATGTCCCGCCGCAAACGATTGCGACCCGGCCGGTACCACGCGGCTCCGGCATCCCGCCCAGGACCGCGGTGCGGGTGTCGGCGTCGTAGTCGAGTGCGGCACGCGCCGGCCCGGAGAGCCGGCTGTACTTGCGCGGGCCGAGGCGGGTGAGCAGCAGCCGCGCGTCGAGCTCGAGGGCATGCGCCACGATCGCGTCGATCTGCACCGATGACTTGGGATCGCACAGCACTGCCTCGCTCATGCCGGTGCGGCCGGTACGCGCCCAGTCGAGCTGGAATTCAGTCATTGGCGATCGGGCGCAGGAACGCCGCTCCGCGCACGTAGCGCCGCACGCCCGCGAACCGGCGCTGTTCGCCCCGGCACAGTTCGGCTCCCAGAGCGCCGGCAAGGGCCGCGGCGGTCGTGTCATGGGGGGGCGCCAGTTCAATCACCACACCGGCCGCGGTCACCCGGCAGCGCAGCACCGTCTCGGCCCCGAGCCGCGCCGTCAACCGGCTTTCGACGGCATCTATGAAGGCCAGATCCGCCGGCGCGATCGCGATGCCGGTCTCGACGCGGCTCGCGAGACAGGGTTGTGCCGGCAAGCGCTCGAGATCGTCGAGCCCGAGACTGGCGGCGAGCCGGTAGACGCTCGCCTTGTCCATGCCCGCCTCGACGTAGGGGTGGACGACAGCGTGTTCGGCGGCAGCGCGCAGCCCGGGGCGGAAGTCGGCCAGATCGTCGAGATTGGTGCCAGAAGCGAGCTGGTCGGCGGTGGCCGCGGCGATGCGCGCGTATAGGTTGGTCTTGCAGTAGTAGCAACGCTCGACCGGGTTGGCGCGATAGCGTTCGTCGCCCTGTTCGCCCGCATCGATCAGCACCAGCGGCCAGCCATGACGCGCGGCGTGCCCGCTGACGCGGGCGCCAGCCGCGGCCGGCACCGCCGGACCGCTCGCGTGATACATCGTTACCCGGGTGCCGAGGTGACGCCAGGCGAAGTGCGCCAGCGCCATCGAGTCGACGCCGCCGCTGACCGCGATCGCCAGCCGCTGATGACGCGCCAGGCTGGCAAGCAGCGGCGCGAACTGGCCGGCGCCGTGAACAGCGGTGGTCATTCGCCGGATTCCTTCAGGACCCGGGACTCGAATTGCGCGCGCTGCCGCCGCCGGGCCTCGAGGCCGGACGTTGCGTTCAAATCGTCATGGGCAGCCTTGGCACTGCGCTCGCCGCCGGGACGGGTCACAACCTTGACGTCAGCCGGCAGGCCGTCGAGCGTGGCAGTCACTTCGGTCCGGGACAGCACCAGGCGGCGTTCCTCGCGCCAGCGCAGCCCGATTGTCGAAGTCTCGGTGAAACAGGCGCTGGCGATTGCCTCGGCCTCCGGGAGACGCGCCAGCACGCGAAAATCGGTCAGTGGTCGACCTTTCTTGCCGAGACGCGTGCCCAGCGACACGTCGAGCACCCCGGAGGCGTTCCGCAGACGCTCAGCTGCCAGCGCCAGTTCCTCGCCAGTCATGTCGTCGACGTCGAACTCGAGCACCACCACAGCGTCGGCGTCGGCCTCCGCAGTGGCAACGCGCTCCAGCACCAGCGCCCGCAGGATGTTGGGCATGCCCGGCAAGGTGCGCGTCCCGGCGCCCGAGCCGACACCGATCAGTCGCCCCGGCTCGCGCCGCGTGCCGACACGTTCGGCCGGGACCAGGTAGCGCAGGATTGCCGCGCCGGTAGGCGTCACCCGCTCGCCGCCGACGCCATCGTCGTGCCAGGGATAGCCGGTCAGAAGCGCACTGGTCGCCGGAGTCGGCACCGGCAGCAGGCCGTGGGCCGTGCGCACCTTGCCGCCGCCCAGCGGCAGGGGCGACGCGCTCCAGCGCGCGCCCTCGAGCTGCGCCGCAATGCAGCCGGCAGCGACCACGTCGAGCATCGAGTCCCAATCGGCGAGCTCATGGAAGTGCACCGCGTCGACGCTGATGCCGTGGACGCTCGCCTCGGCCTCGGCCAGGATCGCCAGCAGCGCCAGGGCGTGCCTGCGGGTCGGCTCGCTCAGCGGCGCCGCAACCAGCCGCTCACGCAGCACCGTGTAGGCGGTGCCGCCGTGGTCGTGGTCGTGGTCGTGGTCGTGGCCGTGGCCGTGGCCGTGGTCGTGGCCGTGGTCGTGATGCCCATGGCTGCGGGCCGTCAGACCGAAGCGCTGTGCGCGCAACCCGCCGCTCAGGGCCGCAACGAATGCCGGACCTGGTTCGCCGGCCGGTTGTACTGCGGCCAGCTCCGCCATCACCGGCGCCGCCAGCGCCGGCAGCGCGTCCACCAGGGCCGCAACGAACATGTCGCCGGCGATGCCGCCGACGAGATCGAGGTGAATCGCCAGCGACGCTGCGCTCGGCAGCGCCGCCTGCTCAGGAGACAACTGGGACGACATACGGTCCTTCCGGGATGACGGCGATCTCGGGATCGCCCGAGCGCGCGATGGCCTGGGCGAGCGCTGTCTCGAGCGAGGCGATCGTCTCGACGCCGGTGAGCGCGCGCTCATCGTCACCGAGCCCGGTGCTGTAGAGCTGGACGCGCCCCACCCTCGTCGACTTGAGCTGCATCTCGGTCTGCCATTCGTCGACATCAGCGAGATTCTTGGCCAGCAGCGACTTCATGAAGGCGTCGGGACCGATCGCCCGCAACCGCCCATGTGACGCGCGGAACTCGTCAGAGCCAAAACCCTCGGAGCATTCCGAGGCGACGATCAGCGTGCCGCCCGGCTCCAGGATATCGAGCGGCGTCACCATGCCCTTGACGGTCTGGTAGTAGGTCTTGTCCAGCGGATGCCCGGCCGACGAGGTCAGAACGGTTGCAAAGCGCCGTCCGACCGCCACCCTGGTGGCATCGGCCACGAAGTCGACCGCAGCGAGATGACTGGAGATGATCTCGCCGAAGTTGACGTGAACCAGGTCGCGATCCTCGTCGATCACGGTATTGACCGCATACAGCTCGCCCAGCATCCGCACGATCTCGAGCTGCTCTTCATGCAGCGGATTACCGCTGAGGTTGCACTGGATCGCGGCCGGATCCTCCATGAAGTGGGCGCTGTGAAACCTGCGGATGGTGTCGGCGTGGGCGACTCCGGGCGCGATCACCTTGCGGCCGCCGGAGTAGCCGGCCATGAAGTGTGGTTCGACCAGGCCGGTGGCGATGCGCAGGTCGGCCTCGACGAAGCGACGATCGATCTTGACCGGCGTGCGCCGCTGCGGCGTCACTCCCAGATCGACGTGGGCCGCGTCATCGCGGGCGAAGTGGTTCTCGACCCGAACCGTGTCGAGAACCCAGGGGTCGCCGACGACTTCGGCCAGTTCCTCGCCCTCGTTGGGGCGATGCAGTCCGGTTGCGACCAGCACGGTGATGCGCTCGCGCGCCATCCCCGCAGCCATCAGTCCCTCGATCAGGGGCCGCAGGAACAGGTGGTTCGGAACCGGCCGGGTGATGTCGCAGATCAGGATGCAGGCGCTCTTGCGGCCGGCCACCAGGGAACTGTAGGGAGGCGCGTTCACCGGCGTGGCCAGTGCCGCACGCACTGCCGCGGCGGGATCTGGAAGCTTGCGCAGCGGCCGCTTGCCGATCACTGTCGCGCGCGCCCCTGGGGGCAGACTCACCTCGAGTCCGGACCTCCCGTACAGGATGTGTACCGATTCCACTGCGGCCCCCTCCCCCATGACGCCTCCGCTGGCTACCCGGTTTCAGTTTAACCCGGCGCGATTGCAGGCGGGCACAACCGGGCGTGAGCGCCAAGCCTGCTGATTACCGGGCCCCGACTGGACTGCGGCGATCAATCTGCCAGGGGATACTTGCCGAGGAAATCGGCCTTGCCCAGTTCAACGCCGCCGTGACGCAGGATGTCGTAGGCGGTGACCACGTGGAAGTAGAGGTTGGGCAGCACGAAGTGCAACAAATAGGGCTGGCCTTCGAAGTGCAGGCTGCCGCTGCGCATCTGCAGCGTGATCGGGCGCTGTTCGGAGCCATCGATCTGCGC
>JAHEMI010000127.1 GCA_024643785.1 Burkholderiaceae bacterium
CGGAGAAGTTCTACGCTGCCGGGCGGATCCCGGGCGGCTTCTTCAAGCGCGAAGGCCGGCCGACCGAACGCGAAACGCTGATCGCCCGGATGATCGACCGTCCGGTGCGGCCGCTGTTTCCCGAAGGCTTCTTCAACGAAGTCCAGGTGATGGTCACGGTGATGTCGAGCGACCTCGAGGTCAACAGTGACGTGCCGGGCATGATCGCTGCTTCGGCTGCGCTGGCGCTCTCGGGAATTCCGTTCAACGGACCGATCGGTGCGGCGCGGGTCGGCTACATCAACGGCGAGTACGTGCTCAACCCGTTTACCGCGCAGTTGCCCGAGACCAAGATGGATCTGGTCGTGGCGGGTACCGAATCCGCGGTGCTGATGGTTGAATCGGAAGCCAGCGAACTGTCCGAAGAAGTGATGCTCGGCGGCGTGGTTTTCGGTCACGAACAGATGCAGGTCGTGATCAACGCGATCAACGAGCTGGTCGAGATCGCCGGCAAGCCCGAGTGGGATTGGGCGCCGACCCAGAAAGATGCGACGCTGGTGGCGCGGGTGAACGAACTGGCCGAGCCGGGCATGCGCGCTGCATACCAGCTGCGCAACAAGCAGGAGCGGGTTGCCAAGCTGCGCGAAGTCGAGCAGGCCGCGGCCGAGCAAATTGCGGCCGATGCCGCGGCCGCCGGGACAACGCCCCCGGAAGGCAACCTCGTCAACGACCTGCTGTTCGATCTCCAATACCGGATCGTCCGCGGCCAGATTCTTTCTGGCGAGCCCCGCATCGACGGTCGTGACACGCGCACGGTGCGGCCGATTTCGATCCGCTCGGGGCTTCTGCCACGCGCCCACGGTTCCGCGCTATTTACCCGCGGTGAGACCCAGGCGATGGTCGCGGCCACGCTCGGCACCTCGCGTGACGAACAGATCATCGATGCGGTGACCGGCGAGTACCGTGAGCGTTTCATGCTCCACTACAACATGCCCCCGTACGCGACCGGAGAGACCGGCCGGATGTTCGGGCCCAAGCGCCGCGAGATCGGCCACGGCAGGCTGGCCAAGAGGGCGCTCGCCGCTCTCCTGCCGACCGCCGAAGAGTTCGCCTACACCATTCGGGTCGTTTCCGAGATCACCGAGTCGAACGGTTCGTCGTCGATGGCGTCGGTCTGCGGTGGCTGCCTGGCGCTGATGGACGCGGGTGTTCCGATCAAGGCCCACGTCGCCGGTATCGCGATGGGCCTGATCAAGGAAGGCGGCAAGTTCGCGGTGCTGAGCGATATTCTCGGTGACGAGGACCACCTCGGCGACATGGACTTCAAGGTTGCCGGAACCGAAGGTGGCATCACCGCCCTGCAGATGGACATCAAGATCCAGGGGATCACCAAGGAAATCATGCAGGTGGCGCTGGCCCAGGCCCGCGAGGGACGGCTGCACATCATCGGCAAGATGAAGGAAGCGATGGGCGGCGCGCGCGCCGAACTGTCGGACTTCGCTCCCCGGATGTACACGATGAAGATCAATCCGGAACGGATCCGTGACGTGATCGGCAAGGGTGGCGCGACCATCCGCCAGATCACTGAGACGACCGGCACCCAGATCGACATCAAGGACGACGGCTCAATCACCATCGCTGCGGTCGACGGCAACGCCGCCAAACGCGCGCAGAAGATCATCGAGGACCTGACCGCCGAAGTGGAAATTGGTCGGATCTACGACGGCACAGTCCTGAAGATCCTGGACTTCGGCGCGATCGTCCAGGTGATGCCTGGTCGTGACGGCCTGCTGCACGTTTCGCAGATCGCCAACGAACGGGTCAACGCGGTGAGCGACTACCTGAAGGAAGGTCAGGCCGTGCGCGTCAAGGTCATCGAAGCCGATGACAAGGGCCGCCTGCGCCTCTCGGCAAAAGCCGCCGCTGCCGATGACGCAGCTGCCGCAGAAGCCCCGGCGCAATAAGCCTGGAGATGGGCCGGCCGCGCCGGCTCAAGCGTTACTGGAACAGCCGGCTCGCGCCGGCTGTTTCTATTTCTCGAGCAGCCGCCAGCGGTTGTCGCGGAGCGCTACCCGAGAATCCTCGGCAAGTTTCTCGAGGTGCGCCAGCAGGGAACGCTGGGCGATCCGGTGCAGCGAAACCGGCACGTCGTCATAGGCGCGCTCGACCAGTTGCGTGATCTCGCATGGCCCGGTCTCGGCCAGTGCGCGAATCACCTTTGCTTCGCGCCCGAGACGGTGCGCGATCAGTGCGCGGATTGCCTGCGCCGGCTCACCAATCACCCAACCATGGGCCGGCAGGATGAACCTTGTCGGCAACTCGAGCAGTCGGTGAAGCGATGCCAGGTAGTCGCTCATGTTGCCATCGGGCGGATCGATGACGACGGTCGAGCCGTTGATGATGTGGTCGCCGGAAAAGAGCAGGTGGTCCTCTTCCAGGAATAGGCAGATGTGCCCCGATGCGTGGCCCGGCGTGTGCACGGCACGCAAGGTCGAGTCGCCGATGCGCAGGCTATGGCCATCGTCGAGTCTTTGCTCCGGAAAAAAGTTTCGGTCGAAGTGCTGGCCGGCGCCGGGCATGCCGTGGATGACGCCGCCGCTTGTTGCCTGCAGCCGCGCTGATCCGGGCCAGTGGTCGGGGTGGTCGTGGGTGCACACGATGTAACGTAGCCGGTCTCCGACCAGTGTGGCGATTCGGGCTACGTGTGCGGGATCGTCGGGTCCGGGGTCGATGACGGCGAATCCGGCGTCGCGATCACCGACGATGTAGGTGTTCGTCCCGGGGCCAGTCATCATTCCGGGGTTCGGCGCCGTCAGGCGCCAGACATGGCGAAGCAGCGGCACCGGTTTTTCATGCTGCCAATCCAGGGCGTGAGTGGCGCCGCCATCGGGCGCCACCAGTTCGAGTTCGCCGAACGGCGGGTCGCCCTCCGCGTATCGTGCCTCGGCGCCATCGAGCAATCCAGCGCGGGGGCATGATGGTGACCACGGCGGGCCATTTGCCAGTGTCGCCAGGATGGTATCGACGTTCCGGTGCTCGGCGAGTCCGCGCAGCGTGCGCACCGTCGGGAAGATCATCGCAAAATCACGCCGGGAATGTCGTTCGAGCGCCTCGCGCGGAGATATCCACACCGGCTCGAACTGCTCGGTCTCGTCCGCCAGCGGGTGCTGTCCCTGCGGCATCCGGGCGACGAAGAAGTGGGTATCGAAGCGCCGCGGCAGGTCACGATCGGTGATCCACCGGCGCAGGTGCCATACCTGGTCTATGGCGAGCCGATAGCCAGCCGCCGTCAGCTGGCTCGCCAAGCTGGCATTGGGGCTGCGCTCGAATCGATCTACCGCCTCCTGGGTGATGATTGCACCGCTCGAATCGTAGGCCAGCAGTATCCCTAGTTCCTCGAAAGCCTCGCGCAGCGCGGCAACCGAAAATGCCTGTTGTTCGACGTCCTGCCCGTGGCGAGCAGCCGCCGCCAACAAGGTATCAGGCGCGCTGTCGGAGGCGTCGAGAGTGCCGCCCGGGAACACAAAGACCCCAGGGGCGAAGCTGGCCTTCAGGGAACGCCTGGTCATCAGCACTTCGGGCCCGGTATCGGCGTCTCTGAGCAACAGGATCGTTGCCGCAGGTCGCGCGGTGGGCGGCTCGCGCCAGGCATGAAGCTGTTTGTGAGGTCGTGGCATGGCGGCAGCCTGTAGTTTCAGTGATCAGGGCCTTCATGAGGCGGTTCGGACGCAGGAACTGAGTCTGCGGCACCGCTGATCGCGGTGCCATGGCGCCCGCCGCCAGAGCGAAAACGTTGTGCGCCGGCGGGTAATGCGGATGGTTCAGAGCTCAAGGCCTTGCTCGGCACGTTGCAGTACCCAGACTGGCGGCGCGAACCGCTCGCCATAGCGCTGTGCCAGTTCGCCGGCCCGGGCGACGAAGTTGCCTACGCCGACGTGATTCACGAACTGAACCGTACCGCCGGTCCAGGCTGGGAATCCCCAGCCAAAGATCGCCCCGATATTGGCATCGCGGTGGGACTCGACCACGCCCTCCTGCAGGCAGCGCAAGGTCTCCAGCGCCTGGGCGTAGAGCAGCCGGTCATGGACGTCTTGCGCTGTCACGGGCTGCTCTTCGCGGGCAAAGGTCTCAAGGCCTTTCCAGAGGGATTTCCGCGCACCTTGCGGATAGTCGTAGAAGCCGGCGCCGTGGGCGCGCCCGACGCGCTGATACTCGTGGACCATCTTTTCGAGCACCTTGATCGCGGCGGGCGGAATCCCGCGCCTCGTGTCTCTTCCCGGCTGCGCCGCGTTGGCATCGTCGGCGCCAGTCGGGGCGCGCTCGCGGGCAAGGTCGGCGAGTTCCTGGTGCAGCACGTCGTCGGCAAGCTTCAGTGATACCTCGTCGAGCACCGCCAGCGGTCCGGTGGGCATTCCGGCCTGCTCACCGACGTTCTCGATCAGTGCCGCCGGGACACCCTCGCCGAGCAGAGCCATCCCCTCGTTGACGTAGGTGCCGAAGACACGGCTGGTGTAGAAGCCGCGGGCATCGTTCACGACGATCGGGATCTTGCCGATCTGGAGCACGAAGTCATAGACACGTGCGAGCGTCTGATCGGAGGTCTCCTTGCCTCTGATGATTTCGACCAGCTGCATCCGATCGACGGGTGAGAAGAAATGGAGTCCGACGAATTGTCCAGGCCGTGCGCTCGACTTCGCGAGCCCGGTTATCGGCAGCGTGGAAGTGTTCGATGCAAAGACCGATTCAGCGGGCATCGCCGACTCCACGGCAGCGATGACCTGTTCCTTTAGCTCGCGGTTCTCGAACACTGCCTCGATTACCAACTCGCGGTCGACAAAACCAGTAAACCCAACCGAGGCTGTAATCAGCCCGAGTGTTTCAGACGCCTGCTCGGTGCTGGTCTTCCCCTTGGCCAGGCGTTTGCTGAGCAGTTTTGCCGAATACTCCTTGCCTCTTTCGGCCTTCTCGATCGAAGTATCGGCGAGCACGCACTCGACCCCGCGCGATGCGCATGCCCAGGCGATGCCGGCACCCATCATCCCTGCGCCGGCGATCCCGACCTTATTGACCCGTGAGCGATCGATCTGCGCCGGCCGTCCGGCACCGGCCTTGATCTCGTTCAACTGGAAGAAGAAGGCGCCAATCATGTTCTTGGCAACCTGCCCGCTGGCGACCCGCGTCATGTAACGCGATTCGATCCGTAGCGCGGTGTCGAAATCGACCTGCGCACCTTCGACCGCGGCCGCCAATATCGCCGCCGGTGCCGGATAGTTGCCATGGATCTTTTGCGCCAGCATCGCAGAAGCCACGGGCAACATTGCCGCTACCGCTGGACTTGATGGGGAACCGCCAGGAATACGGGCTTTTGGTATATCCCAGGGTTGTGCCGGGTTGGGGTTGGCTGCGATCCATGCCCGCGCCTGCGCCAGCATTTCCTCCTTGTCGCCGGCAAGCGAATCGACGAACCCGGCGGCGAGCGCCGCGGAGGGATTCAGGCGCTTGCCTTCCACGAGGTGTGGCAGGGCGGCCTGCAGACCCATCATGCGCACTGAGCGAATGATTCCGCCGCACCCAGGGAGAAGTCCGAGAGTGACCTCCGGGAATCCGATCTGAACTTTTGGGGATCCAATGCAGACTCGCCGGTGGCAGGCCAGCGCCAGCTCCAGTCCGCCGCCTAGTGCGCTGCCATTGATGGCGGCAACGACCGGGCGCCCAAGCCGTTCGAGGCGCCGGAAATTTGCCTTGATAGCCTCAATCTCAGCGAAGAAACGTGCTGCCGTATCGGGCCTGACCATGATCAGTGAGCGCAGGTCACCGCCGGCAAAGAAGGTCGACTTGGCAGACGTGACGATGACACCCCGAAGGTCATCACGTTCCGCCTCAAGCCGATCGATTACTTTGCCCAGATCGTCCTGAAATGCAGCGTTCAGCGTGTTGACTGGTTCGTTCGGCGCGTCAATCAGAAGCGTAACGATCGAGTCACTATCTTTCTGGTAAGCGATGCCGGACATGGTTTTTCCAGGAGACCGGTGAGGTGGCTAGCAAGATCATAAACGAAGCGTAG
>JAHEMI010000128.1 GCA_024643785.1 Burkholderiaceae bacterium
AAGTGATCCGCAAGGCACTATTCCTGGCAGCCCCGATCCTGGCAGCAGTGCTGGGCCTGGGCGGCTGCGGCAACGATCACGAGGAATTGCGGGCCTGGATGGAGCAGGTGCGCAAGACCACCCCGCCGAGCGCACAGCAGGTTGACGAACCACGGCATTTCGAACCCTTCCGCTATGATGACGCGGCCCTGGCCGACCCATTCTCGCTGGCAAAGATGAGCGCCATGATGGAGCGGGCCGGACTGGTCAGGGGCGGGCCCGCGCCTGACCTGCGGCGCCCGCGCGAGGTTCTTGAAAGTTTCGGGCTCGACCAGGTCAAGCTCGTCGGCCACTTGCGCCGCGCGAGCCAGCAGACCGCGCTGGTCCAGGTCGAGAAGCTGGTTTACCAGGTGCGGGTCGGCAACCATATCGGGCAGGATTTCGGACGGGTTACCCGAATTACCGAGAACGAAGTCACCTTGAAGGAATTGGTTCAGGATGCTTCGGGTTCGTGGGTGGAGCGGGAAACCGTGCTGCAACTTCAGGAGAAACAACCATGAAAATCGGGCCAGACTGGCGCTCCTTCCAGCTGCCCGGGATGGCGTCCCGTGTGGGCACGACTGCGCTGTGCGCATTCGTGGCTGCGCTGATGACGATCACCGTCTCCGTGCAGGCGCAGACCGCCAATTCGATTGAAGGAGTCACCAGCTCCCAGCAGGGCAACGCCACGCAGCTGAGGATCAGCCTGAAGAACGCGCCGGCAGCAGTTCCGCCCAATTTCACGATTTCCAATCCGCCGCGCCTGGCGCTGGATTTCACCGACACCGCCAATGGATCGGGGAAGAATCGCGTTGACCTCGGGCAGGGAGACGTGCGCTCGGTGGCCATTGTCGAGGCCGGGAGCCGTGCGCGGGTGGTGATGAACCTCAAGCGCGCGATGACCCACACGGTAGTCATCGACGGGCGCGATATCGTGGTTACGCTGGATCCGATGGCTGCTGCCACCGCGACCGCTACCGCGCAGGCGCCGTACGTCTTTGCGCGTGGCGACGGGGATACCACCCATGCCCTGCGCGATGTCGATTTCCGCCGCGGCAAGGAGGGCGAGGGGCGGATCGTCGTGCAGATGTCCTCCAGCGGCGTCGGTGTCGACATGCGCCAACAGGGCGACACGCTGATCGTCGATTTCCTCAAGACAAAATTGCCCGACAACCTGCGCCGCCGCTTCGACGTGGGCGATTTCGCGACCCCGGTGCGCGAGGTCCGCGCGTTCCAGCAGGGCGACAACACGCGGCTGGTAATCGATTCGCACGGCCTGTGGGAACACAACGCGTATCAGAGCGATACCCAGTTCGTGGTCGAGGTCAAGCCGCTGCGCGAGGACTCGTCCAAACTGTCGCAAGGCAAGGGCTACAAGGGTGAACGCCTGTCGCTCAATTTCCAGGCGATCGACGTGCGTGCGCTGCTTCAGGTGATTGCCGATTTCACCAACCTCAACGTCGTGACCACCGACTCGGTCAGCGGCAGCCTGACGCTGCGGCTCAAGGACGTGCCCTGGGACCAGGCGCTCGACATCATTCTCCAGTCGAAGGGACTGGGCATGCGCAAGAACGGCAACGTGATTGTCGTTGCCCCGAGCGAGGAACTGGCCGCCAAGGAAAAGCTCGACCTCGAGAACCGCTTGCAGATCGCCGATATCGAGCCGCTGCGCTCCGAGGTGTTCCAGCTCAATTACCAGAAGGCCGAGATTCTCCAGAAACTGCTCTCGGATCCGAAACAGCGGGTGCTCTCCAAGCGCGGCAGCGTCGTGGTCGACGGGCGCACCAACAAGCTCTTCGTGCAGGACGTCGCGGTCAGCCTGGACGCGGTCCGCAACATGATCACCCAGATCGACATCCCGATCCGGCAGGTGCTGATCGAGGCGCGGATCGTCGAGGCCGATGACCGGTTCTCGCGCAACCTCGGCGTGAAGCTCGGCTACAACGACATCTCGACCACCGTCGCCAGCGCGAGCAGCTACATCGATCCGGTGAGCGGCGCGCCGACCGCGATCAATGTCCCGACCTACAATCCCGGCACCAGGGTGCTGGGGGCTTTCGGGACGATCTCGGGCACGCTGAGCGGGGTTGCCGACTTGTCGTCGCAGCGCGGCAGCACGCTCGCGGGTCCCAATGCTATCGGTCTCGGGCGGTTGACCACGATCGACAACACCCAGTTCGTCAACCTGCCGGCAGCAGCGATTTCGGGCGCCCAGCCAGCCAGCTTCGCGATCAGCCTGTTCGGGTCGCGCTTCACGCGCTTCCTGAACCTCGAGGTCTCGGCACTTGAAGCCGACCAGCGCGGCAAGGTGATCTCCAGCCCGCGGGTGCTGACCGCGGACCAGCACAAGGCGGTGATCGAGCAGGGCACGGAGCTTCCCTACCAGGAAGCGACTTCGAGCGGTGCGACATCGATTTCCTTCCGCAAGGCAAACCTGAAGCTCGAGGTCACGCCGCAGATTACCCCCGACGGCAACGTGATTCTTGCGGTCGAGGTCAATCGGGATGCGGTCGGCCAGCTGACCCCGTCCGGATTCGCGATCGACACCCGCCGGGTGCAGACCCAGGTGCTGGTCGAGAACGGCGGCACGGTGGTGATCGGCGGGATCTACGAACAGTTCGAGCGCAACCGCACCAACAAGGTGCCGCTGCTGGGTGACATCCCGGTGCTCGGCTACCTGTTCAAGGACAACCAGCGCACCAATGACCGGACCGAGCTGATGGTGTTCATCACCCCGCGGGTCGTAACCGAGACCGCAGCGGCGCGCTGAACGAGCAAACCAGGCAGGCGAGGGCCTGCCTGAAGCGTTATCCTGACGGGCCGGATGCAACCGGCCCGTCCCTTTTCCGGGCTCCGGACCCTGCCGGTTGTCCAGCCAGGATTGCAAGGACACATGACGCCCGAACCCGATACCCCCATCGTGCTGATCGGCATGCCAGGCTCCGGCAAGTCGACCGTCGGCCGCCGCCTGGCGGCCGCGCTGGGCAGGAGGTTCGTCGACTCCGATCGCGAGCTCGAGCGTCATTGCGGGGTGCCCGTGGCGACAATCTTCGAGTACGAGGGCGAACCGGGTTTTCGGCGCCGCGAGGCGGCCATCATCGCGGAACTGCTCGCCGAACCCGGTACCGTGCTCGCCACCGGCGGCGGTTCGGTGGTGTCGCCGGACACCCGTGCACTGCTTGCAGCCAGAGGGTACGTGGTCTTCCTGGAGGTAACTCTGGCCGAACTGTGGCGCCGGGTGCGCCGCAACAGCAACCGGCCCCTGCTCCAGACAAGTGATCCCCATGCGCGGCTCGCGCAACTGTGGGCAGATCGCACGCCGTGGTATCGCGAGATCGCGGATCTCACGGTCTTTGGCGCCCGCCAGCCGGCGGGACAGATGGTGGCCGATATAATCGCCCAACTGCCCGTGGGGCTGCAGCTCCCGGGCCGCGACGGCGAGACAATGTGACGGCGGCATTATCGTGGAGGACGAGCTGGTGCGCGAACTGACGGTATCCCTGGGCGAGCGCAGCTATCCGGTGCTGATCGGCGCTGGTCTGGTCGACGGCTGTCCGGCGCTGGTGGACCTCGCCGCCGGGCGCCAGGTTGCCGTCGTGACCAACGACGTCGTGGCGCCGCTCTACGGCGAGCGCTTCGCCCGCTGGCTGCGCCCCGCGAGCTCCGAGTTCATCGAAATCGTCCTGCCCGATGGCGAGCGTCACAAGGACTGGCCCAGCCTGCAACGGGTCTTTGACCAATTGCTGGCGCGGCGCTTCGATCGCCGCTGCCTGGTGGTTGCCCTGGGCGGCGGAGTGATCGGTGATCTCGCCGGCTTTGCCGCGGCGGTCTACCAGCGCGGGGTCGAGTTCGTCCAGGTGCCGACCACGCTGCTGTCCCAGGTCGACTCGTCGATCGGCGGCAAGACCGCCATCAACCATCCGGCCGGCAAGAACATGATTGGCGCGTTCCACCAGCCACGGCTGGTCGTTGCCGACGTCGCAACGCTGGCGACGCTGCCCGCGCGTGAACTTTCCGCCGGGCTGGCCGAAATGATCAAGCACGGCGCGATCAGTGATCCCGCCTATCTGGCGCAACTGGAACGCGACTGCGACCGGCTGCTGTCGTGCGATGCCGCGGCGCTGACGGCGGCAATCGAACGTTCCTGTGAAATCAAGGCCGCGGTGGTCGCGGCCGATGAACGCGAGAGCGGGGTGCGGGCAACGCTGAACTTCGGTCACACCTTTGGTCACGCGATCGAGTCCGGACTGGGTTTCGGAACCTGGCTGCACGGCGAGGCGGTCGCTGCCGGGATGGTGATGGCTGCCGATCTCTCGCGCCGCCTGGGAATGCTCGATTCCGGGGCCGTTGAACGGCTGCGCGGCGCCATTGCGGCGGCGCGGCTGCCGGTGGCCGGGCCAGCCTGGGATTCCGGGCGCTACCTGGAGCTGATGGCGGTCGACAAGAAGGCCGAGCAGGGCATCCCGAAATTCGTGTTGCTCTCCGCGCTAGGCCACGCGCTGGTGCGCTCGGTGCCGGAGCCAGAATTGCGTGCCACCCTCGAGCAATGCGTGCGATGAGCGGCCAGGCCAGCGGATCCGCCAGCCAGCCGCTGCAACTGGCCAGCTATGCCGCCAGCGCCGGCGAGCCGCGCGGCCGGCGCGTTCCCGAGCCGCCGGCCATGCCGCGCAGTGAATTCCAGCGTGATCGCGATCGCATCGTGCACTCGGGCGCCTTTCGCCGCCTCGAGTACAAGACCCAGGTCTTCGTCAACCACGAGGGCGACCTCTTCAGGACCAGGCTGACCCACACCATCGAGGTTGCCCAGATTGCGCGCTCGATCGCCCGCCGGCTGGCGCTCGACGAGGACCTGGTGGAGGCGATCTCGCTCGCCCATGACCTCGGCCACACCCCCTTCGGGCACGCCGGCCAGGACGCGCTCAACGAGTGCATGAGTCCTTACGGCGGTTTCGAACACAACCTGCAATCGCTGCGGGTGGTCGATGAACTGGAGCACCGCTACGCGTCGTTCGACGGTCTCAACCTCTGTTTCGACACCCGCGAGGGGATCCTCAAGCACTGCACCCGCGAGCGTGCGGCGGCGCTCGGCGAGGTCGGGGAACGCTTCCTGGTTGGCGGCCAGCCCAGCCTGGAGGCCCAGGTCGCCAACCTCGCCGACGAGATCGCCTACAACAACCATGATGTCGATGATGGCTTGCGTTCCGGGCTGATCACCCTCGAACAGCTCGAGGAGGTGGATCTGTTCCGTGACCACGCCGCCGCGGTCCGCGCCAGTCATCCCGGGATCCACGAGCGGCGCATGATCCACGAGACCGTCCGGCGCATGATCGACGAACTGGTCGGCGATCTCCTCGCCGAGACCGGGCGGCGCATCGCCCAGCTGCGGCCAGCCACGGTGGCCGACGTCCGCACCGGACCGGCGCTGGCGGCGTTTTCCGAGGAGATGCGACCGCGGCTGTCCCGGCTGCGGCGTTTTCTCCATGCCAACCTCTACCGCCACTATCGCGTCGTGCGCATGACGGCGAAGTCGACCAGGGTGATCTCGGAACTCTTCGGAGCCTTCATCGGCGACGACCGGCTGCTGCCCGACGAGCACCGCCGGCGGGCCGAGGAACTCGGTGCCCTGGCAGTCTCAGACTACATCGCCGGGATGACCGACCGCTATGCGATCCGGGAGCATCGGCGGCTGTTCGACTTCGACGCCACCTAAGCCTGGAGCCGGTTGGCCGCGACGGCCCCGTCTGCGGTATAGTCGCAGTTGCTATTTTCGCTGCACTGCGCCATGAAATGGCGCGGTAATGGCTTAGAACCGGCCGGTCCGGCCTGCGCA
>JAHEMI010000035.1:0-13958 GCA_024643785.1 Burkholderiaceae bacterium
GAATTCGTCGCTTCGAGCGGCGCCCAGTTCCGATTGCCGGGTATGCCGGCACCCCAAGAGGAACCGGTAGCGCGCGTTCGCTTCTGAGCGCTTCAATCGCGTCGCGCTTATGGTCGGTTGGCCGTACCCCAGCACTGGCCCCGTGGGCGGGGCTGTCATCTAGCGGTGCTTGCCAGCCACCATCTGCGCCGCGGCCAGGTCCTCGAGAGCCGTACCGACTGACTTGAACAGGGTCATCTGCGCGGGGTTGCGCCGTCCCTTGGCGGTCCCTGCTACCAGCCCGGCCAGATCCCCCTCGACCTGCTCGCGCATGATCAGCCCGGCGGCCAGCGGCTGCGCCAGATCCCCGGCCTCTGACAGCGCTCCCTCGTAGGTATCGACGAACAGCGCGGCCGCCGCTACCGCCCGATCGTCGACCTCGCGCATGTCACGGCGAAAGCCGCCGACCAGGTCGAGGTGAGTGCCCGGCGCCAGCCAGTCCCCCTGTACCACTGGAGCGGTCGCGGTAGTGGCGCAGGTCACGATGTCGGCACTGCGCACGCCGGCTTCGAGGTCGGACACCGCCTGCGCCGGCAAACCCTCTGCGCGCAGCGCTTGCGCCAAAGCCGCCCGGCGTCCGGGATCGCGACCCCAGACCAGTACCCGGTCGATTGCGGGGCGCACCGCAACGTGGGCCCGGGCCATCCAGCCGGCCAGCCGGCCACTGCCCACCAGCAGCAGGGTGCGGGAATCGGCGCGCGCCAGATACCGCGCCGCAAGCGCCGAAGCTGCCCCGGTGCGGCGCAGGGTCAGCGCCTCGCCATCGAGCAAGGCGATGGCTTCGCCGCTGTCGCGATCGAGCAACAGGTAGGTCGCCTGCACACTGGCGATGCCGCGCGCGGCATTCTCGGGCATCACCGTAACAAGCTTGACGCCGAGAGCACCCGGCGACCAGGCGGGCATCAGCAGCAAGGTATCGGCGCCGCCCAGCTGGTGGGCATGACGCAACGGCACGGTGGCGCCGGCAGCAAAGGCCCGCGCCAGGGCCGCGACCAGTTCCTGCCAGGGCAGCGCCGCGTGAACATCCTCGGCCCGATAGATTTTCAGCATGGCGCCAAGTTTAACGATGGTTGGTGGCCAGTGTAAGAATCCGGGACGCTGCGACCTCCTACCGGCCGCGAATACCGCGGGGCCCGGCATGGGGTCGCGAAATCGTGCTAGCGTGCGACCGACAAGACCCATAGCAAGAGAGCCGGTTGCGGAACGACATGAAGATAGCCACCTGGAACGTCAATTCCCTGCGCGTGCGCCTCGGCCATGTGCTCGACTGGATCTCTGCCAACGAGATCGACATCCTCGCGCTGCAGGAAACCAAGCTCATCGATGAAAAGTTTCCGGTCGCCGCCTTGGCCGATGCGGGCTATGAGGCGGTCTTCGCCGGCCAGCCGACCTACAACGGAGTCGCAATCCTGGCACGCCGCGCCACGGTTGGTGCCCCGACCGCGGTGGTGCGCGGCAACCCGCTCTATCCCGACCAGCAGCAGCGCCTGATCAGCGCCGAGGTCGGGGGACTGCGGATCGTCTGTGCCTACTTCCCCAACGGCCAGTCGGTCGGCTCGGACAAGTACGAGTACAAGCTGGCGTGGGTCGACGCCCTCGCCCGCTGGTTGGCGCAGCGCGAGGCGGCAGCCGCACCCACCGTGCTTCTGGGCGACTTCAACATCGCCCCGGAGGACCGTGACGTCCATGACCCGGCGGCCTGGCAAGGCTCGGTGCTGTGTTCGGAGCCGGAGCGCGAGCGCTTCCGGGCGCTTGTCGCCAACGGCTTCGTCGACACCTTCAGGATGTTCGACCAGCCGGAGCGCAGCTTCAGCTGGTGGGATTACCGCCAGCTCGGCTTTCGGCGCAATGCCGGCCTGCGCATCGACCACATACTGGCCGACGCGGCGCTGGCGCCGCGGGTGCTGTCATGCAGCATCGACCGCGCGCCACGCAAGCTCGAGCAGCCCTCTGACCACGCCCCGGTGACGGTCGAGCTCAGGTAAGCCGCGGGCGCAGCCCGCTACCCGGGATCGTCGAGGCCCAGTTCCGCGATCTTGCGGCTGATGGTATTGCGGCCGATGCCGAGCAGGCGCGCGGCTTCGATTCGCCGGCCGCCGGTCTGGGCCAACGCAGCCCGCAGCACGGCGGCTTCGAAATCCCGCGTGAAGCCCGCCATCAAGTCGGACGAACCGCCCGCGCCCGGCTCACCGGAAGCCACCCGGGCCGCAACCTCGGCAGCCAGCAATTCGCGCCAGTCGGCAGCGCTTGCCCCGGGGTGCAAACCGGGCGGCAGGGCGCCACCCTGCCCGGCCGGGATCCCGGAAGCAGCGACACCGCCTTGGCCCGCACCGGCGATGGCGGACTCCCAAGACGAGGCCGCAATCACCTGCCCGGTGGCACGCCGAATTTCCGGCGGCAGGTCATTGACCGCCACCACCTGGGCCGGCGCCATCACGGTCAGCCAGTTGCAGACGTTCTGCAGCTGGCGGACGTTGCCCGGCCAGTCGAAACCCTCGAGCGCGGCGATCGCGTCCGCGCCGAGTTTCTTGGGCGCCACGCCGTGTTCGCGCGCGGCCCGTAGCATGAAGTGATTGGCGAGCAAGGCAATGTCCTCGCCGCGCTCGCGCAGCCGCGGCAGGCGCAGCCGGATGACATCGAGCCGGTGCAGGAGGTCCTCGCGGAACGCACCACTGACTACCTGGGCTTCAAGATCCTGGTTGGTCGCGGCGATCACGCGGCAGTCGGCGGTGAGCGTCTGGTGGCCGCCGACGCGGTAGAACTGCCCATCGGAGAGCACCCGCAGCAACCTGGTCTGGAGCGCCGCAGGCATGTCGCCGATCTCATCGAGGAACAGGGTGCCGCCGGCCGCCTGCTCGAAGCGTCCGCGACGCATCTGGACCGCGCCGGTGAATGCCCCGCGTTCGTGGCCGAAGAGCTCGGATTCGAGCAGTTCGCGCGGGATCGCCGCGGTGTTCAGGGCCACGAACGGGCCCTTGGCGCGCGGACTGTGGCGGTGCAACGCCCGCGCCACCAGTTCCTTGCCGGTGCCCGAGTCACCGGTGATCAGCACCGTGGCGGTCGACGCCGAGAGCCGCCCGATGGCGCGGAAGACGTCCTGCATCGCGCTCGCGCGCCCGAGCATCTCGACCTCTGCTTCGGGCTCGCCCGCGCTGCTGGGCTCGCGCCGGCTCTCCTCGAGCGCGCGGCGGATCAGCTCGACCGCCACCGCCAGGTCGAATGGCTTGGGCAGGTATTCGAACGCGCCGCCCTGGAACGCGGCGACCGCGCTGTCGAGGTCGGCGTGGGCGGTCATGATGATCACCGGGGTCGCCGGCGCGCGCTCGCGAAACCGGGCGAGCAACTCGATCCCGCTCTCGCCCGGCATCCTGATGTCGGAGACCAGCACGCGCGGAACGCCTTCGGCAAGCGCCTGCAGGCACTCGTCGGCGCGGCCAAAGACGCGCACCGCAATCGCTTCGCGCTTGAGGGCGCGCTCCAGCACCCAGCGGATCGACTCCTCGTCATCGACGATCCAGACTTCGTTGTTCACCGCGTGGCTCCCTGCGTTGCAGCATCAGCTGGCGACTCGGTCTGCTCACGACCGAGCGGCAACAGGATGCGGAAATCGGTATGTCCCGGCCGGCTGTCGCACTCGATCAGTCCGCCGTGGCGCAGCACCAGGCTCTGCGCCAGGGTCAGCCCGAGGCCGATGCCGTCGTCCTTGGTGCTGACCATCGGATAGAAGATCCGCTCGCGGATCTCAGGGTCGACGCCCGGACCGTCGTCGATGACGTGCAGGTCGAGCGCCAGGCGGTGGCGGCGCCGATCGATCGTCACCTGGCGGGCAATCCGTGTCACCAGCTGGATGGTGCCCCGGCCAGCGAGCGCCTGGGCGGCATTGCGCACCAGGTTGAGCAGCGCCTGGATCAACTGTTCCTGATCGGCATAGATGTCGGGCAGGCTGGCGTCGTAATCACGCTCGATGGTCAGTCCCTCGGGCCACTCGGCCAGAACCAGGGCACAGACCCGCTCGCAGACCTCGTGAACATTGACCTCCTGGTACTGGGGCAGGCCGCGATGCGGTGCCAGCAGGCGGTCGACCAGCGAACGCAGGCGATCGACCTCGCGCACTATCACCTGGGTGTACTCGCGCAGCTCGGCCGAAGGCAATTCGGCCTCGAGCAGTTGCGCCGCGCCCCGGATGCCGCCGAGCGGGTTGCGAATTTCGTGTGCCAGGCCGCGCATCAGGTCGTTGCCGGCCTGGACCGCGTCGCGCCGGCGCTCGTCGCGCTCGGCCTGCTGGCGGTGCAGGTCGGGCCGGAATTCGAACACCACGCAGCCCATGGTCGCCGTCAGCACCGTGACGTCGGTCAGCAGTTCAAGCGACTCGCGACCAGGCCTGGTCATTGTCAGCTCGGTGCGGCGCTCGTCGAATTTCCCCGCCAGCGCTTCTTCGAGCAGGCGGTCGAACTCGGCCGCGGCGACAAACAGCGCAGCGAACGGCTGGCCGCGTGCGCGGCGCAGCGACACCTCGAAGAGTTCCTCGGCGGCATCATTGAGAAACAGCAGGTTGCCGGCGGGATCGACCAGCGCGACCGCCCCGGCCAGCAGGTCGAGGCCGGCGTAACCAGCGGGATCGATTACGCTCGCGCTGGCGGCGCCTGCAGCAGGCCGGAGGGAGTCGCGTTCGCTGCCCACGCCGTGCCCCGCGCAGGGCTAGTTGCGGATCGCGTCGAGCTCGCGCTTGAGCGTCGCGACGTTGGCCTGCGAGCGAGCGATGTCTTCCTTCATGCGTTCAACGCGATCGAGATACTTCTGGTAGTTGCGCTCGTCGCCGCGCCGGTCGGGCGTGCCGTCCTTGTACTCGGCGACCAGGGTGGCGAGGCGGTCTTCCTCGTTGCGCAACTCGTCCTCGATGATCCGGCGCCGATCGCTGTCACGCGCCTTCTGGGTGGCGGCGTCGACCTTCGGGAAATCCTTGCCGCCCGACTTCGCACCGGCGGCGGCGCCCGGTGCCGACGCTGGGGATGCTGCCTTGGCCGGCAGCTTGGGCGTCGGGATGGTGGTGACTTCCGGCAGGTCGACCTTGCGGCAGCGCGCCTCGCGGCCGGCGCTGACGCTGTTGCTGTACTCGACCACGCCCCCCTCGCCCTCGCAGCGGTAGATCTGCGCCGGGGCTTCGAGCGCAATGGTCAGGCCAACGAGTGCAATCAGGAGTCTGGTCATCTTTCGGGTATGGCTTTCTTGGCTGGTTTGCAGGCGTTCGGGCCGGGGTCTGCCAAGAGACCCCGGCCCGAATCTAACTGCTTCCTACCTTAGCAGGAGTAGGTCAGGTCGAACTCGAGCGGATGGGTAGTCATGCGCAGTGCCGTGACTTCCTCCATCTTGAGCTCGATGTAGGCATCGATCATCTCATTGTCAAAGACCCCGCCGCGGGTGAGGAACGCCCGGTCCTTGTCGAGCGCCTCGAGCGCCATGTCCAGCGAGCTCGCCACCGTCGGGATCGCCTTGCCCTCTTCGGGCGGCAGATCGTAGAGGTTCTTGTCGGCGGCTTCGCCCGGATGGATCTTGTTCTCGATGCCATCGAGCCCGGCCATCAGCATCGCTGCAAAGGCCAGGTAGGGGTTGGCGGCCGGATCCGGGAAGCGCACTTCGACGCGCCGCGCCTTGGGATTGGTGACGTGCGGGATGCGCAGCGACGCCGAGCGATTGCGCGCCGAATAGGCAAGCATCACCGGGGCTTCGAAACCGGGCACCAGGCGCTTGTACGAGTTGGTGGTCGGATTGGTGATCGCGTTGAGCGCACGGGCATGCTTGATGATGCCGCCGATGTAGAACAGCGCGGTATCCGACAGGCCCGCGTACTTGTCACCGGCAAAGAGGTTCTTGCCGTCCTTCCAGATCGACTGGTGCACATGCATGCCGGAGCCGTTGTCGCCGACGATCGGCTTGGGCATGAAGGTGGCCGTCTTGCCATAGCTGTGGGCGACGTTGTGGATGACGTACTTCATCAGCTGCACCCAGTCGGCGCGGGTCACCAGCTCGGCGAACCGGGTGCCGATCTCGCACTGCCCGGCGCCGGCCACCTCGTGGTGATGGACTTCGACCGGGATTCCCATCTGCTCCATGATCAGGACCATTTCCGAGCGGATGTCATGCAGCGAGTCAACCGGCGGCACCGGGAAATAACCGCCCTTGACGCGGGGCCGATGGCCGAGATTGCCGCCCTCGAACTCCTTGCTGGTGCTCCAGGACGCTTCCTCCGAATTGATCTTGACCGAGCAACCCGACATGTCGACATGCCAGGTAACCGAATCGAAGATGAAGAACTCGGGCTCGGGACCGAAGTAGGCGGTATCGCCGATCCCGGTCGACTTGAGGTAGGCCTCGGCACGCCGGGCGATCGAGCGCGGGTCGCGCACGTAGCCTTTGCCGTCCGACGGCTCGATCACGTCGCAGGTCATGATCATCGTCGATTCTTCGCGGAACGGATCCATCTGGGCAGTGGCCGGATCCGGCATCAGCAGCATGTCGGAGGCCTCGATGCCCTTCCAGCCGGCGATCGACGAGCCGTCGAAGGCGTGGCCCTCGGTGAACTTGTCCTCGTCAAAATGCGAGCGGGGCACCGTGACGTGCTGCTCCTTGCCGCGCGTGTCGGTGAAGCGCAGATCGACAAACTTGACGTCGTTGTCGGCGATGGTTTTCATCACTTCGGTGACGGTGCTCATGAAAATCTCTCCAGGTGGCAATTGAAATTGATCAACGTAATTCGGGGGCAGATTGGCCGACTGGCCAGGTCGCGGCGACAACACCTCAAACCATGGCCTCGCCTGTGATTCTGGGTCTTTTCTCCGACCGGTTCAACGTACAGTCCTCGGGCGCCGGGCTCAGACCAGAGAGTCAGCTCCGCGGAAACCACCAGACATAGCTAGCAGCTTTCGTGCCAGCAAGATTCGCACCCCAGGCCCGCATTTGGGCCGGTAAGCGCCTCTCGGGGCGGCACAGATATGGTGCGTTACGGCCTTTGCGCACCAATCTGGTGCAAACAATGTCGCAGTTTAGCGCAGGCCGCGCCCGGCTGCCTCCGATTGGGCATGCCGGCAGCAGGGCGGCAGGTGCTAGGCCGAGTCGGCGCGCAGGAAGATCTGCTGCAGGTCGTTCAGGAAACGCCGCCCCAGTTCGGTCGCGCGCAGCGTTTCCCGGTCCGCGTCGAGCAGCCCGCGGGCACGGGCGAGACGCAGTTCCGGCGCCAGCTCGGCCGGATCAAGCCCGGTGTGGCGGGCAAACATTTCCAGCGGCACGCCCTCGACCAGGCGCAGGGCGTTCAGCATGAACTCGAAGACCAGGTCGTCGCGCAACAACACCCGACTGGCTTCCAGCGCGTTACCCGCGAGCGCGGTTTCCATGTAGCGCTGGGGGTTGCGATGGCGCTGTTCGCGCACGATCCGGTCGGGCAGCGAAATCTTGCCGTGGGCGCCGGCACCGATGCCGAGGTAGTCGCCGAACTGCCAGTAGTTGAGATTGTGTTCGCAGCGCCGGGCCCGGCGGGCGTAGGCCGACACCTCGTAGCGCAGCAACCCGGCAGCTCCGGCGCGCTCCTCGATCAGCGCCTGCATGTCAGCCGCCAGATCCTCATCTGCCACCACCGGGGGATGGGTCGCAAATGCGGTTCCGGCCTCGATGGTGAGGTGGTAGTAGGACAGGTGCGGTGGCTCGAAAGCCAGGGCCTCGGCAAGGTCATGGGCGCACTCTTCGAGGCTCTGTCCCGGCAGCCCATACATCAGGTCGACGTTGAAGCCGGAAAAGTTCGTCGCGGCCACCTCGAGCGCGCGCCGGGCCTGTGCTCCATCGTGGACCCGGCCCAGTGCCGCCAGTGCCTGGTCCGAAAAGCTCTGGACCCCGACCGAGAGCCGCGTCACGCCGGCCTGCGCAAACGCCCTGAAGCGCTGCGCCTCGAAGGTCCCGGGATTGGCCTCCATCGTGACCTCGGCCCCGGGCAACAGCGGCAGACGGGCACGAATCATCGCCAGCAGCCGGTCGATCGACTCCGGCGAGAACAGGCTCGGCGTACCGCCGCCGATGAACACGCTGCGCACGCTGCGGCCCCAGACTTCCGGGAGCGAGCGCTCGAGATCGGCGGTAAGGGCGTCGAGATAGCGCTCCTCGGGGACGCCTTCCCCGGTCTGCTCAAAGGAATTGAAATCGCAATAGGGACACTTGCGCATGCACCATGGGAGGTGCACGTAGAGCGACAGGGGCGGCGCGGGGACCACGCCCAGCGCTGCGGCCGCGTCCTGGCGCGGGCGCGCGGGAACGATCTCGATGGTGCGCCGGCTGCTCACGGAGCCGACTCGCCCGCCGGGAGTTCCCGCGTCAGCAACTGCGCCATCACCTGCATGGCCTGGCCGCGGTGGCTGATCCGGTTCTTGGCGGCCGGATCGAGCTCGGCCGCGGTGCGGCCCAGTTCCGGGATCAGGAAATACGGGTCGTAGCCGAAGCCGCCACTGCCGCGCGCCGCCTGGGTGACGGTGCCGTGCCAACGCCCCTCGGCGATCAGCGGACAGGGATCGTCGGGATCGCGGACCAGCACCAGCGCGCAATAGTAGTAGGCACGGCGATCGGCGACGCCGGCGAGTTCCTCGATCAGGCGCTCGTTGTTGCTCTCGTCGTCGCTCTCTGCGTCGCCCTGCGCGGCGTAACGCGCCGAGCGCACCCCGGGGCGGCCAGCGAGCGCGACCACGCAGATGCCGGAATCGTCGGCGATCGCCGGCAATCCGGTCTCACGGCTGGCGTGGCGCGCCTTGGCCAGCGCATTCTCGATAAAGCTCGGGTGCGGTTCGTCGGCCGCCGACACCCCCAGTTCGGATTGCGCAACGAGTTCGAGTCCGAGCGGCTCGAGCAGCGCTGCCAGCTCGCGCAGCTTGCCGCGATTGCCGGATGCCAGAACCACCCGCCGATTGCCCGCCGGCGCCGGCTGCGAGACGCCGGTCACTGCCCCCCTCCGCTGCGCTCGATGGCGTCGCGAATTTCGCGCACCGTGCGTTCGATCTCTTCCTCGGAAAGCGCGTCGCCGGGCTCGCCGGCCTCGGCCGACTGCAGGACGATGGTGGTGGTCATGGCCCCGGGCGGCACTTCGCCCGAGGAAACGGTCGCAAGCGCGACCTCGGGCGTGCCCCAGGTCATCGCCAGCGCAGTGGCGTTGTCGGCCAGCGAACCGTGGCGCGCCACGGCGCCGTGAACCAGCGCCGGAATGGAGTGCTCGAGCGCCACCCCGGTGAAGCCGGCGCAGAGATCGTCTTCGTCAACCGCCGCCCAGACGCCGTCGCTGCACAGGAGGATCGTGTCGCCTTCGTGGAGATCCTCGGCACCGCCGATCTCGATCAGCGGATCGAAGGGCGAACCCAGGCAGTTGAGCACCTTGTTGCGCTCGGGATGGGTGTCGTGCTCCTCGGGGGTGATCAACCCCATGCTGACCAGGCTCTGCACCTTGGAGTGGTCACGGGTGCGCGCCAGCACCCGCGAACCGCGCAGCCAGTAGAGCCGGGAATCGCCGGCGTGCGCCCACCACGCCTGCCCGTCCTGGACGATGCAGGCGACGACAGTGGTGCGTGGCGATTCCGGCATGCGGTTCGCGCTCTGGTAGCGCAGGGTCTCGCGGTGGGCACGGCGCAAGGTCGACTCCAGGAAGTCCTCGGGGTCGGCGAGCCGCGGCTGGGCCGCAGGCTGGAACGCGGCCGCGCAGGCGTGGACCGCGATCTGGGCGGCGATATCGCCGCGCAGGTGGCCACCCATGCCGTCGGCGACCACCATCATCAGGCAGTCGCGCGTGAAGCAGTAACCCATCCGGTCCTGATTGGCCTGGCGGGCGCCGATCAGGCTGTCCTGGTAGATCGAGAACCGCATCGGCATGGCGTTCAGCGCGAGTTGGTGAGGGTCACGTCGTCACCGGTCTCGGTCGCCCGGCGGGTGGCGATGGTGTCGAGCCAGCGGCGCAACTTGCGGGTCGGAGGCGCCGACTTGGCGCCGCCAGAGCTCTTGTCGAGCGCGATGCGGCGCAGCGAACGCTGCAGAGTGAACACGCTCTGGGGACGCTCGATCGGATTGAGCTTGAGGCACCACGCGATCAGGTCGATCAGCGCCGCATTCGCGCCGTCGGCGACGAGTTTCTCGAGCTTCGGAGAGATCTGGTCGTCGAGCTCGCGCTGGTCGGCCGGCTGCGGCGGAGTCCCGGTGAGGCACGCGAACATGCTTGCGCCCAGACTGTAGATATCCGACCAGGGGCCGCGCGCCAGCGTGCGCCGGTACAGCTCGGGGGCGGCAAAACCCGGCGTATACATCGGGAAGAGCTTGGGACCGTCGGTGTCCAGTCCACGCCGCGCTGCGCCGAAGTCGAGCAGCAGCGGCGAGCCGTCCATGCGGATGTAGATATTGGCCGGCTTGATGTCGAGATGCAGCAGGCGGTTGGCATGGACCTCGCGCAAACCGCTCATGACCGGATCGAAAACCCGTGCGATATGGCGCTCGGCCATCACCGGCTGGTCGTTGCGGCGGCGATGGCGCAGGACCACCTCCTGCAGGCTGCGACCCTGCTCGTAGGCCATCACCATGTAGACCGTCTCGTTGGCACGAAAGAAGTTGAGCACCCGCACCACGTTGGGGTGGAAGATCTGCGCCAGGGCGCGGCCTTCCTCGAAAAAACACTTGAGGCCGTTGCGGAAAGTCACTTCGCTGGCTTCCGAGACCGCGGCGACCAGCTCGCCAGGGCGCCGCCGCACCAGGCTGCTGGGCAGGAATTCCTTGAGCGCGTAGGACTCGCCCTGCTCGTCCTCGACCTGGTAGACGATCGAGAATCCGCCGCTGGCGATTCTCCTTACAATACGGTAGCCCCCGATTTCGAGGCCGTCCGGCAGTGGCGCATTGGTCTGTGAAGCCATCCCTTCCCTGGTGCGTGCCGCCCGGTCTGCTTCGCGCCGCGGGCAGCGTCTCGTGACTGATGTGTCCAGGAACGCGATTTTACGGGCTTTTCCCGACGGAGCAGATCCTTTGAGCCAGCCAGCCGCCGAACGGCGCCAGATCCAGAGCATGACCGGATATGCGGTCGCCACGCGCGAAACCGGCGCGGGCCAACTCAGCGTCGAGCTGCGCAGCGTCAATTCGCGCTTCCTCGACCTGGTGTTTCGCCTGCCCGACGAACAGCGGTCCAGTGAGCCGGCACTGCGCGAGATGATCAGCGCCCGGGTGCTGCGCGGCAAGATCGAATGCCGCGTGGCGTGGCGCCGTGGTTCCGAGTCCGAAGCCGGAGCGATCGATGACGCGGCGCTGGCCCGGCTCGCCGACTTGCTGGCGCTGGTCGGAAAGCGTTTTCCCGACAGCCGGGCGCCCTCGGCCGGCGAGATCCTGCGCTGGCCCGGCGTGATCGTCGAGTCAGGCGAGACACCCGAGCTGTCGGGAGACATTGCCGCTGCCGCCGCCCAGGCGCTCGACGAGTTCGTGGCGGCACGGGCGCGTGAAGGCGCCAAGCTCGCGGACTTCATGGTCGCCCGGATCGACGAGATCGACACCCTGGTGGCCGGCGTGCAGGAAGCCGGGCCGGCGCTGCTCGCCGCCCACGAGACCCGTCTCACCGAGCGACTGCGTGCAGTTCTCGACGAGGTGACGAGCGGTACCGCAGTGCCTCTCGAGGAAACGATGGCGCGGGTCCGCCAGGAAGTCGCCGCCTACGGGCTGCGCACCGACGTCACCGAGGAAATCGACCGCCTGCGCAGCCACCTGGCCGAGTTCCGGCGCATCCTCAAGGGCGCGGGCCCGGTGGGCAAGCGACTCGATTTCCTGGTCCAGGAATTGAACCGCGAGGCCAACACGCTGGGCTCGAAGGCCGCCGCGATCGACCTGACCGGTGCCGCCGTCGAAATGAAGCTGCGCATCGAGCAGATCCGGGAACAGTTGCAGAACCTCGAGTAACGGCTGCAGGAACCCCATGGACCACAGCTTCCTTTCCGCCTTCATCCTGCTCCTGCTGGTGCTTGATCCCCTGGGATCGCTGCCAGTCTTCATCAGCGTGCTGGGCACCGTGCCCCCCGAGCGGCGCACCCGGATCGCGCTGCGCGAAACCGCGATCGCGTTGTCGATCCTGCTCGCCTTCATGTTTGCCGGTCAGGGCTTCCTGACCCTGATGCACCTTTCCGAGCGCTCGCTGGAAGTCGCTGGCGGAGTGATCCTGCTGATCATCGCGATCCGGATGATCTTCAATGTCGAAGGAACGACGCCCGACCCCGAACAGCCGCGGGAACCATTCGTCTTTCCGCTCGCCGTCCCGCTGCTGGCCGGGCCATCGGCGATGGCGACGGTACTGCTGCTCGCCTCCGGCCAGCCGGAGCTGATCATGACCTGGATCGGCGCGTTGGCGCTGGCGATGGCAGTTTGCGGCGCCGTGCTGCTGACGGCTAACCGCCTGCGCGACTGGCTGGGAGCGTCGGTCGTTCTGGCCATCGAGAAACTGATGGGCCTGGTGCTTTCAGCCATCGCGATCGAGATGATCCTGGCCGGGCTGAAGCGCTACTTCTTCGAAGGCTGAACGCCGCCGCTGGGCCTCCAACGGTTCAGCGCAGGCGCGCCACGAGATAGCCGACGATCGCGTCGAGCGAACTCAGCTGGGCGTAGTCGGCCTCCGGGATGTCGACCTTGAAGCGCTGGTGAAGGCCGATGATCACGTTGAGCCAGTCCATCGAGTCGAGATCGACCTGGCTGCGCAGCGGTTTCCCGGCCACCAGGGCGTCGCCTTCGACCTCGGGGGCGATGGCCTGGATCGTCGCGATGACAGCGGCAAGAATTTCCTGCTGGTTCATTTTTGCCCCCCCGCGAGTGCTTCGGGTTGTTGCAGCAGTTCGCGCAGTTCGGCGAGGAACAGGCCGCCGCGATGGCCGTCGCTGACCCGATGATCGGCCGCAAGAGTCGCGGTGAGCGCCGGCATCACCACCAGTTTGCCGTCGGCGACCACCGGGCATTCGACAATCCGGCCGAATCCGACCAGGGCCACTTGCGGCGGGTAGATGACACCGATAACCGCTGCCACCCCGGCGTCGCCGAGGTTGGTCACGGTGATGGTCGGATCCGACATCTCGCTGCTGCGCAGGCTGCCGGCGCGGGTACGGCGCACAAGATCGGCGAGCGCGCCCATCAGCTGGTCGAGCCCGCTGGTGGCGACATCGTGCAGTGCCGGGGCAATCAGGCCGCCCTGGCGCAGCGAGATTGCCACCCCGACATGGGCCGCTGCGGCCGGCTTGAAGGCGCCGTCGATGAAGTGACCGTTGAGTTCGGGCACTTTGGCCAGCGCCAGTGCTACCGCCTTCAGCAACAGCGCCGCCGGCAGCACCCGCGCGGCTACCGGGCGCGGCTTGTTGTACTCGCCCAGCCAATCGAGAGCACGCCCCATCGGCACGAACTCGGAAAGATAGTAGTGGGGGATCTCGCGCTTGGAGCGGCTCATCGCCGCGGCGATGGCGCTGCGCATTGCGGCACCACGCTCCCCAGGTGCAACCGGCGCCGGCGCACGCCGCTGGCCGGCGGCCGGCGCCGGGGCGGCGGCACTTGCTTCGACATCGGGCAGCGTGATCGCGCCGCCCGGACCGCTGCCACTGATCGTTGCGAGATCGACGCCGAGTTCGACGGCGCGACGACGCGCGACCGGGCTGGCCCGCCTGGCGCTGGTGGCTGGGTCTGCCAGCGGCGGCGTCGCTTTCTGCGGGGCGGCCGCCTTGGCCGCCTTGGCCTCCTTGGCCTCCTTGGCCTCCTTGAGCGGCTTGGCCGGCTTGGCTGGCTTGGCCTTGCCCGGAACTGCCTTGGGCGCCCTGCCCTTGCCCTTTGCCGGGGCTGCGGGCGCGGCCTCGCCGGGTGCGAGCAAACGCGCCATCACGGTGCCCACCGCAATGGTCTCGCCG
>JAHEMI010000035.1:14058-22728 GCA_024643785.1 Burkholderiaceae bacterium
CTTGGCCTTGCCCGGAACTGCCTTGGGCGCCCTGCCCTTGCCCTTTGCCGGGGCTGCGGGCGCGGCCTCGCCGGGTGCGAGCAAACGCGCCATCACGGTGCCCACCGCAATGGTCTCGCCGGGCTGGGTCAGCAACTCGTGCACCGTCCCCTCGTCCCAGCTCTCGACGTCGACCGCGGCCTTGGTGGTATCGACTACCGCGATGATGTCGCCCTTCTTGACCTTCTGTCCGGGCGCGACCTTCCATTCGAGGAGTGTGCCTTCGTCCATATCGGCGCCGAGTGACGGCAACTTGAAATCGATCATGATTCCTGCCCCATGGTTTGCCGGGCCGCCGCCACGATGTCGGCCACCTGCGGCAGAGCGGCATCCTCGAGATGCTTGGCGTACGGAATCGGCACCTCGACGGAGCACACCCGCGCGGGCGCAGCGTCGAGCTCGTAGAACACCTCTTCGGTGATGGCGGCGGCGATCTCGGCCGACAAGCCGCCGGTGCGCCAGCCTTCGTCAACGATCACCGCGCGGTGGGTCTTGCGCACCGAAGCGGCCAGGGTCGCGATGTCCAGTGGACGCAGCACGCGCAGGTCGACGACCTCGGCGCTGATCCCCTCGAGCGCCAATTGTTCGGCGGCCTCGAGCGCCTTCCACAGGCTGCCACCGGAGGTCAGCAGGCTCACGTCATGGCCCTCGCGGCGCACGAAAGCGTGTTCGATGTCGGCGCTGAAGGGCTCGGGCAATTCGCCTTCCATGTTGTAGAGCTGGGCGTGCTCGAAGATCACCACCGGGTCGGGATCGGCGAGCGCCGCCCCCAGCATGCCGCGGGCGTCCTCGACGGTGGCCGGGGCCAGCACGCGAATGCCGGGGATGTGCGCGTACCAGCCCTCGAGACTATGCGAGTGCTGGGCGCCGAGTTGCCGTCCGGCACCGGTAGCCATGCGCACCACCAGCGGCACGCTGAACTGGCCGCCCGACATGTGGCGGTAGAGCGCGGCGTTGTTGACGATCTGATCGAGCGCGAGCAGGCTGAAATTGACCGTCATCACCTCGACGATCGGGCGCATGCCGCCGAGCGCTGCGCCGACGCCGGCGCCGACGAAGCCGAGTTCCGAGAGCGGCGTGTCGCGAATGCGCTCGGGACCGAACTCGGCGAGAAATCCCTTGCTGAAGGCGTAGCTGCCGCCGTACTTGCCGACGTCCTCGCCCATCAGGAACACCCGCGGATCAGCTGCGAGCGCCTCGTGCATCGCTTCGCGTACCGCCTCGCGATAGCTGATCTTGCGGCTCATGACTTTGCTCCCGATCTTGCGGGCGGCGTGCAAAGGTCACTGGTCAGGTCCGCGAGCGGCTCCCAGCTTCCGGCCTCGGCGAACGCAACGGCGTGCGCGACTTCGCTGGCCGCCTTGGCGTCGAGCTTGAGGAACTGCGCTTCGCTCAGCAATCCCTGCTCCTTCAGGCGCGCGGTGTAGCTGTGGATCGGGCCACGCGTCTTCCAGGCCTCGATCTCCGCCTTGTCGCGGTAGAGATCGGGATCGAACATCGAATGAGCGCGATAGCGATAGGTCTGGAACTCGACGAACATCGGCAGGCCGCGGTCGCGCACGAACCCGGCGGCGCGCGCGCTCGCCTGGTGCACTGCCACGACGTCCATGCCGTCGACGCGCTCGGTGGCAACCCGGTAGGCGGCGGCCTTGGCACAAAGATCGGTCTGCGATTCGGAGCGCGCCAGCGCCGTGCCCATCGCGTAGAGATTGTTCTCGCAACAGAACAGCACCGGCAGCTGCCAGAGCGCGGCCAGGTTGATCGACTCGTGGAACGCCCCCTCGGCGATCGCGCCTTCGCCGAAAAAGCAGGCCGTGACGCACTTGCGGCCCTGCAACCTGGCAGCCAGCGCCAGGCCGACCGCGAGCGGCAGGCCGCCGCCGACGATGGCGTTGCCGCCGAAGAAGTTGCTGGCGGCATCGAAGAGGTGCATCGAACCGCCGCGACCGCGCGAACAGCCCTCGCGCTTGCCGAACATCTCGGCCATGATCGCATCCATCTTGACGCCGCGCAGCAGCGCATGGCCGTGCTCGCGATAGGTCGCCACCACCCGGTCCTCGGGCAGCAGCGCGCGCATGGTGCCGGTAGCAACCGCTTCCTCGCCGATATAGAGGTGGAGGAACCCGCGAATCTTGCCCTCGCCGTAGAGCTGGGCGCATTGCTCCTCCATGCGCCGCACCCGCAACATGTCGTGCAGCAGGCCGAGCGCCAGCTTGCGCTCGAACGGCACCGGACCGCTCGGTGGTGCTGGCACATCAAACACCGGCGCCGCCGCTTTGGGTGTCCGGGCGGCGCGAGCTGGCTTGCTCTTCACGCCTGGAGCCTGGGCAGCGCCGCGAGCTTTGCGCTTGGTGGCGGAGGCTGGTTTCACGACCCTGCCTCCAGGGTGGAGGTATCGCCTTCAGGCAGCCCGAGTTCGCGCGCCTTGAGCAGCCGGCGCATGATCTTGCCGCTGCGGGTGCGCGGCAGCGTCGCCAGAAAGGCGATCTCCTTGGGTGCGACCGCGGCGCCGAGGCGCTTGCGCGCGTGGCCGAGCAGTTCGCGGCGGAGCGTTTCACCGGCTTCGAAACCGGGCTTGAGCGATACGAAGGCCTTGACCATCTCGCCCACCGTCTCGTCGGGCTTGCCGATGACTCCGGCCTCGGCCACCGCCGGGTGCTCGAGCAGCACGCTCTCGACCTCGAACGGCCCGATCAGGTGCCCGGCCGACTTGATGACGTCGTCGCTGCGCCCGACGAACCAGAAGTAGCCGTCGCCATCGCGCCGCGCCAGGTCTCCGGTCAGGTAGAGCTCGCCCGAGAAGCACTTGCGGTAGCGCTCCTCCTGCCCGAGGTAGCCGCGAAACAGTGAAGGCCAGCGGCCGCGCAGCGCGAGTTCCCCGACCACGTCGTCAGCGGCGACTTCGGCGATCTCGTCGCCGTCCCCCCGGCTCACGATCAGCGCCGCGACGCCGGGCAGCGGCTTGCCCATCGAACCGGGCTTGATGTCGAGCGCCGGCAGGTTGGCGATCATGATGCCGCCGGTCTCGGTCTGCCACCAGTTGTCGTGAATGGGCAGTCCCAGCACTTCCTGGCCCCACCACACCGCCTCGGGATTGAGCGGTTCGCCCACGCTGGCGACGAAGCGCAACTGCGGGAATCGGTAACCCTGGCGCAGTTCCGGTCCGGCTTTCATCAGCATGCGGATCGCCGTCGGCGCGGTGTACCAGACGCTCACCTGCTGGTCCTGGAGGATGCGGTACCAGCGCTCGGCGTCGAAGTCGGCCTCGTCGACGACACTGGTCACGCCATGGAGCAATGGCGCCAGGATGCCGTAGGACATGCCGGTGACCCAGCCCGGGTCGGCCGTGCACCAGAACAGGTCGTCGGGGTGCAGGTCGAGCGCGTAGCGGCCAGTGGCGAAGTGCATCAGCGCAGCCTCGTGGACGTGGATCGCCCCCTTGGGCGTGCCGGTCGTGCCGCTGGTAAAGTGCAGCAGCGCCGGGTCCTCGGGCCCGGTATCCTCGAGCGCAAAGGAGTCGGAAGCAGCAGCCATCAGTTCCGCGAGGGCACATGTGCCGGGCGGCAGTTCGCCATCGTCCTGGTCGAGCAGCAACACATGCTGCAGCGATGGCAACTGGTCACGGATCGGGGCGACCTTGCGCCGGTAGAGCCCGGCAGTGGTCACCAGCACCTTGCACTCGCCGATCCGGATCCTGGTGGCGATCGGGTCCGGCCCGAAAGCGGAGAACAGCGGCGAGACCACGGTGCCGTTCTTCAGGGCCCCAAGCACCGCGACGTAGAGTTCCGGGACACGGCCGGCGAGCACGTAGAGCCGGTCCCCCTTGCCGACGCCGAGGCCGCGCAGGACGTTGGCAAAGCGGTCGGTCGCGCGCGCCAGTTCGGCGAACGACAGCGAGCGCGGCTCGCCGAGCGCCGGCAGGAAGCGAAACGCAGTGCGCGCCGCGCGCGGACCCGAGGCGTGGCGATCTACGGCCAGTCGCGCGATGTTGACCGGAGCGTCTGCTGCCATGCCAAGTTCAGCGCGAACCAGGTCCCAGGAAAAGGCCTCGCGTGCCGCCTGGTAGTCGAGCAGGTTGGGCGCGACGGGCAATCCGTCAATCGCCTTGCGGATGATGTCGGGACGCATTTAACCCCCCTTTTCATCGCTGTGAACCGAATGCCGCATGCCATCCGGCACCAAGTAATATTATGCCTAACTTAAGCACAAATTGAAATTATTAAATATGCATGTGCGCCAGTGGCGGTGGCGGGGCAACTGCTAAACTGCGACCCGATGAAACCCACTCCACACGCCGGCAGCCTGTTCGTGATCGTCGCTCCTTCTGGAGCCGGCAAGACCTCGCTGGTGCACGCGCTGCTGGAGCGTCAGCGCGGCCTGGCAGTATCGGTCTCGTTCACCACCCGCGCGCCGCGCGCCGGCGAGCGTGAGGGACTCGACTATTTCTTCGTCAACGAGCAGGAGTTCGAATCCCGGCTGGCGGCTGGCGAGTTTCTCGAGTGGGCCCAGGTGCACGGCAACAAATACGCAACATCGCGGCGCTGGATCGACGAACAGGTTGGCGCCGGCAAGGACATCCTGCTGGAAATCGATTGGCAGGGGGCGATGCAGGTGCGCGCGGCGTTTCCCGACACGGTCGGCATCTTTGTCGCACCACCGTCGATCGAGTCCCTGCGCGAGCGCCTGACCAGCCGCGGCCAGGATTCCGCAGCCGTTATCGAGCAGCGCGTCGCAGCCGCCAGGTCCGAGTTGCGCGAGGCCGGGCGCTTCGAACATGTTATTATTAATCAGGAGTTTGCGAACGCCCTGCACCAGTTGGAGGCGATCGTCGACGCAGCCCGAACCCGGTACGAACAACAGCGCGCGAGAAATCCCGCGCTCTTCGCCGCGCTTGGTGTCGGGACCAACGAATAACGAATCACCCGGGTCGCGCCGCTGGCGTGTGCACCCACCCCAGGAGAATGTCAGGCATGGCCCGGATTACAGTCGAAGATTGTCTGAAACAGATCCCCAACCGCTTCGAACTGGCGCTCGCGGCGACCTATCGGGCGCGGATGCTGGCAATGGGACACACCCCCAAGATCGAGGCCAAGGACAAGCCCACGGTAACGGCCCTGCGCGAGATCGCCGCCGGCGTCACCGGCATCGAAATGCTGCGCCGGGTACCCACCTGAGCGAGACAGTTCCTCTTCCCCTGCACCCCAAGGGTCAGGTAGGCTTGCCGCATGAGCGTATCCGACCCTCCAGTTACCGGCGACTCGGCATTGGAGCAGCGCACTGCTGCCAACTCCGAAAGCGCGCCAGCGCGCGCGCGTAGCCGGCGCGGCGCGAGCAGCAGCGCTCCGGCCAAACGTCCGGGACGCACTACCTCCCCGGTCAAGCGCGAGGAACTGAAGGTCGCGTCGCTGGCGGCGCTGATGGGCGTCGTCGCCACCTATCTGCCGGAAACCGAACAGGCACGGATCCGCGACGCTTACCGGCTCAGCGACGAGGCCCACCTCGGCCAGTTCCGTTCGAGCGGTGAGCCCTACATCTGCCACCCGATCGCCGTGGCCGAAATCTGCGCCGGCTGGAAGCTCGACACCGAGTCGATCATGGCGGCCCTGCTCCATGACACCCTCGAGGACTCGGGTGTGCACAAGGGCGACCTGGTGGCCCGCTTTGGCAGCGATGTCGGCGAACTGGTCGACGGCCTCTCGAAGATCGAGCGCATCGCGTTCTCGTCACGCGAACTGCAGCAGGCCGAAAGTTTTCGCAAGATGCTGCTGGCGATGGCTCGCGACGTCCGGGTGATCCTGATCAAGCTCGCCGACCGGCTCCACAACATGCAGACCCTGGAAGCGGTCAGCCCGGAGCGCCGGCGCCGCATCGCCACCGAGACGCTCGACATCTATGCCCCGATCGCCAGCCGGCTGGGGCTCTACAAGGTCTACAACGACCTGCTCGACCTGTCCTTCAAGCACCAGCACCCGACCCGCTACCGGGTTCTCTACAAGGCGCTCCAGGCGGCGCGCGGCAACCGCCGCGAAGTTCTGGCGCGGATTCTCGACGGCGTCCAGCGGGCATTGCCGGAAGCCGGCATCAAGGCCGAGATCATCAGCCGCGAGAAGTCGATCTACGGCATTCACCGCAAGATGAAGGAGAAGGGCCTGTCGTTCTCGCAGGTGCTCGACATCTTCGGTTTCCGCGTCGTCGTTGATACGGTCGCGCAGTGCTACCTGGCGCTGGGCGCCCTGCACGGCGCATTCAAGCCGGTCCCGGGCAGGTTCAAGGACTACATCGCGATTCCCAAGCTCAACAACTACCAGTCGCTGCACACGACGCTCGCCGGTCCGTTCGGCACGCCCGTCGAGTTCCAGATCCGGACCCGCGAGATGCAGCGCGTCGCCGAGTCCGGTGTGGCGGCGCACTGGCTCTACAAGGCCGAGGACGAAAGCTTCTCGGATCTGCAAAAACTGACCCACGCCTGGCTGCAGTCGCTGCTCGACATCCAGAGCAACACCGGCGATGCGCTCGAATTCATCGAGCACGTCAAGGTCGACCTGTTCCCCGACGCGGTCTACGTCTTCACGCCGCGCGGCGAGATCCGCGCCCTGCCCCGCGGCGCGACGATCGTCGACTACGCCTACACGGTGCACACCGACATCGGCAACCAGGCGGTCGGCGCGAACATCAACAACGCCGAGGCCGCACTGCGTACCGAGTTGCAGAACGGCGACGTGGTCGAGGTCCTGACCGACCCGGAATCAAAGCCCAACCCGGCCTGGCTGAACTTCGTGCGCACCGCCAAGGCGCGCTCGGAGATTCGCCACTACCTGCGCACGATGGAATACGGCGATTCGGTCAAGCTCGGCCGCCGCCTGCTCGAGCACGCCCTGGGCGCGGTCCAGGTGGACATTTCGCAGGTCGACCCGGGCAAGCTCGACCAGGCGGTACGCGACGCCGGCGTCAAGAACCTCGAGGAACTGCACGCCGACATCGGGGTGGGCAAGCGCCTCGCGCAGGTCGAGGCCCGGGCGCTGGCACTGCGCATCGCCGGCAAGCCGACCCCGGCGATGCTGATCCCGCAACTCGCGCCGATGATGATCCGCGGCAACGAGAGCGGCGCCGTGAGTTATGCCCCGTGCTGCAATCCGGTGCCGGGAGACCCGATCATCGGCCACCTGCGCGGCGCCCACGGCCTGATCGTGCACTGGTGGCGCTGCAAGACGGCACAGCGCAACCGCGACAAGGACCCCGACCGCTGGATCGAAGTGCAGTGGGCCAACGAGGAAGGAACGCTGTTTCGCAGCGAGATCGAAGTCGTGGTGCACAGCGAGCGCGGGGTGCTGGGCAAGGTAGCTGCGGAAATTTCCGCCGGCGAAGGCAACATCGTCAACGTCTCGATGGAAGAGGACGCCTCCGAAAACGGCTACATGCGCTTCGCCGTCCAGGTCCGCGACCGGGTCCATCTCGCCCAGTTGCTGCGCCGCCTGCGCGGCATCCCCGAAGTGAGCCGGGTCGCCCGGCGGCACTAGCGCGGAGTCAGTCTGGCGCGGCTTGCGGGTATTGCACCGCCAGGATCTCGATCTCATCGACCCCGACCGGGGTGCGCAGGTTGACGGTATCGCCGACCCGCGCCTTGATCAGCGCGCGGGCGATCGGCGACACCCAGCTGATCCGGCCGCTCGCCGGATCGACCTCGTCGACCCCGACAATGGTATGGGTCTCTTCCTGATCGCCGTTGCGCAACAGCGTGACCGTGGCGCCGAAGAACACCTGGTCGCGATTTTCCTGCAGCGACGGATCGACCACCACCGCGGCGTCGAGGCGCCGGGTCAGGAAGCGGATCCGGCGGTCGATCTCGCGCAACCGGCGCTTGCCGTAGATGTAGTCGGCGTTTTCCGAGCGGTCGCCATTGGCTGCCGCCCAGGTGACGGTGCGCACCACCTCCGGGCGTTCGACGTCGATCAGCGCGAGCAGTTCGTCGCGCAGCCGCTGGTAGCCGGGCGCAGTGATGTAGTTCTTCAGGCCGGGCGGCAGCGGGGCCGGACCGGGAACATCGTCCTCGTCGTCACCCTCGCCGTCGGCCTCGCGCACGAACGCCTTGTTCATCGCGCCGCCTCAGGTGCCGGCAATCGCCATCTTCCCGATCAGCACCGAACCGCAGCGCTTGTTGCCGCGCTGGATGACATCGGCGCCGACCGCCTCGATGGCGGCGAACATATCGCGCAGGTTGCCGGCGATGGTGATCTCCTCGACCGGATAGGCGATCACGCCGTTCTCGACCCAGTAGCCGCTCGCGCCGCGCGAGTAGTCGCCGGTCAGGTAGTTGACCCCCTGCCCCATCAGTTCGGTCACGAACAGGCCGGTGCCCAGCGCGCGCAGCATCGCCGGCAAGTCGTCGCCGGCACGGGTGTTGCGGCTGGTGAGCGCCAGGCCGTGCGATCCGCCGGCGCTGCCGGTCGAGGGCATGCCGAGCTTGCGCCCGGAATAGGTCGACAGGAAATAGCCGGCCACGGCGCCGGCCTCGACCACGGCGCGCTTCCTGGTCGCCACGCCTTCGGCGTCGAATGGGGCACTGCCCGGCTCGCCACGGCGATGCGGATCCTCGATGATGTCGACGTGGGGCGCGAAAACCTGCTCGCCGAG
>JAHEMI010000036.1 GCA_024643785.1 Burkholderiaceae bacterium
GGCGGCGTGCTGACCGTTCCGGTGGCCGCGGTGCGCGACGTCAACGGCCGCAAGTTTGTCTATGCAGTGTCCGAAGGCCAGATCGTCGAGCGCGACGTCAAGCTCGGCGCCCGGGACGATATGACCTCTGCCCAGGACGGCAGTCCCGGAGTTATCGAAGTGCTCACAGGGCTACTCCCCGGCGAGCAGGTAGTGGCGGTGAACCTGGGCACTCTTACGATCGGGGCCCGGGTCGATACGCCGCCGGCACCGCGATCGGCTGCGAACTCGGCAACCCCGCCGCCAGCAACTGGCGCGACTCCCGGAACCACACCAACCGCCCGCCCCTAGTCACCGACCGGATCATCGCCCGCCATGTGGTTCACTCGCGTCTCGATCAACCACCCCGTCTTCGCGACGATGGTGATGTGCGCCTTCCTGGTGCTGGGAATCTTCTCCTACAACCGCCTGGCAATAGACCAGTTCCCGGACGTGGCGTTCCCGGTGGTGCTGGTTCAGACCGAATACCCGGGAGCATCCCCCGAAGTCGTCGAATCCGACGTCACCCGCCTGATCGAGGAACAGGTCAACACCGTCAGTGGCATCTATGAGCTCTCGTCGCGCTCCTACGAGGGCTTCTCTCTGGTCGTGATCCGTTTCGACCTCGCGGTCGACCCGGCGGTTGCGACCCAGGACGTGCGCGAGAAGATCGCGGCGGTGCGCTCGAAGTTCAAGAAGGACGTCAAGGAATCGCTGGTCAGCAGGATGAACCCGGACGACGCGCCGATCATCTCGATCGCCGTGCAGTCGGAGACGCGCGACACGCGTGAACTCACTACGCTGGCCGAACAGACCATCAAGCGGCGTTTCGAAAACGCCGGCGGCGTCGGTAGCGTGACCGTGGTCGGCGGAGTGCGCCGCCAGGTCCAGGTTATGCTCAAGCCCGGCGAGATGGAGGCGCGGCGGGTCGGCATCGATCAGATCATCAACTCGCTGCGCGCCGAGAACCAGGAACTCCCCGCCGGCACGCTCACCGCCAATGACCGCGAGCAGGTCGTCCAGGTCAAGGGCCGGATCAAGAGCGCCGAGGATTTCGGGCGCATAGTGGTCGCGCGACGCGGCGGCCAACCCGTCTATCTGGCGCAGGTCGCCAGCGTCGTCGACGGGCAGGAGGACGAGGAGAGCGCGGCGCTGGTCGACGGCCAGCGCGCGATCTCGCTCGACATCGTCAAGGCGCAGGGCGAGAACACCATCGCCGTGGTCGATCGCGTCCGGAAAATCACCGCCGAACTGGGTCGCCAGCTGCCGCCCGACATCAAGATCGTCGTGGTCCGCGACGCCTCGACCGCGATCCGCAATTCGGTCACGAGTGTCCAGCGCAATATTTTCGAAGGCGCGACGCTGACGATCCTGATCGTGTTCCTGTTCCTGTCGTCGTGGCGCTCGACGGTGATCACCGGGTTGACGCTGCCGATCTCGCTGATCGGCACCTTCCTGGTGATGTACGCGATGGGCTTCACGATCAACCTGGTCACGCTGCTGGCGCTGTCGATCTGCGTCGGGCTGCTGATCGACGACGCCATCGTGGTGCGCGAGAACATCGTCCGCCACCAGGCCCAGGGCAAGCACCACCGCGACGCCGCTTTCGACGGCACCCGGGAAATCGGGCTCGCGGTGGCGGCGACGACGTTCACCATTGTCGCGGTATTCCTGCCGATCGGTTTCATGGGCGGCATCATCGGACGCTTCTTCAAGCAGTTCGGGGTCACGGTCGCGTTTGCCGTGCTGCTCTCGATGCTGGTCTCGTTCACGCTCGATCCGATGCTCTCGTCGGTGTGGCGCGACCCCGATGCCCAGGGGCCGCGCGGCCGAGGACCGGTTGCCTGGCTGTTGCGCCATTTCCAGGCGCTGATGCTGCGCCTCGAGGGCGGCTACGTCGCGCTGCTGGGCTGGGGCCTGCGCCATCGCTGGAGCACGGTGTTGCTCGCGTTCGCAATCTTCGCGACATCGTTCCCGCTTGCCCGACTGGTCGGCACCGAGTTCGTTCCACAAGCCGACAACAACGAACTTTACGTCCAGTTCTACACTCCGGTCGGCTCGTCCATCGCCTTCACCGAGAACAAGCTCAGGCAGGTCGACGAGGCGCTGCGCCAATTTGACGGGGTGATCGGGACCTACGGCACGATCAGCACCGGGCTGGTGCCGGCGCGCAACTACGGCACGGTCTTTGCCCGGCTGGTGCCCCGCAGCCAGCGAGCGCTGTCGGTGCAGCAGATGCGCGCGCCGGCGCGCGCGCGGCTCGCATGGATTCCGGGAATTACGCTCACCGATATCGGCAACCTCGAGGCGGTCGGTTCTGGCAAGCCGATCCAGATCAGTGTCCAGGGCCAGGACGCGGCCATCCTCGAGCGCCTGGCGGAGCGGGTGCGCACCGAAGTCAGCCGGGTCCCCGGCGTGGTCGAGGTCGATTCGAGCTCCAAGCCGGCCAAGCCGACGGTTACGCTCGAGGTCAATCGCGCGCTGGCCTCGGATCTCGGTGTCGGCGTGGCGTCGATCAGCGCGGCGCTGCGCCCCCTGCTGGTCGGCGAAGCGGCCACCACCTGGCGCGCGCCCGACGACGAGAACTACGACGTCATGGTCCGCCTGCCCCCCGACGAGCGCGAGGGCCTGGCCGACCTCAGAAGGCTCACGGTGGCCTCCAGCCAATACGATGGCGACGCCGGGCCGCGGATGGTGGCCTTGCGCGAGGTGGCCGACATCCAGCCCGGCGTCGGGCCGACCCAGATCAACCGCAAGGATCTGGCGCGCGAAGTGCTGATCTCGGCCAACACCGACGGCGTGCCGCCGGGCACCGCCGGCTCCATGATCCAGGAGCGGCTCGCCAAGATCGAGTTGCCGCCGGGCTACCGCCTGGTCACCGGCGGCGGCAACCGCGACATGCAGGAGAGCTTCGGGTTCGCGGTCCAGGCGCTCGCGCTGGCGGTGATCTTCATCTACATGATCCTCGCCTCCCAGTTCGGCAGCTTCGTGCAGCCCTTTGCGATCATGGCGTCGCTGCCACTGGCACTGATCGGGGTGGTCACGGCGCTGCTGCTGTGGCGCTCGACGCTCAACATCTTCTCGATGATCGGCTTCATCATGCTGATGGGGCTGGTGACCAAGAACGCGATCCTGCTGGTCGACTTCGCCAACAAGGCGCGCCTGCGCGGGGTCGAGCGCTCGCAGGCACTGCTGCAGGCGGCCGAGATCCGCTTGCGCCCGATCCTGATGACGACGCTGGCGATGGTATTCGGCATGCTGCCGCTGGCGGTGAGCACCGGCGAAGGAGCGGAGCAGCGCTCGCCGTTGGCCCATGCGGTAATCGGGGGCGTGATGGCTTCGACCCTGCTGACGCTGCTGGTCGTTCCGGTGCTTTACACTCTGTTCGATGATCTCGCTGCAAGATTCCTTAAGCGCGCGACACCGCCCGAAGCTCCCCGGAGTACCCCCTGAACTTGGTAGAATCACGCTTTGACTTAAGTCGACAAAATCTGGAACCCAAAATGGACTTTGAACGCGCCCGTTTCAACATGGTCGAGCAACAGCTGCGGCCGTGGAATGTCTCAGACCAGGATGTGCGAGACCTGATGTGCCAGGTGCCCCGCGAAGACTTCGTTCCGGAGCAATACCGGGAGATGGCGTTCTCCGACATGGAAATTCCGCTGGTGGTCGACGGCGTCGCCACCGGCGAGACCATGCTCGCCCCCAAGGTCGAGGCCCTGATGCTCCAGGCGCTCAAGATCCAGCGCCACGAGTCGGTGCTCGAGATCGGCGCCGGCTCTGGTTTCATGGCGGCGCTGCTCGCGCAGCATGCGCGCCACGTCACCAGCTACGAGATTCGCCCGGAACTGGCGCGCTTCGCGACCGCCAACCTGCGCCGCGCCGGCATCGGCAACGTCGGGGTCGAACCGCGCAACGGTGCCGATCTGCTGCGCCTGGAGTCCGAGCGCGAAGACGTGCTGGTGCTCTCGGGCAGCGTCGAAATCATCCCCCATGAACTGCTCGAGAAACTCAACGTCGGCGGGCGACTGTGCGCCATCGTCGGCACTTTGCCGATCATGCATGCGCGGCTGGTCACCCGGCTGGGCGAGAAGGAATTCCGCACCGAGGAGCTGTTCGACACCGTCGCCAAGCAGCTGAGCGGATTCCCCGGGAAGCCAAGGTTCACGTTCTAGGTTCCCGGTGCAAGCTGTTGCCGGACCCGCGCCGGGACCCGGCTGGAGGAAGAAATGAAGACCAAGACTTTGTATGTCGGACTGGTCGCAGGACTGTTCGCGATCGGCTCGCCGGCTTTCGCCACTGACCTGGTGCAGGCCTACCGCGACGCCCTGGGCCACGACGCGCAACTTGCCAGCGCCCGCTTTCAGCTGAGCGCGGCACGCTCGCGGGTGCCACTGGCCCGCGCCGGGGTCATGCCCAGCGCCAACGCCAGCGTCAACCTGAACCGCCAGCTGGTCGACACCAACTTCGGACCCAGCCAGGACTTCAACGCGCAGAGCTACGTGGTGGCAGGGTCCTTGCCCCTCTACCGGCCGCAGAACTGGGAGTCGTTCGAGCAAGGCAAGCTCTCCGAGAAGATCTCCGAGGCGCAATATGCCCAGGCCCAGCAGGACCTGATGCTGCGCGTCGCGCAGGCGTACTTCGATGTGCTCGCGGCGCAGGACAACCTGACCACGATCCGGGCCCAGAAGCGCGCGATCTCCGAGCAACTGGCGGCGGCCAAGCGCAACTTCGAGGTCGGCACCGCGACCGTCACCGACCAGCAGGAAGCGCAGTCGCGCTTCGACCTGACCGTGGCCCAGGAACTGGCCATCGAGAACGATCTCGATGTCAAGCGCGCGTCGCTGTCCCTGCTGGTGGGCAAACCCATTGGCACGCTCTATACGCTGCGCAGCGGCATCAAGCTCGAGGGTCCGCAACCGGCGCTCGAGAGCGAATGGACCGAGAACGCCCGCCAGAACAGTCTCTACGTGCAGCAGGCGCTGATCGGCAGCGAACTGGCCAGCCGTGAAATCACCCGGCAGCGGCTCGCCAACCGCCCGACGCTCGACCTGGTCGCGCAGGTCTCCTATGGCATCAACCCGTCGGCCAGTGCGATCGGCGTCAAGGCCACCAGCGGCCTGGTCGGGGTCCAGCTGGCGATGCCGCTCTACACCGGCGGCGCGATCCAGGCGCGAATCGAAGAAGCCGTCGCCAACCACGAGAAGGCCAAGGCCGACCTCGAAGTTGCCCGGCGCAGCGCGGAGCAAGCCGCCCGCCAGACCTTCTACGGCGTGCGCAGCGGCCTGGCGCAAGTAAGCGCGCTGGAAGCCGCCGAACGTTCGAGCCAACTTTCACTGGACTCGAACCTGCTTGGCTACCAGGTTGGCGTGCGCATCAACATCGACGTCCTCAACGCCCAGCAGCAGGTCTTCTCGACTAAGCGGGATCTGGCCAAGTCACGCTACGACGTGCTGGTCAACGGCCTGCGGCTCAAGTCGACCGCGGGCGCGCTGGGCGAGGAAGACCTCCAGAAGGTCGCCGCACTGCTGGTCGCCGCCCCCCAATAGCGGGCGGTTTCAGGGCGCAGCGAGCAACGCCAGCAAGGCGGCGATGGTGCGCGCCGTCGCCCCGCCGTGCATCGAGCTGAAAGCCAGCGCCGCAGAGCTGGCGCGCGCCCGCGCGATGTCATCTGACAGCAACCCGGATGCGGCCGCGATCATCTCGTCGGCGTCGGCCACGCGCCGGGCGGCACCCGCCGCGATCGCCTGCTCGGTGGCGTCGGCAAAATTGAAAGTGTGCGGCCCGACCAGGACCGGCACGCCGCAGGCGCAGGCCTCGATCAGGTTCTGTCCGCCCAGCGGCAACAGGCTGCCGCCAACGAAGGCGACGTCGGCAGCGGCGTAATAAGCGGGCATTTCGCCCATCGAATCGCCCAGCCAGATATCGACCGTCGCATCTGGCGCCGTTCCCTGGCTGCGCCGCGCCAGCACCAGGCCGCTGGCCTCGACCAGTGCCGCGACCTCATCGAAACGCTGGGGATGGCGCGGCACCAGCACCGTCAGGCGGCCGGGATCGGGGTTGCGCGCCAGCGCCGCCAGCAGCAGGGCTTCCTCGCCGTCGCGGGTGCTCGCTGCCACCAGGACACGCTGCCGCTGCCAGCTGGCGCGCCAGGCGCGACCCAGTGCAATGAGGTCGGCCGCCGGGATCTGGTCGAACTTGAGATTGCCGGTGACGATCACGCGCGCCGCGCCGAGCGTGCGCAGGCGTTCGGCATCGCCCTCGGTCTGTGCCGCGATCAGCGCAAAACGCGCCAGCGCCCGGCGGGCAACGCCGGCGAAACGGCGCGCGCGCGCCAGCGAGCGCGGCGACAGCCGGGCATTGACCAGCGCCAGTGGCACGCCGCGCTGCGCCGCCGCCGCGATCAGGTTCGGCCACAACTCGGTTTCCATCAGTATGCCGGCCGCCGGGCGATAGCGCGCGAGAAAGCGTGCCACGGCGTGGGGATAGTCGTATGGCAGGTAGCGGATGTGGACCCGCCCGGGCCAGCGTCCGGCGAGCATTTGGCCGGCGGCCTCGCGCCCCGTCGGGGTCATCTGGGTAAGGAGCAGGTCGTGCCCGGGATAATTCTCGAGCAGCGCGCCGATCAGCGATTCCGCGGCCCGGGTCTCGCCCACCGAGACCGCGTGCAGCCAGATCAGCGGTCGTGCGCCGGGGATTGCCCCGCCCTCGCGGGCCGACGCGCCGAAGCTGGCGCCGTCGATTCCGAAACGCTCCGCCCAGTGTTCGCGGTAGGCCGGCTGGCGGCGCGAACGCCACAGCAGGTAGGCCATCACGATGGGGGTGGCCAGGTACCAGACCAGCGAGTAGAGTGCGCGGCTCATCGCGCGTCACCGCAGCCGGTCAGAATCCGCCACGCCATGTCCTCAGAACGGCAGTTTCGCGTCAGGAGCGATCCGCAGGATCTCGCGCCGGAACACTTCCTGGATTCGCGCCAGCGCCTCCTCGGTATCGGCTTCGAAACGCAGCACCACCACCGGGGTGGTATTCGACGGCCGGGCCAGCCCAAAACCATCGGGGTATTCGACCCGCACCCCGTCGATGGTGATCACTTCGCTGGCGCCATCGAAGGACGCCTGCGCCCGCAACTGCTCGACCAGCCGGAAGTTCTCGCCCTCCGCACATTGCAGGTGCAACTCCGGCGTGGTGATCGAATCCGGCAGGGCGTTGAGCACCGCGCTCGGGTCGGCGTGACGCGCCAGGATTTCCAGCAGCCGGGCGGCGGCATAGAGGCCGTCGTCGAAGCCGTACCAGCGTTCCTTGAAAAAGACGTGCCCGCTCATCTCGCCCGCGAGGGCGGCGCCGGTTTCCTTGAGCTTGGCCTTGACCAGCGAGTGCCCGGTCTGGCACATCAGCGGCCGGCCACCGTGGGAGCGCACCCAGTTGGCGACGTTGCGGCTGCACTTGACGTCATAGATGATCTGCGCCCCCGGCTCGCGCGCCAGCACGTCGGCGGCAAAGAGCATCAGCTGCCGATCGGGGTAGATGATGGTGCCGTCCTTGGTGACCACCCCGAGCCGGTCGCCGTCGCCATCGAAGGCAATGCCGAGCTCGGCGTCAGTCTCGGCCAGGCACCGAATCAGGTCCTGGAGGTTTTCCGGCTTGGCCGGATCGGGATGGTGGTTGGGGAAGTTGCCGTCGACGTCGCAGTACAGTTCGACCAGTTCGCAGCCCAGCGCGCGCAACAACGCCGGCGCGCCCGCCCCGGCCACGCCGTTGCCGCAGTCCACCGCGATCTTCATCGGGCGCGCCAGCCGCACGTCGCCGACGATGCGCGCGATGTAGCGCGCGGTGATGTCGTCGCTGCGGCTGCGCCCCGGCTCGGCCACCGCCGCCAGCCGCGCCGTGAACCCGGGGGCGGCGATCGTCTGGTAGAGCTCCTGGATCGCCGCACCGTGCAGCGTCTCGCCAGCGATGACCATCTTGATGCCGTTGTACTCCGGCGGATTGTGGCTGCCCGTCACCGCGACACCGGAGCCGGTGCCGAGCTCGAAGTTGGCGAAATACACCAGCGGTGTCGGCACCATGCCGATGTCGATGGTATCGACCCCGGCGCAATGGATTCCCTGCGCCAGCGCCGCGACCAGCCTGGGCCCGGACAAACGGCCGTCGCGGCCGACGCAGATCGCTTTGACGCCATGGTCGCGGGCCAGCAGGCCCAGCGCCGCACCGATGGCCTGCGCCGCTGCGACGGTCAGCGTCTTGTCCACGATGCCGCGGATGTCGTAGGCTTTGAAGATTCCCGGCGACAATGCCGCGGCGTTCACTGCAAATTGTTCGGGCATGCTGCTGCTCCATGGTGAGCAAGGGCCGCGACCAGAGGATCGGTCAGCCGATTCTGCTATTGTCGCCGATTCCCGCCACTCATCGGCCAGCAAGCACTGCCCTCACCTGCCAACCTGCACCCACGATGAACTCCGAACTGATCGCAATCGGTGATGTCCAGGGCTGCCTGAGCCCGCTGACCGAACTCATCGCGGCCATTGCGGCCGACGCGCCCGCCGGGGCCGATGGCGCCGCCGGTAGCCAGCGGATTGCGCCACACCTGCTGTTCACCGGCGACCTGGTCAACCGCGGCCCGCAGTCGCTGGCGACGCTGCGCTTCGTGCGCGCACTGGGCGAGCGGGCGACCGTGGTGCTGGGCAACCACGATCTGCACCTGCTGGCGGTGGCCAGCGGGGTGCGTCCCGCGCACCCCTCCGATACCTTCGGTGAAATCCTCGCGGCACCAGACCGCGACGAGTTGCTCGACTGGCTGCGCACCAGGCCGCTCGCCCACCGTTGCGACGGACACCTGCTGGTCCACGCCGGGGTGCTGCCGCAGTGGGATGCGGCGACCACGATGGCGCTTGCCGCGGAGGTCGAGGAAGTCCTGCGCGGCGACGACTGGGTCGAATTCCTGCGCACCATGTACGGCAACCGGCCAGCGCGCTGGAACGACGCCCTGCGCGGTGCCGAGCGGCTGCGGGTGATCGTCAATGCTCTGACCAGGATGCGTTTCATCACGCCCGACGGGGAGATGGACTTCACGGTCAAGGAAGGGGCCGGGGCGGCGCCACCGGGCTACCTGCCATGGTTCGAGGCGCCCGGGCGGCGCAGTGCCGGAGTGACCGTGATCTTCGGCCACTGGTCGATGCTGGGTCTGATCGAGCAGCCGCACCTGATCGGGCTGGACACCGGCTGCGTCTGGGGCGGCGCGCTGAGCGCCGTGCGGCTCGCCGACCGCAAGCTCTTCCAGGCCAGCTGCCCGCAGGCGCGGGCTCCCGGCCGAAGCTGAGCGCCTAGCGCTCGAGCGCCACCCGACCGCCGACCAGCACAGTGCGCACCCGGCCGACCAGTTCGCGGCCGAAATAAGGGGTGTGAACGCTCTGGCTGACGAGCGTTTCGCGGCCGACCTTCCAGTGCTCGCGGGGATCGAACAGGCACAGGTCGGCGGCCGCGCCAACGGCGATCCGGCCGCCCTCGACTCCCAGCACATCGGCAGCGCGACAGGTCACCCGGGCGAGCGCGTCGCCCCAGTTCACGCGCGCTTCCTCGGCCCACTTGAGCGTCAGCGGCAGCAGCAGCTCGAGGCCGGTAACTCCGGGTTCGGCTTCACCAAAGGGCAGTTGCTTGGCGTCGTCGTCGACCGGGGTGTGGTCAGAGCAGATCGCGTCGACCGTGCCATCGGCGAGCGCGGCGCGAATCGCGTCACGGTCGCGCTGGGAGCGAAATGGCGGATGAACCCGGTGGTTGGAGTCGAAGAAACCGATGTCGACGTCGATCTGGTGGAGATGATGGACCGCGATGTCGCAGGTTACCGGCAGGCCTTCGCTCTTGGCGCGGCGAACGATATCTATCCCTGCCGCCGACGACAGCCGGCAGACGTGGACCCGACAACCAGTGGCGCGCACGAGCTCGAGGATGGTCTGCAGGGCAATGGTCTCGGCGATCGTCGGCACGCCCGCGAGACCGAGCCGGCCGGTGACCGCGCCGCTGTGCGCCACACCGTCGCGGCCGACCCTGGGATCCTGGGGCTGGAGCCAGACGGTGTAGCCGAAACCGTGGGCATACTGCATCGCCCGCAACAGCGCCTGGGTGTCGCGGATCAGCGCACCGGGCTGGGCGAATCCAACGCAACCAGCCTCGGTCAGCTCGGCCATCTCGGTGAGTGCCTCGCCCTTGAGGCCGACGGTCAGCGCGCCCAGAGGGAACACCCGGGTTGCATCCAGGCCGCGGGCCTTGTGCTTGAGCATCTCGATCAGGCCGGGCTCGTCGAGCGGCGGGTCGGTGTCTGGCGGGCACGCCAGGCTGGTGACCCCGCCGGCCAGCGCCGCGCCGATTTCGGATTCGAGGGTGGCCTTGTGCTCGAAGCCCGGTTCGCGCAGCCGGGCTGACAGGTCGACCAGGCCGGGGATTGCCACCAGGCCCTGGGCGTCGATGCTGCGGTTGGGCACGAATCCGGCCGGGGCGTCACCGAGGGCGGCGATGTTGCCGGCCTGGATGTGGATTGCGCGCGGCTCGTCCAGGCCGCTGGCCGGGTCGATCACGCGGGCGTTGACGATCGAGATTTTCATCGCATGTCCCTCAGGGCGCCACCAGCAGGCTCATCACCGCCATGCGCACCGCAATTCCGAAACTTACCTGGTTGAGAATTACCGCCTGCGCCCCGTCGGCCACTGCCGAATCGATCTCGATGCCGCGGTTCATCGGGCCCGGATGCATCACTATCGCGTCGGGCTTGGCGAGCGCCAACTTCTCGCGCGTCAGCCCGTAGTGCTTGAAGTACTCCTGCGCCGAGGGCAACAGTGCGCCGTTCATGCGTTCGTTCTGCAGCCGCAGCATGATCACCACGTCGACGTCCTTGAGGCCCTTCTTCATGTCGGTAGTGAAGTGCACGCCGAGCTGCTCGACGCCCGATGGAACCAGGGTCTCGGGCGCGATCACCCGCACTTCCGGCACCCCCAGCGTGGTCAGGGCGTGGATGTCGGAGCGCGCCACCCGGGAGTGCAGCACGTCGCCGACGATCGCCACCCGCAGCTCGGTGAAGCTCTTCTTGAAGTGGCGGATGGTGTACATGTCCAGCAGCCCCTGGGTCGGGTGGCCGTGCGCGCCGTCGCCGGCGTTGACCACCTGGATGCGCCCCTGGTAGTTGCGGTTGAGGTGTTCGGCGATCAGGAACGGTGCCCCGCTCTGGCTGTGGCGCACCACGAACAGGTCGGCGTGCATCGCCGCCAGGTTGTCGACGGTGTCGAGCAGCGACTCGCCCTTGTTGGCCGACGAGGTGTTGATGTTGAGGTTGACCACGTCGGCCGAAAGGCGCTTGGCGGCGATCTCGAAGGTGGTGCGGGTGCGCGTCGAGTTCTCGAAGAACAGGTTGAACACCGACTTGCCGCGCAGCAGCGGCACCTTCTTGACGTCGCGCTCGGCTACTCCGATGAAGCTCGCGGCGACGTCGAGGATGCGATGGATCATCGCGGCCGGCAGTCCCTCGATCGTGAGCAGATGGGCCAGCTTGCCGTCGGCCCTGAGTTGCGGATGTCGCAGTGGCATGGTTGGGTCCGGAGGTCAGGTACGGGACAGGGAGAAGGTGCCGTCGTCGGCACGGCGGAGCACGAAATCGTGGCCCCGCGCCAGCGGTTCGACCGCACCGCAGTAACGCGCTTCGATCGGCAACTCGCGGCCGCCGCGATCGATCAGCGTCGCGAGTTCGACCCGCGCCGGGCGACCATAATCGAAGAGCTCGTTGACCACAGCCCGCACGGTCCGGCCAGTGAACAGGATGTCGTCGACGACAATGATGTCGGCGCCGGCGACCTCGAATGGCAGTCCGGTCGATTTCATCTCGGCCGGCAGCCCGCGCCGCCCGTAGTCGTCGCGGTGGAAAGCCGAGGACAGGGTGCCCAGCGGGGTGTCCAGGGCAAGGTCGCGATGGAGCCGCTCGGCGATCCAGGCGCCGCCGCTATGCACTCCGACCAGGTGGACAGTGCGCCCGGGAGCGAGCCCTGCCGCCACCTTGGTGCGCAGTGCCGCGTAGATGGCTTCGGCGTCAAGCGATGAATTGTCGGTCATGGAGATATTGTCTCAGGATAATTGCCGCGGCCTCGGCGTCGTCGGGTTCCCCCGGGGCCAGTGAACGGCGAGCTTCAACGGTGGAAAAACGTTCATCGACGAGGACTACCGGGCGTGCGAAACGCCCTTCGAGCTGGCGGGCAAACCTCTCGGCACGCGCCGTGCCCTCGTGCCCGGCCCCGTCGGGGTGAAGCGGACGGCCAACGACCAGCCGGTCGGGCCGCCACTCCTCGATCAGCGTCGCGATGGCGCCGAACTTCAGGTCGTTGCGTTCGGCCGGGACGATTGCCAGCGGCCGGCCGGTGCCGGTGATGGTGTTGCCGATTGCAACGCCAATGCGACGGGTACCGAAATCAAAAGCGAGCAGGGTTTCGCCGGCGGCGCTCATGCGTGCCCGGCCGCGGGGGCCAGAAACGCCGGGTTGATCCCGAGCAGGTTGAACGCGCCCTGGATCCGCTCGTCGGCCGGGGTGTCGAAGATCAGTTCGGGAGACGCGGCGACAGTCAGCCAGGCGTTGTGCGAGATTTCTTCCTCGAGCTGCCCCGGCCCCCAGCCGGCATAGCCGAGGGTGACCAGCAAGCGCTCCGGGCCGGTCCCGGCGGCGACTGCCTCGAGCACGTCCTTGGACGAGGTCAGGCCGATGCCGCCGCCCACGTCGACAGTCGAACTCCACGCGCCGACCGGCTGGTGCAGCACGAAGCCGCGGTCGATCTGGACGGGACCGCCGAAGAACACCCGCGACTTGGCCAGCGGCGCGATCTCCAGCTTGAGGTCGATGCGCTCGAAAAGGGTGCCGAGGTCGATGTCCATCGGCCGGTTGATGACCAGCCCGAGCGCGCCCTTGTCGCTGTGTTCGGCCACGAATACCACGGTATCGCCGAAATTCGGGTCGGCCATGCTGGGCATGGCGATCAGGAAGTGGTTACTTAAATCAGCAAACTCGTGCGCCATGAGTCAATTGTAGATCCCCTGCCGGGGACCGCACAATCACCCCATCAGGATGCTGCCCGCTGGACTTCGGCGGCCTTGATCAGCCGGCGGATGTGGCCCAGCAATTCCTCGTCGCGATAGGGCTTGCCCAGGAAGGCGTCGACGCCCAGCTCCAGGGCCCGTCCGCGATGCTTCTCGGCGGTCCGCGAGGTGATCATCACGATCGGCGCCGCCGCCGTGCGAGGGTCACCGCGCAGCGCGCTGGTCAGGTCGAAACCGTCCATCCGCGGCATCTCGATGTCCACCAGGAACACGTCGGGTAATACTTCCTCCACCTGGCGCAGCGCGTCCAACCCGTCCTTGGCCAGCAGCACCTCGAAACCCTCGCGCACCAGCAGGCGCTGCGTGACCTTTCTTACGGTCAGCGAATCGTCGACCACCATCACGGTCGGCGGCGCAACCTCCAGCTGTGGAGCACCGGGCACCATCCGGGGATCGCTGGCGCTGCTTTGAACCACCTGCTGGGCCAGCAACCCGGGGTTTAGGATCAGCACGATGTCGCCGTTGCCCATCACCGTGGCGCCGGAAACTCCGCGCACGCGCGCGACCTGCCGGCCGACGTTCTTGACCACCACCTCCTGGTTGCGGCCGACCGAATCGACATGGACCGCAATGCGCTGACCAGACGAATGCAGCACTACGACTTGCGAATAGTGCTGCGCCACTGGCCGCAGGTCGGGCGCGTCCACCAGCGTGGCCAGGTAGAAGAGCGGCACCCGGGCACCCTGCCATTCGATCGCACCGTCCTTGTAGGCCTGCGCCAGGGCTTGCGGGCGCAGTTGCATCACCTGCTCGAAGCTGGTCGACGGTACAGCGTACTGGAGCGGGCCGACGGTAACGATCACCACCTGCGAAATCGCCAGCGTCAGCGGCAGGTGAATCGTGAAGCGGGTTCCGGTGCCGCGCTCCGAGTCGATCGTGATCCGGCCGCCGAGCGCCGAGACTTCCTCGTCGACGACGTTCAATCCGACGCCGCGGCCGCTGATCTGGTTGACCTCGGTCTGGGTCGAGAACCCCGGCATCATGATCATCCCGGCCAGGGTCGCGTCATTGAGCGACTGCTCGCGCCGCACAAGTCCGGCCTCGATCGCCCGCTCGCGAATTCTTTCGAAGTTCAGCCCGGCGCCGTCGTCGGCGAAGAGCATCATCACTTCATTGCCTTCCTGGCGCACTTCGATGGTGATCTCGCCGGTCTCCGGCTTGCCCGCAGCGACCCGGTCGGCAGGCGACTCGACGCCATGCGCCACCGAGTTGCGCAGCAAGTGTTCGATCGGCGCCGCCATGCGCTCGAGTACGCCGCGATCGAGCTCGACGGCGCCACCCGTGATTTCCAGGCTTACGCGCTTGCCAAGCTGCTTGGCGGCCTGGCGCACGACGCGGTACATCCGGTCGGATGCCGAGCCGAACGGCACCATCCGCACCCGCATCAGGTCGTGCTGGAGTTCGCGCAGCACCCGGCCCTGACGCAGCAGGTCCTGGCTGGCCTCGTCTAGGCTGCGGAACGCACCCTGCTGCACCGTGGCCACATCGTTGACCGACTCGGCCAGCATCCTGGTGAGTTCCTGCAGGCGGGTGAAACGGTCGAATTCGAGCGGATCGAAATCGCCTTGGCTTTCGCGCTGCTGCGCGAGCCGGGCCTGGATCTGGGTTTCGGCCTGGATCTCGATCTCGCGCAGTTGCGCGCGCAGGCGGGCGACGTTCTCGGCGAGTTCGCCGAGCGACTGGCGCAGCGAGCCCATCGAATTGTCGATCCGTGAGCGCGCGATCGAGACTTCGCCGGCCTGGTTGACCAGGTCGTCGAGAGCGTCGGCGCGCACCCGCACCAAGGGCTGCTGGGGTTGTGCAACGCCGGCGCGCGACGGGGCTTCGCTGGTCAGCGCTGCAGCCGGCTCGGCCGGCGCGGTTTCGGCCACCTCGGCCGGCGTCGAATCAGCTGCCGCCTGGTACTGAGTCTCGGCTTCGGGTGGCGCGTCAGTCGCCGCCGGAGCAGCGCTGGCCGGGGCAAACTCAGTAATCGATCCCGGCCTTGCGATCGACTCGAACAGCACCATCAGTTCATCGTGGCGGACGGTCAGCGCTTCGATGCGCTCGGGATCCGCGTCCTCGAGCGCCGCCACCGCCTCGACGCTCGCCTCCAGTTCATGGACCCGCTGGCCGAGCGTCATCGCTCCGGCCATCCGGGCGCTGCCCTTGACCGTGTGCAGGGCGCGCATCACCCACTGCGCGAGACCGCGATCCTGCGGGCGCGCGAGCCAGTCGCGCAGGTGTTCACCAACCGCGGGGAGCCACTCCTCGGCTTCCTCGACAAAGATCGGCAGCAGGTCGGCGTCGAATTCATCGACGCAGATCGGCGCCTCGGGGATTGGCTCGGTCGCCAGTTCGGCCAGTTCGGCCGCGGCGCCGGCGGCGCCCGCCGCTCCGGCTTCATTCCAGCGCCCGGCCAGCGTGCGCGCGAGCAGCAGCGTTTCGGGCTCCTCGCCGGGCATCGCGCCAGCGGCGAACTGGTGCAGCATCGCCTGCAGGCGCTCGATCACCCGGGAGTAGTCGGCGCGATCCTCGGGGGTGGTGGCCGCGCCTGACGCGGCCTGAGAAGCCAGGAAGCCTTCGATCAGCTCCGCAACCTCATGGACCTGATCCAGCCCAACGACGCCTGCGCTGCCCTTGAGCGTATGCGCGCTGCGGAGCGCTTCGTCGCCGGCGGAGCGCAGCGGCGAACGGTGCCATTCATCGGCGTCAGCCGTCAGTGTCGTGAGGCTGTCGTCAGACTCGGCCAGGAAGACCCGGTAGAGCTTCTCGCGGATGCGCCGCCCGCCGATCAGCACATCGCGCTGTTTTGGCTGCTCGTCAGACCAGGCCGACTGGATATCAAGGCCAATGTTGACGATCGGGCGCACGTTGAGCGCGTTGGCGTCGAGATCGAGGAACTCCGCACCGCCCAGTTCGAGCAGCGATCTTTGGGCATCGATGTCGGCCGCCGGCTCGACGATATCGATCGTTTCGAACCCGTCCGCGTCCGCCTCGTCATAGGGCGGCATGGCGCTCGCCTCGTCGCTCCATTCGCTCGCGATGGCCGTGGCGTCGCCACCGAGATCGTCGGGCTGCTCGGCGCTGGCGCTCGCGGGCATCTCGCCGCCATCGCGCAAGGCTCCAGCGGCGGCAATGAGTTCTGCCGCGTCGTCGCCCCACGGCACGCCCTGTTCGATCCCGACCAGCCAGGAACTGAACACAGTGCTCGAGCGGGCAACCAGCGCGAGCAGGTCATGGCTGGCGTCACGCGACTCGGACAACCAAAGGTTGAATACCTGCTCGACCGCCCACGCGGCCTCGCCGAACAGGCCGAGGCCGACCATACGGCTCGAGCCCTTGAGAGTGTGGAACGAGCGCCGCAAGGTCGTCAGCAGATCCTGGTCCGAAGGCGCGTCCGCAAGCGTCGCCGATTCGTGCGCGACGGTCTCGAGCACCTCGCGGGCTTCGTCGAGGAAAACCTGCAGCAACTCGGAGTCGAACGCTGCGCCGATTGCCCCCTGGCTGATATCGGAGCGCTCGGGCGCCGCCTCCCGGACTGGCTGGATTTCGACCGGAGCAGACTCGTAGCTCGGCGTTTCGGGCTCCTCGTCCTCGTAGGACTGGGGACCGAACCGGGCCGGCGCCATGGCATGAGTGACCGGCGCCGACCATCCGGCGTCGAGGTCGGAAACCGGAAATTCCGCACCCGATCCGTCGATCATCCGCGCCCGGAAATGGCCGCTAGCGCTATCGAAGTGATAGGTCGCAGCCTCGCGCCCCGGATTGCGCAAATCCTCGATGAAGAAGCCCAGCGCGCCGACGTCCAGTGCCAGTGCTTCGCAGTCGCCGGGCTCCGGTGCTTGTTCCGCCTGGCTCAGTTCGTCGATCCTGGCCTGGATCGCCGCAGCGGCGGCGGAAGCATCGACGCAGTCGAGCAGGCGCAGTGCTCCGCCCACCTGGCGAATTTCGCCGATGACGGCAGCCAGCCCGGCGCGCTTGCCAGGATCGCGGAAGAAAGCGTCAAGCGTCTTCTCGACACTGCGCAGGTTGACCAGCAGTTCGCCGATGAACGCCACCATCGTCCGCCGTTCGTGGGTGGCAGCGGCCAGTTCATGCAACCAGTTCGGCATCGACGACAGGGTGTCGCCGGCGACGATAGCAGCAAGCCGCGCCGCCATCTCGCGGCTGCGCGCGTCGGTGCTGGCGAACTCGCGCAAACCGGCCTCGAGCGCAGCCTCGGAAAACAGCAATGCCATCGCCACTTCGATGCCCAACGACTCGCCGATCTCTTCCTTGGAGTCGGCCTGGGAACGCCCGGCCGCCAGTCCCGCCTGGGCGAGTTCGACCATGCCGGGAATACCGAATTCGGCGATCGCGCCTGCGTAGTCCTCGAGAGCAGCGACGAAGACCGACAGTTCCCCGGCCTGACCGCGCGCCGCGCGATCCCAGGCGGCAGTCGCGCGGGCCAGCGCCGCAGCCGCCCGCTCCCGCAGCTTGCGTTCGATGGCTCCATAGCGCGGAATCTCGAAATCCGCCGGCACCGTGCCGGCGAGATCGAAGGCCTTGCGCACGTCCGCCACCAGCTGGCCGCCGCCCTGCGCGCTGGCCAGCGCGAAGAGTGCATCGCGCAACAGCCCCTCGGCAAGCGGCGCCTGCCCGCCGATGGTGTGGCGCAACTGCAGGTTGATCCTGGCGATGAGCCGCTTGCCCAGCACGTCGAGTTCGAGCACGCCGTCGCGCAAGGCCTCGAAGTAGGCCAGCACCACGGTCCAGAACGATCCGTGACGGTTGGCGAGCGTCGAGTTCTCGAAAGCCGCCGCCGCCTCATGCAACTGGGCCAGGGCATCGCGGCTGCCCGCCTCGCGCAACAGCCTGAGCAGACCGTGTTCGAAGGACGATTGCAGCGCCTGGAGGTCATTCGGGGAAAGTTCGCGCAGTTGCGCCTCGTCGCGCGGCAACGTCGCGGTCAGGCGCGGGAAGAACAGGTCGGCGGGGCTGATCCGGTCGGCGTTCCGGACCTCGAGCAGTGCCCGATAGGCCGGGTAAAGGTAGAGCGGCTGGTCGGGAGTGCCGCGCAGCAGGTCGTCGAGGTACTCGGGCAGCGCAGTCAGGGCATTGCCGATGCGGGCCACGACGCCCGCCGAAACCGCCAACGACCCGTTTTCCAGGACATCGAGCACCCGTTCCGCCTCGCGCACGACGACCGTCGCGCCCGGCATCTCGACCACGGCCAGCGCGCCGTAGGCCTGGTGCAGCGCCATCCTGGCTGCCGCCAGGCGACCGCTGTCCGGCGCCTCGCCGGCTGCGGCGGCGCCGTCGCCCGGCGCGACTGTCGCCTCGAGCAGGTTCTGCACCTCGGTGAGCGAATGGCGAATCTCGCCGATGCACCACGACAATGCCGCGAGCTGCGGAGCCGCGGGCACCGCCCGCAAGTCTTCCCGTTGTTCGTCGACGATCTGGTCTTGGTCAGGCATCAATGTCGCTCACCTCATCCCGGCGCGTTGCTATGCAACCCTGAAACGCGCCACCGAGTTCTTCAATTCCTGGGCCAGCTCGGCCAGCTGGCGTATCGACCCCGCAGTCTGGAGCGTACCTTCAGAAGTCTGTTCCGTCACCAGCAGGATGCGCTGGATCGACTGGGCGACCGTGCCCGCCGACGCCGCCTGCTTGGAAGTGGTGTTGGAAAACCCTTCGATCAGCTCGGCCAGGTTGGTCGATACGGCGCCGATTTCACTCAGCGCGTGGCCGGCATCGTCGGACAGGCGGGTCCCTTCGACCACTCCCTGGGTGCTTAGTTCCATCGCCCTCACCGCATCCTGGGTATCGGTCTGGATGCCGCGAATCAGCGACGCAATCTGTTTGGTAGCCTCGCCCGAGCGCTCGGCGAGGCGTTGCACTTCCTCGGCCACGATCGTGAAACCGCGCCCGGCCTCGCCTGCCGATGCCGCCTGGATCGCGGCGTTGAGCGCGAGCACGTTGGTCTGTTCGGTGATGTCGGAAATCAGCTCGACGATCTCGCCGATTTCCTGCGACGACTCGCCCAGGCGCTTGATGCGCTTGGCGGTCTCCTGGATCTGGTCGCGAATCCCGTTCATGCCGGCAATCGCGTTGTCGACCGCGCGGGTGCCCTTCTGGGATGCGGACAGCGAATGGCCGGCCACCTGGACCGATTCTGACGCCCGCGCCGAGACCTCGTGGATCTGTTGCGCCATGCGCAGCACTGCCTCGCCGGTGTCGCGGATTTCGCGTGACTGCTGCTCCGAGGCAGCCTGCAGGCTGGTCGCCGTCATCTGGGCCCGCGACGATGCCTCGTTGACCAGCTTGGCGGTGCTGTTGATCCGCGCCACCAGGCTGCGCAATTCCTCGACCGTGTAGTTGACCGAATCGGCGATCGCGCCCGTGATGTCGTCGGAAACGGTGGCCTGCACCGTCAGGTCGCCATCGGCGACCTCCTGGAGTTCGTTCATCAGGCGCAGGATCGCCGCCTGGTTGAGATCGTTGGCACGCCGCGCGTGATCCTGCTGGCGTTCGGCGATCGCCCGCTCGGCTTCGGCATCCTCGGCGCGCACCACGCCCTCGACGACGTAGGCCCGTGCCAGGCCAAAGGCGCCGATGGCGGCGATCAGACCGCAGATTCCGGCCGCCATCATCCGCCAGTCGAGCCCGCCTTCCCCGGCACTGACGTTGCGCATGCTCTCGAGTTCGAGCCGCAACGGCTCGCTGCCGCGAAAGATCCGGCGCTCGGAAACCTTGGCCTGCTGCAGCCCGGCGAGGTTGTCGAGAATCACCTTCAACGACTTCTCGCTCGTGCCCAGCATGGTCTTGACCTCGTCGAGCGCCCGGCGCGTCTCGGTGTCGGTTGCCGGGGTTGCGCGCAGCAGCGCATCGGCGTTGCCGCCCAGCGAGCGCACCGACTGGCCCAGGCTTGTCCCGACTTGGGGATCGAAGTGTTCGGCCGACACCAGCATGCTGGCGTCCTTGGCGATACGCTGGGTCAGCATCACCAGTTCGCCCGAAAGCGATATTTCGCGCGGCGACGAACCTTTCTGGAGCTTGGCAGCTGCCACTGTCTGGGCCGCGCCGAGCAACTGCGGATTGGCGCCCAGGATCGTGCGCCTCAGGTCACCGAGCGACTCGAGCAACGGGCGCTGGTCGCCGAGCTGGCGCGCGGCCTCGTCTGATGAACGCCAACTCGCCAGGACCTTGGGCAGGGCCGGCGCAACCGCATCGATGGTCGTGAGCTGGTCGAGTGCCGCGTTGACTTTCTGGCGGCTTTCGGAAAGCTGGACAAAGGACTCGAAATCACCGCCGATCGCGCCCGGCGCCGACTTTGCCATGCGCTGGGAATGGGTCAGTGCCTCGCCGATCAGGTGGGTGACGCGGTTCATTTCGGCCGAGTGACGGGTGTCGAGCCACAGGAACAGGAAACTCAGCAGGATGGCGAGCGCCAGCACCGGCACGAAGAAGCGCACCTGGCGCTCGAACGGCAGTTGGCCCACGAATGGAAAGACGAAGCGCCGCCGGCGGGCGCGGCGCAACGTGCCCGGAACGCCGGTCGCCGCAGTGGCACTGGAGCTGGCCGGGTCATAGCCGATAAGTTCGTCGGGACCAGCACCCTCGTTGAGGTCGTCGATGATCACCGTGTCCGGCGGCAACGAGATGCCCTCGCCGCCCAGCCCGCTGGCAGTGGTGCCTGATCCAGGCGTCTTCATGTGCGGGCTCTTCTCCATGGTCGATGCCATCGCCTAGCGCGCGGCGACGAGAAAGCGCTCGTCAACGGCCAGTTGTTGCAGGCTGAGTTCGTACCAGTGCCGGTCCTGCGCGTCAACCCACTCACCCGCTTCGGCACCGTCGGGATCGCTGATCATGCTCATTCCCGCCAGATCCTGAAGGCCGAGCATGCGATCGACCAGCACCGCCGAGTTGAGGTTGAGCCGCGAGGCAAACACCAGCAGGCGCGACTCGCGGCCGACCACGCTGGGCGACTCGCCCAGGAAATCGGCGAGATCGGTGACGGCATGCAGCGCGCCGCGCAGGTTCACCAGTCCGCGCAACCACGAATGGGTCAGCGGCACCACCGCGAAGTTGGGCGGCACTGCGACAATTTCACCGGCCTCGGAAAGTTCGACGAGCCAGAGCCGCCCCCCGGCCTGGACGCCGAGCTTGGTCTGGCGAGCTTCGCCGGACCGCCCGAGACGCTCGCTGAGTCGTTCCTGGAATGCCCGCAATTGCTGGTCTTCGGTCGGTTCGCCAGGCTCCTCGCCGGCAGCGCTTGCATCCTCTGCCGACGCGACTGCCGTGTCGGCGAGCGCAACAGGCTTTGGCTCGGCCACCTCTTCGGTGGACTGCGCTGATTCCGGCGCTACCACTGGAGTGCTCGCCGTCTCATCGGGCGCCATTTCGGGAATCGCGCCGCCGCCGTCTTCCGGCGCTGCGTCGCCAACCGGTTCCGGCGCTGCAGCCGCCAGCACCGCAAACCTGTTGAGCAGTTCGTCGAATTCGTTCATGTCCGCTCGCTGGCCGTTTCCGGCACCGCAGCGGTGAGCAGCCGTGCCACGCGCGCCAGCAAATCAGCATCGGCAACTGGCTTGATCAGATAGTCGCGCGCGCCCTGGCGCATTCCCCAGATGCGATCGGTCTCGTTCGATTTGCCGCTGCAGATCAGTACCGGAATGTTCTTGGTCGAGGGATCGCGCGCCAGGGTGCGGGTGACCTGGAAGCCGCTTAGCCCCGGCATCACCACGTCGAGCAGCACCAGGCTGGGCTGCTCGTCGCGCGCCTTGCGTAGGGCCTCCGGCCCGTCCTCGGCGGTGATGACCTGGTAGCCGTTATCGGCGAAGAGGTCGGAGAAGTACGTCCTTGCCGTGGCCGAGTCGTCAACCACCAGTATTTTGTGGGGGATCATGGCGTGGATTCTCCCATCAACGCGCTGCTTACGTGTGCGCGGCCGCGGCGACGTACTCGCCGACCGTGCGCAGTAACCCGTCCTTGGTGAACGGCTTGGTCAGGTAAAGGTCCGAACCGACCATGCGCCCGCGGGCGCGATCGAACAGCCCGTCCTTGCTCGAGAGCATCACCACCGGGATGCTGCGGTAGCGCTGGCTCTTCTTGATCAGCGCGCAGGTCTGGTAGCCGTCGAGCCGCGGCATCAGGATGTCGCAGAAGATCAGGTCGGGTTCGTGGTCGGCAATCTTCGCGAGCGCATCGAAACCGTCGGCAGCGAGGATCACCTCGGCACCTGCCTGGCCGAGGA
>JAHEMI010000037.1 GCA_024643785.1 Burkholderiaceae bacterium
CTGACCGCGCTGCGCCGGCGCATCGGGGTGCTGTTCCAGGACGGTGCGCTGTTCTCGACCCTCGACGTGCTCGGCAACGTTGCCGCACCGATCCTGGAGCACACCGACACGCCCAAGGAGCTGGCGACCGCGCTGGCGCTGCTGCGCCTGTCGCTCGCCGGGCTGGGCCCCGAAGTGGCCACCAAGATGCCGAGCGAACTCTCGGGCGGGATGCGCAAGCGCGCAGCGCTGGCGCGCGCACTGTCGCTCGAGCCCGAGATCCTGTTCCTCGACGAGCCAACTGCCGGGCTCGACCCGGTTGCCGCCCGGGCTTTCGACCGGCTGGTGCGCTTTCTGTGCGACGATCTCGGCATTACGGTCATGCTGGTTACCCACGACCTCGACACCCTGCAAACCATCGCCGGCCGGGTGCTGGTGCTGGCTGGCGGACGGGTCGTGGCCGATGGTACGCTCGAGCAAGTTATGACTTACGACGATCCCTGGATCCGTTCCTACTTCGCGGCGCGCGCCGAACCCGCGTCCGCAGGAGCCTGACCAATGGAACCGGAAACCCGCTACGCATTCGTGGGTGCGATCGTGCTCGCCCTGGCCGCGGCGGCAGTGGCCGGCTTTGCCTGGCTCTCGAGCGTCGGGCCGTCCTCCGAGTACCTGTTCTACACCATCCGCTTCGAGCGCCAGTCGCTCGACGGCGTGCAGCAGGGCGGTGACGTCACGATGCGCGGCATCAAGGTCGGGCGGGTCGAGAATTATTCGCTCAAGCACGGCAACATCAACCTCGTGGAGGTGACGATCCGCGTCGACCGCGACACGCCGGTGAGCGACAACACGGTTGCCGTGCTGGCGCGCAATTTCGTCACCGGCATCGCCCGCATCGAACTGGTCACCAACGGCGTTCCTGGACCGGCCCTGGTGACGGTCAAGGAAGGCGACAGTTATCCGGTGATTCCCGAGGGCCGTTCGGAACTGGCCCAGATCGCCGACTCGGCCAGCCGGCTGGCCCGCACCGCCGAGACCACGCTCGCCTACCTCAACGACGTGCTCAGCCCCGAGAACCGCGCCACCTTCAACGCCGCGCTCGCCGGCGCCCGCCAGTTCGTCGACAACCTCAACGCCCGCATGGCCGCCATCGACGCCACTGCCCGCAGCCTGCGCGAGGGCGCCGTGGCGCTGGGCGAGTCGTCGCGCCGGATCACCGTGGCGGTCGAATCGGCTGCGGCCAACGTCGATCCGCTGGCCAAGGATGCCGGCAAGGTGCTCGAGGAGACTCGCGCCGCGCTGGCCGAACTGCGCACCGCTCTTGACGAGGGCCGGAAGGTGATTGCGAGCGCCGGCACGACCTTGCGCGGCGGCGAGGACGCCATGCGCCAGGCCGAAGCAACATTGCGCGAGTTCAGCAGCCTTGCGACGACGCTCGAAGCCGAGACCAAGGCGATGGGAAGCAAGGTTGGCGACGCCGCCGACATCGGGCTGCTCGAATTGCGCGCCACCGCCCAGGACCTGCGCAGTGCGGCGGCGATGCTCGCCCGCACGCTCGAGCGCCTGCAGGATCCGCACGCGGCGCTGGTCGGCCCCGGTCCTGATCAACTTGGTCCAGGCGAGGTGAAGCGCTGATGACTGGCGACAGAATCAAACTTCAAGCCGCACGCCCCGGGCGCCGGCACGTTTCACTGGCACTGGGGGCCGCGGCGGCGCTGCTGGTGCTGGCTTCCGCGGGCTGCTCGATTCTGGGCGGCGACCTGCCGGCGCGCACCTGGTACGAATTGACCGACCTGAACCCGGCTGCCACTGCGGCGGCCGACGTCAAGCCCAACTCGCTGGCCCTGTTGCTGTCGCCCACCAGCGAGAGCAGTTTCTACGATGGCACCTCGATCGCCTTCAGCCGCCAGGGCGGCGGGCGTGCCTACTACCAGTACGCGGCCTGGACCGAGCGCCCGGTCAAGCGCCTGGCGCAGCTGCTCGAGCACCGCCTCGTCGCCCGGCATGCCTTTGGCACCGTGACCCAGGCCACCGCCGGTATTCGTGGCGACCTGCTGCTCAACCTGCGGCTCGAGGAAATCTACCTCGACGCGGCGCAGCCGCCGGGCTCGGCCCGGGTGGCGCTTACCGCCGAGCTGCTCGATTGGCGCGCGCGCAAGGTAATCGCCCGCCAGCACTTCGAGCGGGTCGCGACCGTTGACGGCGAGGACCCGGCACGGGCCGCGGCCGCGTTCAATCGCGCCGCCACCGGATTGCTCGATGAACTGGTTCCCTGGATCGAGGCGAGCGGCGCCCGTCTGAACTAATCCGGCAACAGCTCGAGCAGTTCGCCGGGCGCGTCGATCAGGAAATCCGCGCCCCAGACCGATGGCGGGGCGGCATCGCCCGAGAACCCGTAGGTGACCGCGACCGTCGCCATCCGCGCCGCGCGGCCGGCCTCGACGTCGCGCAGGTCGTCGCCGACGTAGACGCAGCTCGTGGCCGCGACGCCGGCGATCTTGGCACCGAGCAGCAGCGGCGCCGGATGGGGCTTGGAAAATTCGGTGGTGTCGCCGCCAACGGCGCAGACCGAGCGTTCGATCAGTCCGAGCTGGGTCAGGATCGGCCGCACGTAGCGCTCGTACTTGTTGCTCACCACGCCCCAGAGAATGCCGCGGCGTTCGAACTCGTCGAGCACCGCCATCGTGCCTGGAAAGACCCGGGTGTGAACGCACATGGCCTGCTCGTAGCGCGCGAGGAATTCGTCGCGCAACGCGCCGAACTCCGGCTCTTCGCGAGTCACCCCGAAAGCACGCCAGATCAGGCCGCGCGCGCCCATCGATGCAAACGGCCGCAGGGTCGCGATCGCCATCGGCTCTAGTCCGCGCTCGGCGCGCATCGCATTGACCGGCGCCGCGAGGTCCTCGGCGGTGTCGGCCAGCGTGCCGTCGAGGTCGAAGAGCACTGCGCGCGGCGGCGCGTCCAGGCGGGTTTTGGAAGCTGGCATCGGCGTTCGCCTGCTCAGGCGGGCTTGCGAAAGGCCATCAGGTAGTTGACCGAGACGTCGCTGGTGTCGAGCCGATAGACCTTGGTCAGCGGGTTGTAGGTCATGCCGTTCATTTCAACCAGTTCGAGTCCGCAACGACGGGCTGCCGCCCCGAGTTCCGAGGGCTTGACGAACTTGGCGTAGTCGTGGGTGCCGCGCGGCAGGATGCGCAACAGGTACTCGGCACCGATGATCGCGAACACGAACGACTTCGGGTTGCGGTTGATGGTCGAGAAGAACAGCCAGCCGCCGGGACGGGTCAGCGCGGCGCAGGAGCGGATCACCGATTCCGGGTCGGGAACGTGCTCGAGCATCTCCATGCAGGTGACGACGTCGTGCCCTGCGGGGTTCTCGGTGGCATAGTCCTCGACCGCGACCGCGCGGTAGCTCACCGGCGCGCCGCTCTCGAGGCGATGCAGTTCGGCGACCTTGAGCGACTTCTCGCCCAGATCGATGCCCAGCACCTGCGCGCCCTTGGCCGCCATCGCCTCGCTGAGGATGCCGCCGCCGCAACCGACGTCGAGCACGCTCTTGCCGGCGATCCCCGCCAGCTGGTCGATCCACTCCAGGCGCAGCGGGTTGATCTGGTGCAGCGGCCGGAATTCGGAGTCGGGATCCCACCACTTGGCGGCGAGCGCCGAAAACTTGGCGAGCTCCGCGGGATCGAAATTGGTCGACCTGGAGTTGGCGCCGGCCTGGGCGGCTGGTTTGGATGCGGTCATGGTCACAGTGCTCGGCTGAAGATAGCCGACATTGTAGACGGGAGTGTCGGACGCGGCCCGCGCCAGTCACGCAGGCAAAAAAAAGCCCCGCCAGCGGCGGGGCTCTCTTGAAACGTGATGCTTACTTCATGCGGGTACCGACGACCTCGACTTCAACGCGACGGTTCTTCGCGCGGCCTTCCCTGGTCTTGTTGTCGGCGACAGGCTGCTTCTCGCCCTTGCCTTCGGTATAGACCCGGTTGGCTTCGATGCCCTGGCTCACCAGGTAAGCCTTGACGGACTCGGCACGACGCACCGACAGCTGCTGGTTGTAGGCGTCGGGGCCGGTCGCGTCGGTGTGACCAACGGCGATGATGACCTCGAGCGTGATGCCCTTGAGCTTCTCGACCAGGTCGGTCAGCTTGGCTTTGCCTTCGGGCTTGAGCACGGCCTTGTCGAAATCGAAGAAGGCGTCAGCTGCGAACGTCACCTTCTCGGCTTTCGGAACCGGAGCAGGGGCCGGGGCCGGCGCGGGGGCCGGTGCCGGCGGCGGCGGGGGCGGCGGCGCGACTACCGGGGCCGGGGCGGGCGCCGGCGCGGGGGCCGGGGCAGGAGCCGGCTTCGGCTTCGGCATCAGGTCTTCGTCGCAGCCCTTCATCGCATCGGCAGGGGTCCAGGCCGAAGTCCTCCAGCACAGCCCGGTGCCGCTCGTCACGACGTCGGAACTGGAGCTGAAGACGTATCCATTATTGGTCGCCGCAGAGGCGATTGGACCAAACGACATCGCAAGCAGCGCGGTCGCGGCCAATGTAGCCAGTTTCGTTGATTTTTTCATGGTTCTCCTCTCGATAACCGTTGTAAGGCGCCAGATATTGAGCAAGCACGACCCAAAGAACTAAGGCGCCGCATTGCCCGACAATGTATCACCAACCCGATTCTGCCACATGCGGGTACGCGCCACCACCTCAGGGATCAGGGTTTGCGCCGCCGGGGTTCGAGCCTGTCGCATATGAACAACATGGCGGCCCGCAACCCAAACCTCGGCAACTGCTGCCCGTCCGGCCGCGTGGATCAGCTGCGACACTGGGTCGTAGACCGGCTGGAGTTCGGTGGCGCGCAGGTCGAAGGCGACCATGTCGGCGTATTTTGCCGGCTTGAGCGATCCGATGCGTTCGCCCAGGCCCAGTGCCCTTGCCCCAGCCAGGGTCAATGAGTGCAGCACCTGGTGGGCGCTCCAGATGTCGGCCTGCCCGGAACTGCCCTTGGCGAGCAGCGCCGCGGTGCGCGCCTCGCCGAGCAGGTCGAGGCGATTGTTGCTTGCCGACCCGTCGGTTCCGATGCCGACGTTGATGCCGCGCTCCAGCCACCCGGCGGCCGGTGCGATGCCGCTGCCGAGCTTGAGATTGGAGTGGGGGCAATGGGCGACCGAGACCCCGCGCTGCGCCATCAGGTCGAGTTCCGCGGGGCTGGTATGGACCGCGTGGACCGCGATGGTGTCGGGCCCGACCAGGCCGAGCTGGTCGAGCCGCTCCAGCGGATGGACCCCGTAGCGCGCGATGCTGTCGCTCAGTTCCTGGTCGGTCTCGTGGACGTGGATGTGGATCGGCAGCCCCAGTTCGTTGGCCAGCGTGGCCACCTGGCGCAGGTTGTCGTCGCCCACCGAGTAGGGCGCGTGCGGCGCCAGGCAAAAGCTCATCAGCCGGTCGTCGCCGAGGCGATCGCGCAATTCCAGGCCCTTGCGCAGGTAGTCGGCTGCGCCGGCGCCGTAGGCCGAAGGGAAGTCGATGACGATGATGCCGAGGCTGGCGCGCATGCCCAGCGCCCGCGCCGCGTCGGCGACCGCCTCGGGGAAGAAGTACATGTCGTTGAAGCAGGTTATGCCGCCGCGCAGCATTTCGTCGCAGGCGAGCACCGCGCCGTCGAACACGAATTCGCGCGACATCAGCCGGGCCTCAAGCGGCCAGATGCGCTTCTCGAGCCACGGCTTGAGCGCCATGTCGTCGCCGACCCCGCGCAGCAGCGCCATCGAGGCGTGGGTGTGCAGGTTGACGAGCCCCGGGGTGAGCAGGTGGCCGGGCAGCGGGATGCGGCGCGCCTCGGGGTAGCGTTCGGCGGCCGCGGCGCGCGGCAGCAGTTCATGGATCATTTCACCGGCGATCGCGATGTCGTGGTCGCGCAGCACGGTATTGGCCGGTTCGACTGGCACGATCCATTCGGGCTGGATCAGGGTGATCGGTTCGGACACAGGCGGCAGCTCCGGAGCCTGGGGGGCGTTGGGCGGATTTAATCACAGCGCGGCCCGGGCGGGGTATTTGCCCCGGTCAGCGTGTTAAAATCAACCGGTTTTGCATCCCCATTTCGCGCGCTATGCGCGAATTCATCCTTCTTCAAGCACACCACCACCCGCATGGACCAGTTCGCCAAGGAAACACTCCCGATCAGTCTAGAAGAGGAGATGCGCAACTCGTACCTCGATTACGCGATGAGCGTGATCGTCGGACGGGCCCTGCCGGACGTGCGCGACGGGCTCAAGCCGGTGCACCGCCGGGTCCTGTTCGCGATGCACGAGTCGAGCAACGTCTGGAACCGGCCCTACGTGAAATGCGCCCGCGTCGTCGGCGAGGTGATGGGCAAATACCACCCCCACGGCGATTCGGCGATCTACGACACGCTGGTGCGCATGGCGCAGGATTTCTCGCTGCGCTACCCGCTGGTCGACGGGCAGGGCAACTTCGGCTCGGTCGACGGCGACAATGCTGCGGCAATGCGTTACACCGAATGCCGGCTCGAGCGCATTGCCAGCGACCTGCTGGCCGACATCGACAAGGAAACGGTCGACTTCCAGCCCAACTACGACGGCCGGGAGTTCGAGCCGGTGGTGCTGCCGGCGCGCATCCCCAACCTGCTGGTCAACGGCTCGGCCGGGATCGCGGTCGGGATGGCGACCAACATTCCGCCGCACAACCTCAACGAGGTCATCGAAGGGTGCTTGCTGCTGTTGCGCAATCCCGAGGTGACGGTCGACGAGCTGATCGACGTGATCCCCGCGCCCGATTTCCCGACTGCCGGGATCATCTACGGCGTCGCCGGAGTGCGCGAGGGCTATCGCACCGGCCGCGGCCGGGTGGTGATGCGCGGCCGCACGCACTTCGAGGAACTCGAGCGCGGCGCCCGTGGCGTGATCGTGATCGACGAGCTGCCCTACCAGGTCAACAAGCGGGTGCTGCTCGAGCGCCTCGCCGAACTGGTCAACGAGAAGAAGATCGACGGCATCTCCGACATCCGCGACGAGTCCGACAAGTCGGGCATGCGCGCGGTGATCGAGCTCAAGCGCGGCGAGATGCCCGAGATCGTGCTCAACAAGCTCTACAAGCAGACCCAGCTGCAGGACACCTTCGGGATCAACATGGTGGCGCTGGTCGACGGCCAGCCGCGCCTCTTGAACCTCAAGCAGATGCTCGCGGCGTTCCTCGCGCACCGCCGTGAAGTGGTGACCCGGCGCTCGGTGTTCGAGTTGCGCAAGGCGCGCGAACGCGGCCACGTGCTCGAGGGCCTGGCAGTGGCGATCGCCAACGTCGACGAGATGATCGCGCTGATCAAGGCCTCGCCGACGCCGCCGGTGGCGCGCGAGCGCCTGATGGAACGGGTCTGGACGCCGGGAATCGCGCGCGAGATGCTGGCCCGCGCCGGCACCGAGGCCGATTCGGTGCGCCCCGAAGGCTTCGACCCGCGCCTCGGGCTGCAGCCCGACGGTTATCGGCTCTCGGAAGTCCAGGCGCAGGAGATCCTGCAGATGCGCCTCCAGCGCCTCACCGGCCTGGAGCAGGACAAGATCGTCGACGAGTACCGCGAGGTGATCCTCCAGATCGTCGACCTGCTCGACCTGCTGGCGCGGCCCGAGCGCATCACCGAGGTGATCGCCGACGAGCTGCGGGTGATCGGGGCTGCCTACGGCGACGTGCGCAAGTCGCAGATCGAGCTCAACGCGACCGAGCTTGAAACCGAGGACCTGATCCAGCCGACCGACATGGTGGTCACGGTCTCGCACACCGGCTACATCAAGAGCCAGGCGGTGTCGGAATACACCGCGCAGCGCCGCGGCGGGCGCGGCAAGCAGGCCGCCGCCACCAAGGATGCCGACTGGATCGACCAGCTGTTCATCGCCAACACCCACGACTACATCCTGTGCTTCTCGGATCGCGGCCGGGTCTACTGGCTCAAGGTCTGGGAGGTCCCGCAGGGGACGCGGATCTCGCGCGGCAAGCCGATCGTCAACCTGTTCCCGCTGGCCACCGGCGAGAAGATCACGGTGGTGCTGCCGGTCAAGTCGTTCGACGAGAATTTCTACGTCTTCATGGCCACCAGCCTGGGCACGGTCAAGAAGTCGGCGCTCAGCGATTTCTCCAATCCGCGCAAGGCCGGGATCATCGCGGTCGACCTCGACGAGGGCGACTTCCTGATCGGCGCCGCCATCACCGACGGCGAGCACGACGTGATGCTGTTCTCCGACGCCGGCAAGGCGGTGCGCTTCGACGAGAACGACGTCCGGCCGATGGGCCGCACCGCGCGCGGCGTGCGCGGCATGAACCTCGAGGAAGGCCAGCAGGTCATCGCGATGCTGGTCGCCGAGAACGAGACCCAGTCGGTGCTCACCGCGACCGAGAACGGCTACGGCAAGCGCACGCCGATCACCGAGTACACCCGCCACGGCCGTGGCACCAAGGGGATGATCGCGATCCAGACCACCGAGCGCAACGGCAGCGTGGTCGCCGCGGTGCTGGTCGAGGAACACGACGAGATCATGATGATCACCACCGGTGGGGTACTGGTGCGCACCCGGGTGGCCGAGATTCGCGAGATGGGCCGCGCGACCCAGGGCGTGACGCTGATCGCCGTTGGCCAAGGCACCACGCTCTCGGGCGTCCAGCGCGTGCTCGAAACCGACGCGGTCGATGGCATGGGAGTCGGTGACGAGGCCGATGCCGATGCCGCGGGAGACGGCTCCGAGGTGACGTGAACATCTTCGTCGAGATCGTCGCGCCGATCGTCGCGTTGATCGCGGTCGGCTACGGCGCGGCCCGGTTCCGGGTCATCGATGCAGACGGGGTGCGTTCGCTCTCCGACGTCACCTTCATGCTGTTCCTGCCGGCGCTGCTCTTTGGCGCGATGGCGCGCACCAGCTTCGACAAGATCGCCTTCGACGCCCCGGCGGCCTACTTCAGCGTCGCACTGGCGCTGTTCTTCACCCTTTTTGCAATCCAGCGGGCCCGCGGCTTCGAGAGCCAACAGGCGGTGATGCACGCGCTCGCCGGCATTTTCTCGAACAACGTGATGCTCGGCGTGCCGCTGGTGCGGCTCGCCTTTGGCGAAGCCGGCCTCGCGGTGCTGCTGACCATCATCGCCATGCATGCGCTGATCCTCCTGAGCGTCGCGACCCTGATGCTCGAACTCGCGCGGGCGATGGCGCCGGGGGCCGAGGCGCCGGTGACTTCACGGCTGCGGCGGCTGGTGACGGCCTTGCGCCCGGCGCTGCGCAGCGCCCTGGTGCATCCGGTGGTGCTGCCGATCATCGCCGGGGTGGCCTGGTCGCTGTTGCACCTCGGGCTGGCCGGGCCGGTCGACGCGGCGCTCAAACTGATGGCCTCGGCGGCGACCCCGATGTGCCTGGTGCTGCTCGGCGCGTCGCTGGCGCAGTACGGGATCAGTGCCGGCTGGAGCTCGGTGGCGGCGCTCGCGGTATTGAAGAACCTGCTGCACCCGCTGGTCGCCTACGTGGCCGGGCGCTGGCTGTTCGGGCTCGATCCGCTTACCCTTGCGGTGCTGACGATTGCCGCCGGGCTGCCGATCGGCGCCAACGTCTACCTGCTGGCCCAGCGCTATCGCGTCGAACTGCCGGTCGTCAGCGGCGCGGTTTCGCTCTCGACCGTGGTCGGCGGCGTGACCCTGCCGATTCTGCTGGCATGGTTGCGGTAAAAGCGGACGATTCCGGTAGCATTGGCGGCGACTGAATCAAGACCGAGGTGAAATTGGAACCTGGTGACCAGAACAAGGACGGGGGCGAGACCGGCATCGGGGCGCTGCGCGTGGCCATCGACGCGGTCGACGAGCAGATCGTGGCGTTGCTCAACCGGCGCGCGGCGCTGGCCCGCGAGGTCGGCGAAATCAAGCGCGAAACCGATGCGCCGGTCTACCGTCCCGAGCGCGAGGCCCAGATCATCGACCGGCTGCGCAGCAAGAACACTGGCCCGCTGTCGCTCACCGCGCTGGCTTCGATCTATCTCGAAGTGATCTCGGCGTGCCGGGAGATCGAGCGGCGCCTGCGGGTGGCCTACCTGGGGCCCGAGGGCACCTTCTCGGAACTGGCGATGTACCGCCATTTCGGCCACGGCATCGACCCGGTGCCCTGCCAGTCGATCGACGAGGTGTTCAAGGTCACCGAATCGGGGGCTGCCGACTTCGGGGTGGTGCCGATCGAGAATTCGACCGAGGGGGCGGTGAGCCGCTCGCTCGACCTGTTCCTGCAGACGCCGCTCAAGATCAGCGGCGAGTTGCTGGTGCCGGTGCGCCACAACCTGCTCGCGCAGAGCAATTCGCTCGCCGGGATCAAGCGCATCTGTGCCCATCCCCAGGCCCTGGCCCAGTGCAATGTCTGGCTCGAGCGCCACGCCCACGGGATCGAGCTGGCGGCGGTGGCCAGCAACGCCGAGGGGGCGCAACTGGCCGCGGCCGACCCGAGCACGGCCGCCATCGCCGGCGATGCGGCGGCACTGCGCTACGGACTGCAGGTGGCCGCCGCCGGGATCCAGGACGATCCCGCCAACCGGACCAGGTTCTCGATCATCGGGCGTCACGAGTGCGAAGCCTCGGGGCGTGACCAGACCTCGTTGATCCTGGCAGTGCAGGACCGCCCGGGCGCGATGCACTCGCTGATCGAACCGCTCGCCCGGCACAAGGTTTCGATGAAGCGGCTCGAGTCGCGCCCGGCCCGCCAGGGGCGCTGGGAATACTATTTCTACATCGACATCGCTGGCCACTGGAAAGATCCGGACATCATCCCGGCGCTCGAGGAACTGCAGCGCAACGCCGCGTTCTACAAGGTGATCGGGTCCTATCCGCGACTGGCGTAGAGCGCCGGCGGCCGGCCGCCGCGACGCGCCACCAAATACTTCGGAGTAGCACTGCCATGACCCTCTCTGCGCCTGAATACATCCGCGCAATCGCCCCCTACCAGGCCGGCAAGCCGATCGGCGAGCTGGCGCGCGAATACGGCATCGATCCGGCCACGATCATCAAGCTGGCCTCGAACGAAAACCCGCTGGGGATGCCGGAGTCGGCGCGCGCCGCGATGATCGGAGTCGCGGCCGAACTGGCCCGCTACCCTGACCCCAACGGCTTCGAGTTGAAGGACGCGCTGGCGCGGCGCTACGGCGTGCCAGCGGAGTGGATCACGCTGGGCAACGGCTCCAACGACCTGCTCGAACTGGCCGCCAAGGCGCTGCTCGGTCCGGGTTCGTCGGCGGTCTACGCCCAGTATTCGTTCGTCGTCTACGCGCTGGCGACGCAGGCGGTCGGCGCGCGCGGCATCGTGGTCGCGGCGCGCGACCACGGCCACGACCTGGCGGCGATGGCTGCGGCGATCGAGCCCGACACCCGGCTGGTGTTCGTGGCCAACCCCAACAATCCCACCGGCACCTACCTGGCGCCGGAGCAGGTCGAAGACTTCCTGCGCCAGGTGCCGTCCACGACGGTGGTGGTGCTCGACGAGGCCTACAACGAGTACCTCCCGCCGGAACTGCGCCACGACTCGAGCGCCTGGTTGCGGGAATTCCCCAACCTGATGATTTCGCGGACTTTCTCCAAGGCCTACGGCCTGGCGGGGCTGCGGGTCGGGTTCGGCCTGGCGCAGCCCGAGCTGACCGACCTGCTCAACCGGGTGCGTCCGCCGTTCAACGTCAACTCGGTGGCCCAGGCGGCGGCGGTCGCGGCGCTGGCCGACGCGCCATTCCTGCAGCGCACCTACGAACTCAATCGCCAGGGCATCGCGCAACTCGAGGCCGGCTTCGACGAGCTCGGGCTCGAGTACGTGCCCTCGCTGGGCAATTTCGTGCTGGTCAAGGTCGGCGACGCCGCTGCCGTCAACGAGAGCCTGTTGCGCGCCGGGATCATCGTGCGCCCCGTGGCGGGCTATGGCCTGCCGCAGTGGCTGCGGGTAACCGTCGGGCTCGATGCCGAGAACCGGGCCTTCCTGCGCGCGCTGGCGAACGCCCTGGGAGCGCCGGTGCCGGAGGCCGCCCGGTGAGCGCGCCCGAAACCCATCCGTTGGCCGCGGTGGCGCCGAGTGCGCCGATCGGCCGGGTGGCAATCATCGGCACCGGGATGATCGGCACCTCGTTTGCCGCGGCGCTGCGTTCGCGCTCCCTGGCCACCAGCGTGGTGGGCTACGCGCCGGGCGACGACGCCCACCTCGCGCGCACCCACGGCCTGCTCGACGAGGCGGCGGCGAGCATCGCCGAGGCCTGCGCCGGCGCCGAGCTGATCGTGCTGGCCAATCCGGTGCCGGCGATGCCGGAAGTATTCGCCCAGGTGGCGAGCGCCGCCAGCGAGCAGGCGCTGATCACCGATTGCGCGAGCACCAAGTCGAGCGTCATCGCCGCGGCGCGCGGCGCCCTGGGAGCAGCCTTCGAGCGCTACGTCCCGGGCCACCCGATCGCCGGTTCGGAGCGCAGCGGACCGGGCGCGGCGCGCGCCGACCTGTTCGCCAACCGCCTCTGGCTGCTGTGCCCGGTCGACGAAGCGCAACGCCGCCTCGCGCTGCGGCTGGCCGGCTTGCTGGCGGCGCTTGGGGCACGAGTCCAGACCATGGACGCCGAGGTCCACGACGCGCTCTTTGCCGAGTTCTCGCACTGGCCGCACGCCCTGGTCTTTGCGCTCTGCGCGGGCATCGCCTCGGGGGAACACGCCGAACTGGCCGCCGAGTTCAGCGGGGCAGGGCTGCGCGACACGACCCGGATCGGCGCCTCGTCGGCCCAGCTGTGGGCCGATATCGTGCTCGACAACCGCGAAGCGGTCCTGGAATGCGCGGCGCGCTTCGAAGTGTCGCTGCAGCGGGTCGTCGGGGCGATCGCCGCCGCTGATCGCGACCGGCTGGTCGAAGTCTTCGAGCAGGGTGCGCGCTGGCGCCGCCAGGTCGACTGAACGGCGTCCCGGCGCGGCCGCAGTGCGCTGACTGGCAGGGCTGCCGGGTAAAATGATTGGTCCACCCAGCAACGAGCGCGAGCCATGAACTCCCCCGCCAAGCAAAGCTTTCATGTCGCACCGGGCGGCCGCCTCATTGGCCGGCTGCGCGTGCCCGGTGACAAGTCGATCTCGCATCGCTCGGTGATCCTGGGCGCGCTCGCCGACGGGGTCACCAGGGTGTCGGGGTTCCTCGAGGGCGCCGACGCGCTCTCGACCCGCGACGCGCTGCGCGCCCTTGGGGTGAGGATCGAAGGCCCCCACGAGGGCCGGCTGGAAGTCCACGGGGTCGGCGTCGACGGATTGCGGGCCGCGCCCGGCGCGATCGACTGCGGCAATGCCGGCACCGCGATGCGCCTGCTGATCGGACTGCTGAGCGGACAGCCGTTCGCCAGCGTGCTGGTCGGCGACGAAAGCCTGACCCGGCGCCCGATGCGCCGCGTCACCGAGCCGCTGGCGGCTATGGGTGCGCGCATCGAGACCAATAACGGTTGCCCGCCGGTGCGAATCTTCCCGGCGAGCGGCAGTCTGCGCGCGATCCGCTACGAAATGCCGGTCGCCAGTGCCCAGGTCAAGTCGGCACTGCTGCTGGCCGGGCTCTATGCCGAGGGCGTCACCGAGGTCCGCGAACCGGCGCCGACGCGCGACCACACCGAGCGCATGCTCGGCGGCTTCGGGGTGAGCCTGACGCGCGACGGCCCCTGGGCGCGCATGCAAGGCGGCCAGCGCCTGCGGGCCACCGATATCGACGTCCCGGGCGACATCTCCTCGGCAGCGTTCTTCCTGGTTGGCGCGTCGATTGCCGCGGGCTCCGACCTGACGCTCGAGCACGTCGGCATCAATCCGACCCGCACCGGAGTGATCGACATCCTGCGCGCGATGGGCGCCGACATCACTCTCGAGCGCGAGCGCGAGGTGGGCGGCGAGCCGGTGGCCGACCTGCGGGTGCGCGGCGCGCAACTGCGCGGCATCGACGTCCCGCCCGAGCTGGTGCCGCTGGCGATCGACGAGTTCCCGGCGCTGTTCGTGGCCGCGGCCTGCGCCCGGGGGCGCACCGTGATCACCGGCGCCGAGGAATTGCGGGTCAAGGAGAGCGACCGGATCGCGGTCATGGCCGACGGCCTGGCGGCGCTCGGGGCGCGCGTCGCGCCGACACCAGACGGCATGGTGATCGACGGCCGCGGCGACGAGCCCGCACCGTTCGCCGCCGCGACGGTGAACTCCCACGGCGATCACCGCATCGCGATGGCGCTGTCGCTGGCGGCACTGCGCGGCAGCGGCGCCATCGAGATCGCCGACACCACCAACGTCGCGACCTCGTTCCCGGGTTTCGTGGCGCTCGCCCAGGGCTGCGGGCTCGCGGTGAGCACGAGGGCCGGAGGGTGAGCGGCTCGGCGGCGTCCGGCCAGGAGCAGGCGAACGGCCCCGCTGCCGCGCCGGTAATCGCGATCGACGGTCCGACGGCTTCGGGCAAGGGCGAGATCGCGCGCCGCGTCGCCGAGAGGCTGGGCTGGCACTACCTCGACTCCGGGGCGCTCTACCGGGTCACGGCGCTGGCGGCGCTGCGCGCCGGGATCGCGCTCGACGACGAGGCGGCGCTCGCCGCCCTGGCGCGCGAGCTGCCGGTGACCTTCGAAGGAGCGCGGATCATGCTCGGCGGCCAGGACGTCAGCGACGAGATCCGCCGCCAGGAGGTCGGCAGCGCCGCCTCCCGGATCGCGACGGTCGGCGCCGTGCGCACGGCGCTGGGGGCCTTGCAGCGCGGTTTCAGGCGCTGGCCGGGGCTGGTGGCCGATGGCCGTGACATGGCCACCGTGGTGTTCCCGGATGCGGGCCTCAAGGTGTTCCTGACCGCAAGCGTCGAATGCCGGGCCCAGCGGCGCTATAAGCAGTTGATAGAAAAGGGTTTTTCGGCTACACTTCCAGCCCTTTTGCAGGAACTCTGCGAACGCGATGCGCGCGACTCCAATCGCTCGCTCGCGCCGCTGAGATCCGCGCAAGGGGCGTTGGTGGTCGATTCGACGCAGATGACGATCGAGGAAGTGCTCGCAAGCATCGTGCAGGAACATCACCGGCGCAACGGCTGAGACCGTCAGGCTGGTCGCCGCGTACCGCAGCTTTCTGGCGGGCGCGACGGCGCGCTGACTGCCGCGGCCATTACCAGGGGTCCGCCACGCGAGTGACGGACATAACAGCAACTCCGCTGGGTTGCAGTGACCGGAATTTTTCCGGCGCCAGGCGTTACCCGGCGAGAACTTTGGATACAACGAATTGTCTACCCCAACTATCAACCAACCCCAAACCGAAAGCTTCGCAGCATTGTTCGAAGAGTCGCTCTCCCGCCAGGAGATGCGTGCCGGCGAAGTAATCACCGCTGAAGTCCTGCGTATCGACCGCAACCACGTTGTCGTCAATGCCGGGCTCAAGTCGGAAAGCTTCATCCCGATCGAGGAATTCCATGACGATCGCGGCGAACTGGATGTCAAAGTCGGCGATTTCGTGCCCGTGGCGATCGATGCGATCGAGGACGGCTACGGCGAAACGCGGCTCTCGCGTGACCGTGCCAAGCGCCTGACGGCGTGGATCAGCCTCGAGAAAGCGCTCGAGGAAGGCGAAGTCATCGAAGGAACTATTACCGGCAAGGTCAAGGGTGGCCTTACCGTGATGACCAACGGGATTCGCGCGTTCCTGCCGGGTTCGCTGATCGACACCCGTCCGGTCAAGGACACGACCCCGTACGAAGGCAAGACCTTCGAATTCAAGGTCATCAAGCTCGACCGCAAGCGCAACAACGTGGTCCTGTCGCGCCGTGCCGTGATCGAGATCGGCCAGAGCGAGGAACGCGAAAAGCTGCTCGAGAGCCTGCAGGAAGGCGCGATCGTCAACGGCGTGGTCAAGAACATCACCGACTACGGTGCGTTCGTCGACCTCGGCGGCATCGATGGCCTGCTGCACATCACCGACATGGCCTGGCGGCGCGTCCGTCACCCCTCCGAGGTGGTCCAGGTCGGCCAGGAACTCAGCGCCAAGGTGCTCAAGTTCGACCAGGAGAAGAACCGCGTCTCGCTGGGCATCAAGCAACTCGGTGACGACCCGTGGGTCGGCATCGGCCGGCGCTATCCGCAGGGTACGCGGATGTTCGGCAAGGTCACCAACATCACCGACTACGGTGCGTTCGTCGAGATCGAGCCGGGCATCGAAGGCCTGGTGCACGTCTCCGAGATGGACTGGACCAACAAGAACGTCAACCCCGGCAAGGTCGTGGCGCTGAACGACGAAGTCGAGGTCATGGTTCTGGAGATCGACGAGGACCGTCGCCGCATCTCGCTGGGCATGAAGCAGTGCCGCCAGAATCCGTGGGAAGAGTTCGCCGACAATCATCGCAAGGGCGACAAGGTCGAAGGCACGATCAAGTCGATCACCGATTTCGGTGTGTTCATCGGCCTGGCCGGTGGCATCGACGGCCTGGTGCACCTCTCGGATCTCTCCTGGAACAAGCCCGGCGAAGAAGCCGTGCGCGACTTCAAGAAGGGCGACGAAGTGGCCGCCGTGGTGCTGGCGATCGACACTGAGCGCGAACGCATCTCGCTGGGCATCAAGCAGCTCGATGGCGACCCGTTCAACAACTACGTCGCGATGCACGACAAGGGTTCGATCGTGCACGGCGTGGTCGGTGCGGTTGATGCCAAGGGTGCCGTGGTCAACCTCGACGGCGACGTCGAAGGCTACCTGCGTGCTTCCGAGATCTCGCGTGACCGTGTCGAGGACGCCCGCAACCACCTGAAGGAAGGGACCGAAATCGAGGCCATGGTGATCAACATCGACCGCAAGAGCCGCTCGGTCAGTCTTTCGCTCAAGGCGAAGGAGAATGTCGATACGGCTGAGTCGATGCAGCGTCTCCAGGCCGAGAGCGGCGCCTCCAGCGGCACCACCAATCTCGGTGCACTGCTGCGGGCCAAGCTCGACGGCAGTAACGAGGACGCGCAGTAAGGCGGAAACCGGCAGCGGGAAAGGAGCGGCAGGCTATGGGCGAGAGTTTCGAAACCAGGATCGACGGGGGCGAGTCTCCCACGATGACCAAATCGGAATTGATCGTCCGGCTTGCCGAGCACTACCCGCAGCTGGTGACCAAGGACGCCGAGTTTGCAGTAAGAACTATCCTCGATGCGATGGCCAAGACACTGAGCGATGGCCACCGCATCGAGATTCGCGGCTTCGGCAGCTTCGCGCTGTCGCTGCGACCGCCGCGGGTGGGGCGAAATCCGAAATCGGGCGAGAAGGTGCTGGTGCCCGAGAAGCGGGTCCCACACTTCAAGCCGGGCAAGGATTTGCGCGAGCGTGTCGACTCGCAGCCGAAGGCCGCATAATCTTGAACGATCGGACGCCCCTTTGGAGGGAACGATGCGTTTGCTGACCTGGATATTCAACCTGACGCTGTTCCTGCTGGCGCTGGGTTTCGCTGTTTCCAATACCGCCACTACCGAGTTGCACTTCCTGCCGGTTGGCAAGGAAGCCGTCTGGAGCGCGCCGCTGGTGATCTTCCTGCTGGTGTTCTTCGCTGCCGGCGTAGTGGTCGGCCTGCTCGCTGGCGTGCCCTCATATTTCAGGAACCGGCGCGAAATTTCGCGGCTGCGCAAGGAAATCAAGGTTGCGCTGCGCGCCCAGGCGGCAACGGCCGAGCGTCCGGTAGATATAGCGCTGCCACCGGTAAGTCTTGGCGGCTGATCAGCCGGCATGGACTACGACCTCTGGTGGCTGCTGGCCGTACCGCTGGTTTTTGGTGCCGGATGGCTGGTAGCCCGGGCTGATGGCCGGGCCGCCAGGACGCGCGCCGACGCACTGCCGGCGGCGTACCTGCGGGGACTCAACTTCCTGCTCGACGAGCAGCACGAACAAGCGATCGACGAGTTCGTCGACATCGTGCGCCTCGAGCCCGAGAACGTGGCGTTGCACTTCGCGCTGGGCAAGCTGTTCCGCGACCGGGGCGAGACCGACCGCGCGATCAGGGTCCACCAGAACCTGATCGGGCGCAGCGATCTCGATCCCGAACAGCGGGTCAAGGCGCTGCACGAGCTCGGCCAGGACTACCTCAAGGCCGGCCTGATCGATCGCGCCGACGAGACCTTCCAGCGACTCGGCGGCTCCACTTACAGCGAGCGCGCACTGCGCCAACGCCTGCAGATCGCCCAGACGGTGCGCGACTGGCAACTGGCGATCGAACTGGCGGGACAGTTGCAGCAGGAGCAGGGCGCCGACCGGGCGAGCGAGATCGCCCATTGCCACTGCGAATTGGCGCAAGCCGCTCTCGAGCAGGCCGCCAGCCAACCCGGGGAGCGCGAACAGCACCTTGCCCAGGCGCGGGCCGCGATCGACGCCGCCCGCAGTGCCGATGCGGCCCACCCGCGCTCCTGGCTGTTGCGCGGCCAGCTGGGCGAACTCGAGTCGGATCCGGCCGCGGCGCTGGCGGCATGGCAAACCATGGTGCAGGTCGGTCCGGCGTACCTGGCGCTGGTGGCGCGCGAGTTCGTCGCCGCCCACGAAAAGCTCGACCGGGTCGCCGAAGCGCTCGCGCAGCTCGAGACGATCGCCGCGCAGCATCCCTCGGTGGACCTCTTCGGCGCGATCCTCGACGCCCGCGCCAAGCGCGACGGCGCCAGCGCGGCACTCGAATGGGGCAGCGGCGCGCTGCTCGCGGCGCCGTCGATCCTCGGTTACGACCGGCTCAACGAACTGCGGCTGGCCACGGAACTGTCGGAGAGCGAGCGCAACGAGTGCGAGTTCACGCGCACCCTGTTGCGTGCCCAGGTACGCCGCCTGTCGCGCTACCAGTGCGGGCACTGCGGCTTCAAGGCGCGCCGTTTCTATTGGCAATGTCCGGGCTGCAACCGGTGGGATTCCTACGCCCCGTTGCGCAGCGAGGAACTGGAGCGTGGCTGAGCGTGCGTTGCGCGCCCGGGGAGTTCTATGAAGATTCTGGTAACGGGCGGCGCTGGATTCATTGGCAGCGCAGTCATCCGTCATCTGGTCAGGGCCACCGGGCACGAGGTGGTCAACGTCGACAAGCTCACCTACGCGGGCAATCTCGAGTCGCTTGCCGAGGTCAGCGCCGATCCGCGTTACGCCTTCGAGCACCTCGACATCTGCGATCGTCCGGCGCTCGAGAGTGCCTTTGCCCGCCACCAGCCCGATGCGGTAATGCACCTGGCGGCCGAGAGCCACGTTGATCGCTCGATCGACGGCCCGGGTGATTTCATCTCGACCAACGTGGTCGGGACCTACTCGCTGCTCGAGGCAGCACGCGGCTACTGGAGCGCGCTGACGGGCGAGCGCCGGAGCGGATTTCGCTTCCACCACGTCAGCACCGACGAGGTCTACGGCGACCTGCACGGCAGCGACGACCTGTTCACCGAGACCACGCCCTACGCCCCGAGCAGCCCGTATTCGGCCAGCAAGGCGGCCAGCGATCATCTGGTGAGGGCCTGGCAGAGAACCTACGGCCTGCCGAGCCTGGTGACCAACTGCTCGAACAACTACGGGCCGTACCACTTTCCCGAAAAGCTCATCCCGCACGTCATCCTCAACGCGCTGCACGGCAAACCGCTGCCGGTCTACGGCAACGGGCTGCAGGTGCGCGACTGGCTCTACGTCGAGGATCACGCACGCGCACTGGTCGAGGTCCTGGCCCGCGGCGCGGTCGGCGAGACCTACAACATCGGCGGCCACAACGAGCAGCGCAACATCACCGTGGTCGAGACCATCTGCGCACTGCTCGAGGAACTGGCGCCCGAACGCAAGGCGCCCGGGCTGGGCAGCTACCGCGACCTGATCACATTCGTCGCCGACCGCCCCGGTCACGATGCGCGCTACGCCATCGACGCCGGCAAGATCTGGCGGGAACTCGGCTGGCGACCCGACGAAACCTTCGACTCCGGGCTGCGCAAGACCGTACAGTGGTACCTCGAGAGCGAGGGCTGGTGGCAGCGCGTGCTGAGCGGCGCTTACCGGCTCGATCGCATCGGCACCGGGACCGCTTCGTGAGCGGGGAGCCGGCGCGCATCCTGGTCACCGGCGGCAACGGCCAGGTGGGTTTCGAGCTGCGGCGCGCGCTCGCTCCGTTGGGCGCGATAACCGCCGTCGACGTCGGCGACTGCGACCTGCGTGACGAGGCGGCGGTGCGCCGCACGGTGCGCGAGCTTGCGCCCCAGATCATCGTCAACCCGGCGGCCTATACCGCGGTCGATCGCGCCGAGAGCGAGCCCGAATTGGCCCATGCGATCAACGCGCGCGCGCCGCAGGTGCTCGCCGAGGAGGCGCTGCGCGCCGGGGCGCTGATGGTGCAGTACTCGACCGATTACGTCTTCGACGGCGCCAGCAACGGTTTCCACTGCGAGAGCGACCAGCCCAATCCGATCAACGCCTATGGCCGCAGCAAGCTGGCCGGGGAACTGGCGGTGGCGGGCAGCGGCGCAGCCTACCTGACGCTGCGCACCAGCTGGGTGATCGGCGCCCACGGGGCGAACTTTGCCAAGACCATCCTGCGCCTCGCCGCCCAGCGCGAGCGCCTGCAGGTGGTTGCCGACCAGTGGGGAGCGCCGACTTCAGCGGCCCTGGTTGCCGATGTCACCGCGCAGCTGCTGGGCCGCTACCTGCGCGCGCCCGGCGGGGCCTCTGCCACGGGGGCATTCCCGTTCGGCCTCTACCATCTGGCAGCGGGTGGCGAGACCAACTGGCACGAGCTGGCGCAGACCGTGGTGCGCACGGCCCGGGATGCCGGCCGCGACCTGCGCCTGGAGCCTGAGGCGATCGTGGCGATCACCACTGCGCAGTACCCCACTGCGGCGCGCCGCGGTCCCAATTCCAGACTTGATACCACTGCGCTGCGCACCACCTTCGGATTGGTGCTGCCCGACTGGCGCACCGGCATCGGCCAGGTCCTGGAGCAGATTCTGGAGAGAGAGTGAGCGAACCGCGGATCATCCTGTGCATGAAGTGGGGCACCAAGTACGGCCCCGAGTACGTCAACCGGCTCTATGCGATGGTGCGCCGGCAGTTGGCCGGCGAGTTCCAGTTCGTCTGCCTGACCGATGACGACCGGGGCGTGCGCCCGGAAGTGACCTGCCTGCCGATTCCGACGCTGGCGCTGCCCGATGGCAGCCCCGAGCGCGGCTGGAAGAAGCTGACGACCTTCAGCGCCGACCTCCACGGTCTGCGCGGCACGGCGCTGTTCCTCGATCTCGACGTGGTGATCGTCGACCGGATCGACCCGTTCTTCGAACATCCCGGCGAGTTCCTGATCATTCACGACTGGAAGCGGCCGTGGCGGGTCACGGGCAATTCCTCGGTCTACCGCTTCCGGCTCGGCGCCTACCCGGAGGTCCTGGAGGAGTTCCGCCAGGACGTCGCCGCGGTGCGGGCGAAATTCCGCAACGAGCAGGCCTTCCTGTCCGACGTGCTGCACCGCCAGGGAAGGCTCGGCTACTGGCCCGCCAAGTGGTGCGCGAGCTACAAGTACCACTGCATTCCACGCTGGCCGGCCAACTACTGGCGGCCGCCGTTCGTGCCCGCGGAGGCGCGGATCATCATCTTCCACGGCGAAGTCAATCCTCCCGACGCGCTCGCCGGGCGGCGCAACCGGGCGCTCCGGTTCGTGCGTCCCAGCCCCTGGGTGGCGGAGCACTGGCGCGAGGACCGGGATCACTGATCCCGGAATCGCTGATCCCGTGATCTTTGGCCTGAAACCAGCCAGGCCTAGGCCGGTCGCCTGACTGGCGGCTGGCAGTGGCCCGATCTGGGCGCTATGGTTGATACCCCGAGGACAACTTGCGAGGGACACGGCGGTGGCCTGGTCGGCGTTCATCAGGTGGGCGGTGGGGCGTTGCGCCCCGCGACTGGCTCCGGGCGCGCTCGCGCGCGGCCTAGTGGTTGCCGCGCTGGTCCTGGGCAGCGCCCCGACCTGGGCGGTCGACGCCAACGCGGCCAGCGCCGAACAACTCGAGGAGGTTCGCGGGATCGGACCGGCGATCTCTGCGAGAATCATTGCCGAGCGCACCCGCGCGGGCGCCTTCATGGACATGGATGACCTGCGCGAGCGGGTCAAGGGGATCGGGGTGTCGAATCTGAAGAAATTCGCGGCCGCTGGACTTACCGTCGGGGCGCCGGATGGTGCTGCCAGGATCGTGGGCAAACCGGCGGCCAGGGAGCGGGGCACTGCGGCGCTGCGCCAGTCGTGGCCAGGACGTTCGGGGGTCGTGTACTACGATGCCGGCCCGGCGCCCGAGGCCGCGCGCGCGCGCCGGCCCGACGAACCCCACGCGCCGGCGGCGGGAGTCGGGCGATGAGTTCTGCGCCGCCGTCACGACTGGTGCTCTACCTGCGCCTGGTGCGCCTGCACCGGCCGATCGGAATCCTG
>JAHEMI010000038.1 GCA_024643785.1 Burkholderiaceae bacterium
GCATGCGCGGATGCGGCACGGTCAGATCGGCGGTAGCGATGCACTCTGCGCCATAAAGCAGCAGGTCGAGATCGAGCGGACGCGGCGCATTGCGCTCGCCGCGTATCCGCCCGAATTGGTCCTCGAGAAGGCGCAGTTCGCGGTGCAGCTCGTGCGGGTCGAGCGTGGTTTCGAGCGCCACCACGGCGTTGATGAAATCGGGTCCGGTCGCTTCCACCGGCGCGCTGCGGTAGAGCCGCGAGCGGCGCAGCGAGCGCGTGCTCTCCAGGACCACCAGCTGCCGGCAGACGCGATCGAAGGTTGCAGCGGGATCGCCCAGGTTGGCGCCAATCCCGATGTAGGCGAGCACCGTGCCGGCGCGAGCCTGGCCCATAGCCCTGGCGCTGCGCTCAGGAACTCGCCGCGGGGGCGCTGCCACTGGCGTCGCCGCCGCGCGGTCCGCGCCGGCGCCGGCGCGATGAACGGCCCTTGGCCCTGGCGCCCGAGCTAGCCTTGGGCGCCGCCGCCATCAGGTCGGAGCGGCCGGCGCTGTCGGCGGCGATGAAATCGGTCCACCACTGGCCGAGTTCGGGATCGATTTCGCCGACCTCACTGCGCAGCAACAGAAAATCGTAGGCGGCGCGAAAGCGCTGGTGCTCGAGCAGGCGGTACGGCGCCTGGCCGACCCGGCGCTCGAGGCGCGGCTGCAGCGCCCAGATCTCGCGCATGTCCGAGACGATCCGCTTCTGGATCGCGAGCTGGTCGGCCTGCTCGTCGAGGGCGGCGTCGATCGCCGTCATCAGTGCGGGGATTGAATGCTCGCCCGCGGCCACTCGTTCCTGCCAGCGCACCAGGACCTGCTGCCAGAGCAGCGTCGCGAACAGGAAACCGGGCGAGATCGGGCGGCCGTCGGCAACCCGGGCATCGGTGGCGGCGAGTGCGGCGGTTATGAAGCGTTCGCCGGCTGGTTGTTCGAGAATCACATCGAGCAGTGGCAGGAGTCCGTGGTGCAGACCTTCGCTGCGCAATTCGTGCAGCGCGTCGAGCGCGCGGCCGCACAGCAGCAGCTTGACCATTTCGTCGAACAGCCGCGAAGCCGGCACGCCGCGCAGCAGCGGGGCGAGCTCCGCGATCGGCGAGCGCGTGCGGGGCTCGATGGTGCAGCCCAGCTTGGCCGCGAAGCGTGCCACCCGCAGCATCCGCACCGGGTCCTCGCGGTAGCGCGCGGCCGGATCGCCGATCATGCGCAACACCCGCGCCTTCAGGTCGCGCACGCCATCGTGGTAGTCGAGCAGCGCATCGGCGATCGGGTCGTAGTAGAGGGCGTTGATGGTGAAGTCGCGCCGCGCCGCGTCCTCTTCCTGTGTGCCCCACTCGTTGTCGTGAAGCACCCGCCCCTGTTCGTCGGTCTGCGAATTGGTCGCCAGCGCGCGGTAGGTCGAGACCTCGATGACCTCGCGCCCGTACATCACGTGGACGATCTGGAAGCGCCTCCCGATCAGCCGCGAGCGCCGAAACAGCTTGTTGACCTGTTGCGGGGTGGCATCGGTGGCGACGTCGAAGTCCTTGGGCCGCAGGCCCAGCAGCAGGTCGCGCACGCCGCCGCCCACGATCCAGGCGTGGAAGCCGCCTTTCTTCAGCGTCTCGCAGGTGCGCTGGGCGGCCGCCGACAACTCGGCGCGATGGATGCCGAGGTCGGAACCGCGGTAACGGGTGGCGTGACGCCGCACCACGGAGGTTTCCCCCGCATGGCGTTTCAACAGTTTGCCGATCAGTCGCCGGATCATTTGAAGAGGTGCAGGGTTTGCCAGCCGCGCTCGGCGGCAGTCGCCGCCAGCCGGGGGTCGGGGTTGGTTGCCACCGGGCGGGTCACGCGCAGCAGCAGCGGGAGGTCGTTGATCGAATCACTGTAGCACCAGGACTCGGCGAACGACTCGAAACTGTGGCCCATCCCGGCCAGCCATTGTTCTGTGCGGGTCACCTTGCCGTCGCGAAACGAAGGGGTGCCGCGCGCCCGGCCGGTGAACCGGTCGCCGGCCGATTCGAGCTGGGTCGCGATCAGGTGCTGGATTCCGAACTCGCGCACGATCGGCGCGGTGACGAATTCGTTGGTCGATGTGACCACCGCACAGAGATCGCCGCGCTCGAGGTGCCGGGCAACCAGTTCGGTGGCGGCCGGGAGGATCGCGGGCCGGATGACCTCGGCCATGAACTGTGCGTGCCAGGACTGCAGCTGGGTGAGCGGATGGGCGGCAAGCGGCGCCAGCAGGAAGGCGAGCGACTCGTCGATATCCAGGGTTCCGTCCTGGTAGGCGCGGAACAGGCGTTCGTTCTCGGCTTCGTAGTGGGCGCCGTCGATCACTCCGAGCCCGATCAGGAATCGGGCCCACTCGTAGTCGCTGTCGAGCGGCAACAGGGTGTGGTCGAGGTCGAAGAGGGACAACTGCATGATGTGGGCGGATTCTACCAGTCTGGCCAGGCTGGCCGATTGCTCATTGGGAACTGGCGCCGCCATTGCGGGACGACTGGGCCAGGGCCATGAATTCGCGCAGCAGCGGCAGGGTCAGGGCGCGTCTTTGCTCGAACGCGTGGCGGTCGAAGGCGTCGAACAGGGCGATCAGGTGACGGATGTCGCGATTCTGGTGGCTCAGCAGCCAGGGAACAATGTCGCCAGCCAGTTCGACGCCCCGGCGGCTGGCGTGAGCCGCCAGCGCGCGGGCCTTGTCCTGGTCGGAGAGCAGTTGCAGCCGGAACACCAGGCCCCAGCCCAGGCGGCTGCGCAGGTCCTCGCGCACCTCGGTGAACAGCGGGGGTTGCGATCCAGTGGTGACCAGGGTCACCGGGCCCCGGCTGGCCTGGACGCGATTGTAGAGGGCGAACAGGGCGTTCTGCCCCGCCGCGTCAAGCGCGTCGCAATCGTCGATCAGGTAGAGCCCTCCCGCCGTGTCGCCGGCCAGCGCGGCGATGGCCTGGGTTGCTCCCGGGTGCTCGGCGCTGGTCTGCACCAGCTGGCCGGGTGGAGCCAGCGCCGCCAGCAGGTGGCTGCGGCCGGCTCCGGCGGGGCCCCAGAGATAGACGAAGCGCGGCTCGCGGTTGCCGGCGCGCAGCCTGGTCAGCAGTGCGACGCACTCGCTGTTGCCGCCGGCAACAAAGTTCTCGAGCGAAGGCGGCTCTACCTGGTGCAGGGCGAGCGGCAACTGCCTCATTGGTCGCGCTGGAAGAATTCGCTGTCGTGGTAGGCGCTGCGCAGGTGCCGCAAACCGACCGCCAGGATTGCTGCCAGCGGCAGTGCCAGCAACACGCCGACGAAACCGAACAACGAACCAAAGGCCAGCAGGGCGAAGATCACTGCCAGCGGGTGCAGGCCGATGCTGACGCCGACCAGCCGTGGCGTGAGCCACAGTCCCTCGAGCATCTGCCCGAGGCCGTAGACGATCGCCACCGCCGTGAGCCCGTGAAGCACGCCGAGCTGGAGCATGCCGTCGATGAGCGCGAAGCTCAACCCGAGCGCGAAACCGAGATAGGGAATCGCGACCAGCAGTCCGGTGAGTACGCCGATCGGCAGCCAGAGCTTGAACCCCGCCAGGAGCAGGCCGATCGAGTAGTAGGCGGCGAGTACCAGCATCACCTTGCCCTGGCCGCGCAGGTAGCGCCCGAGCAGCTCGTCGACCTCGGTGGCGAGCGCCATGGTCGGCTGGCGCCACCGCGGCGGGATCAGTTCCTGTACCAGGCCGACCATCTGCTCCCAGTCGAGCAGCAGGAAGAACAGCACCACCGGAACCAGGAACACCATCCCGGCGATCTGCAGCGCCGCGCCCCAGCCCGAGCGGGCGTACGAGAACAGTGCTCCCGCCCAGTCGGCCTGGTGGCCGGCGAGCCGTTCACTGAACCAGGCGCGCAGCGCAGCCGCGTCGAGCGGCAGGTCGACGCCGGCATTCTCGCGCAGCCACGGGAGCAGCGTGCCGCTGATCGAGGCCGCCAGTTCGGGCAGGCGCGAACGCATTACCCGCACCTCCTGCTCGATGATCGGAACCAGGATCAGCACGATCGCCAGCGTCACCAGAATCGCCGCCAGCATCGTGATCACCGTGGCGAGCGCTCGCGGCACGCGGTGGGCATGCAGCCAGCGCACCGCCGGCTCGAACACGTAGGCGAGGATCGCCGCGGCCACGAACGGGGCCAGCACGTGCCCCAGGGCCACCAGCAGCACGCCGAGCGCCAGCGCGACGGTCAGCCACAGCAGGGTCTGGCGTTGGCGCTCGGAAAGTGGCATGGCGAGGTCGTGGTCCGCTAGGTCTGGTCAGGCAAGGATCTTCCGGCCGCTCGGTCACCGCGGTTCGGCAGGGAATAGAATTAGAGGTTCATTGTATCGGGATGACTCGATGAATTCTCCGCTTTCCTACAAGGACGCTGGTGTCGACATCGACGCCGGCGACGCCCTGGTCGAGAGGATCAAGCCGCTCGCGCGGCGCACGCTGCGCGAAGGTGTCATGGCCGGGATCGGCGGTTTCGGTGCGTTGTTCGAGATTCCGGGCCGTTATCGCGAGCCGGTGCTGGTCTCCGGAACCGATGGCGTCGGCACCAAGCTCAAGCTTGCCTTTGCGCTGCGGCGTCACGACACCGTGGGGATCGACCTGGTGGCGATGAGCGTCAACGACATCCTGGTCCAGGGTGCCGAGCCGCTCTTCTTCCTCGACTATTTCGCCTGCGGCAAGCTCGAGGTCGATACCGCCGCGGCGGTGATCGGTGGCGTGGCGCAGGGTTGCGAGCAGGCCGGCTGTGCGCTCATCGGCGGTGAAACCGCCGAAATGCCCGGGATGTATCCCGCCGGCGAGTACGATCTCGCCGGTTTCGCGGTCGGGGTGGTCGAGAAGTCCGGGATCATCGACGGCCGCTCGATTCGTCCCGGCGACGTGGTCATCGGGCTGGCCTCGAGCGGCGCGCACTCCAACGGCTACTCGCTGGTGCGGCGGGTCATCGAGCGCGCCTTCGGGGCACTCGATGCGCCGCAGATCTACGAGGATTTCCACGGCCGGCAACTGGCCGACGTCGTGCTCGCCCCTACCCGCATCTACGTGCGCGCAGTGCGCGCCGTGATGGAGCGGGTCAAGGTGAAGGGGCTCGCCCACATCACCGGCGGCGGCCTGGTCGAGAACGTGCCACGGGCGCTGCCGGCCGGCGTCCAGGCGGTGCTGCAGCGCGACGCCTGGCCGATGCCGCCACTATTTTCCTGGCTGCAACGCGAAGGCGGGGTCCTGGACGCCGAAATGCACCGGGTATTCAACTGTGGCATCGGCATGACCATGGTGGTGGCCAGTGCCGACGCCGAGGCCACGCTTGCCTGTCTCGCTGAGCATGGCGAACGGGCGTGGCGCATCGGAGAAATCGTCGAATCCCCGCCCGGGGTGCCAGCGACGATCGTCGTGTAGTGAACGACCAGCACCTTTCATCGGGAAAGGTGCCGCTGGCGCCGCGCTGGCTGCCCGGATTGGTGCTGGCCACCGGGGTGGTAATTGCCGGCATCGCCGGTGCACAGGAGCTTCAGCCGGCCGCGCCAGGGCCCGACTCGGCGACGGCGGCGCCCGGATCCGCGGCTGAACCAAGGCAGCGCGAGAACTACCCGCTGCAGATCACCGGTCCCAAGGAACTCGTCGACCTGGTGGCCGAACGCACCATGATCGGGCGCTGGCGCAACCGCTCCGACTACGACCAGATCCAGTTCGAGGGACTGTTCGCGCGTGTCCCGGAAGAGGTCCAGGCGCTGATGCGCTCCGAGGGTTACTTCTCCGGCACGGTCGAGGTCCGCGGCGATCCCTACGGCGTGCAGATCGACATCGATGCCGGCGCCCGCACCACGGTCAACCGGGTGATCGTCGAGGTGGTCGGGCCGGGCGGGACCGAAGCGCCGGTGCGCGATTTTGCGCTCAAGCGCTGGGCCCTGCAGGAGGGTTCCTTCTTCAAGAGCGAGATCTGGGAGCAGAGCAAGCGCGCACTGGTCGACGCCCTGCACCAGCAGGGTTACCTGCGGGCCCAGATCGTCGAGAGCCGCGCCGGGATCGATGTCGAGAACACCACCGCTGCGGTCGCAGTGGTGATCGACAGCGGTCCGGTGATCGGCTTCGGGCCGATCAACGTCAGCGGCCTGACGCGTTACCGCCAGGTGCTGGTCGAGAATCTACGGCCGTTTCACGCCGGCGACCGCTATCTGCTCGACAACCTGTTGCTGTTCCAGACCCGGCTGCGTGATTCCGGCTACTTCAAATCGGCCAGCGTGGTGCCGGACCTGGCGGCCCTGGAGGCCGATCCCAATGCCACCGAAGTCCCGATCATCGTCGATCTGGTCGAGCAGCAGCGCCGGCGCCTGGCGCTTGGCATCGGTTTCAGTACCGATAACGGTCCGCGGGGGCAGATCGGTTTCGAGGACCGGAACCTCTTTGATCGCGGCTGGCGGCTGGAGTCGGCGCTCACCATCGAGGCCCAGCGCAAGAGGCTGTTTGGCAACGTGCGCACGCCGTCGAAGGAGGACGGAACCTTCTATGGCTTTGGCGGCTCGCTCGAACGCCAGGATATCGGCGGCGAACTCACGGACAAGGCCAACATCTACGCCGGACTCGGTCGCCGCCGGGCCGAGGTCGAGGAGTTCGTGTCGCTGCAGCACCAGGTCGAGCGCAGCGCCATCGACCAGATCAGCGCAACGCCGGTCAGGTCGTTCAACAACGCGACGGTGCTGAGTTATGCCTGGAACCTGCGTCATCTTGACTCGAGCTTCGACCCGCAGGACGGCTACACCATCAGCGCCCAGGTTTCGGGCGCGCGCCAGGGCTGGTGGTCGGATCGCAGTTTCGCGCGGCTGCACGCCCGTGGCATGCGTTTCTGGCCCCTGTCCAAGGACTCGTTGCTGGGCAGCGGCACCCTGGTGACGATGGCCGAGTTCGGCGCCGTCATCGCCGACTCGACCGTGGGCATTCCGTCCGATAACCTGTTTCGTACCGGCGGCGCCGGGTCGGTGCGCGGCTACGATTATCTCGAGCTCGGGGTCAACGACAATGGCGCCACCGTTGGCGGGCGCTACCTGGCGGTGGCGAGCATCGAGTACCAGTACCTGATCCGGGAAGGCCTGAAGGGCGCTGTCTTTCTCGACCTCGGCAATGCCGCCGATACCTTGAGCGGTCTTTCGCCGGCGCTCGGGATCGGCGTCGGGGCGCGGGTCAAGACGCCGGTCGGGCCGATCAATTTCGACCTGGCGTGGGGCAACGAGTCCAAGCGGCTGCGGTTGCACTTCTCGGTCGGCTACACCTTCTAGGTGAATTGACGTGGCCTGGCGCAAAACCCGGTGGACCATGACGGCCTTGATCGCGCTGGTGCTCGCGCTTGCGTTCGGGCTCTGGGTGCTCGGCCAGACGGTTGCCCTGCGTTTCGCGTTCGACCAGGCAAACAGCGCCACCAATGGCAAGCTGTCGGCGCTCGGCGTCCACGGGACGTTCTACGGCGGCGTGCGAATCGCACAGTTGCGCTGGCAGGACGAAGGGCTCGACGTCGAAGCCCGCAATCTCACGGTGCGCTTTTCGCTGCGTGCCCTGCTCGATCGCGAGCTGCGGATCTCGCGGGTGCACGTTGCCAGTGTCGACGTTACCTTGCCTGCGCCCAAGCCGGGAGCGGTCACGATGCCGGAAACGCTGGCGGTGCCGATCCCGATCGACGTGGCGTCCCTGCTCGTCGATCGCCTGGCGGTGCGCGGTGCCGGCGCTGCTCCGGTGGTCGTCGAGAAGATCGGGTTGGCAGCGCATTATCGCGATGGCCATTTTCGGGTCGAGCGCCTGCGCGCTGCCCACAGCGAACTGGCGGTGCGCGACGGTTACCTGGAGATGTCAGACACCCAGCCCTATGCTCTCAAGGGCGATGTCGCGCTAGGCAGCGATGCCCTGCGTCGCGCGCTGGGCGAGCACGCCGCTGCTGAGCTGGCGGGGCAGTCCGAGGCGGCGGTGGCGCTGAGCGCACGCGGTGATCTGAGTTCGCTGGACCTCGTCGCGGTCTCGAATCTCTCCGGAGCGACGCTGCGGGCAACCACCACGCTGCACCCGCTGGCCGAGCAGGCGTTCACGGGCGTCGACCTTGGTTTTTCAGGGCTCGACCTGCGCCGCCTCGTCGCCGCGGCACCCGGCGGGGAACTGACCGGGAACGCGCAGCTGCGCCACGACCGCGGCTGGCGCGGCAGGATCGACCTCGTCAACGCCGGTCCGGGAACGCTCGATCGCCAGGCGATTCCGGTCACGGCGGCGCAGGGCGATTTCGTCATCGACGAGCGCGGCTTCGAGCTCTCCGGGCTGAGCATCAAGGCCACGGGCGGCGCTACGGTGACCGGTGGCGTCCGGATCGAGCTGGTTCGCCAGCAGACCATCGCCGGCTACCAGGTGCCCCTGGGCGACGCGCACCTGGCGGTGCGCTCGCTCGACCTGCGCTCATTGGTGAGTTCGCTGCCGGCGACGCGGCTCGACGGCACGGCGGCACTGGTCGGCGGCGACATCATCCTCGAGCTGAACCAGGGCGAGGTCCCCGAACTTGGCGGACCGCTCGCGCTCAATGCCCGCGGGCGCTTCGCGCAGCGCGAGGTCGTCATCGACCAGGCCCGGATCGTCGCCCGCGACGGCACGCTGCGCGCCGCGGGGAGCGTCTGGGTCGACGAAGGGCCGCGCCTGGCCTTCGCGGGCGAGGCCGAGAACTTCAACCCCGGGCACTGGCTCGAGCAGCGCGAACTGGCGCGTGGGCGCCTGGCCGACACACTGATCAACGGCGCGTTCCGCTTCGACGTTCGCGTCGGCCCGGTACTCGAGGCCAGCGCGGCGCTCGAGTTGCGTGCCAGCCGCTGGGCGGGGGAAGCTGTTGCGGGCCGCGTCAAGGCGCGGGTACTTGGCCGGTCACCGGCGGCGGCAACGCCAGGAGCGGTGCCAGCGCCGAGCGCCGGCGACTTGCCGATCGCGCGCGTGAGCGAGGTTGATGTCGACCTCACGCTGGGCGGCAACCGGGTGCGGGCGAACGGGGCCCTGGGCCAGAGCGGCGACCTGATGGCGCTGCGGGTCGCGGCGCCACGGCTGAAGGCCCTGGATCCGCGGGCGGCCGGTCAATTGACGCTGGAGGCCCAGTTGCAGGGACGGCTTGCCGGGCCGGCGATCAAGGCCAGCGTCGAGGGTTCCAAGCTCGCCTGGAGCGACCAGGCTTCGCTCGGCACGGTCACGGCGAGCATCGAGTTGCCCGACCTTGCGGCGGCCGCGTCGCTGCTCGAAGGGCAAGCTGGAACGGCTAACCTGACGGTGGCTTTGCGGGCGGAGAAACTGGCGGCTGGCGGGGCGCTGATCGATCGCCTGGCCGTCGACGCCGGTGGCAGCCCCGCCGCGCACCAATTCGCGCTTCGCGCAAGCAGTTCCGGACAGACGCTCGCGGCTTCCGGCTCCGGCAGCTATGCCGCCGGGCGGAGCGGCGCCGGAACTGCCCGCTGGCAGGCCCAGGTGCTCGAGGCCAGGCTCTCGGGTGCGGTTGTGGCCGACCTGCGCTCGCCAGCGCGGCTGACGATCGGCAGTGACGGCGTCAGCGCCGAGCAGTGGCTGCTGAGCCTGGCCGGTGGCAGTGCCTCGATCGCAGCCGCCCACTACCGACAGGGGCTGTTGCGCTCGAGCGGGCAGCTTGACGATCTCCATGTCCGCCAGTTGCTGGAACTGGCTGATTCGGTCGGGCGCCTGCTCGGTCGACCGGGGGCCGCTGTCAGCGACATCGACAGCCAGCAAGTGGGCAAGGAACTCGAGGGCCTGCGGCTGGATGCGAAATGGGATCTCGCCGGCTCCGGACTCGACGATTTCAGCGGCACGGTGAACGCGCGGCTGCACGAGGTTCCGCTCGAAGGCGTGCCGTTGCTGCTACTTGGCAACGGCAGCAGGGCGGACCTCAAGATCAGCAACGGCCGGCTCGATGGTGCGCTCGAACTGGTGCTGCCTTCGCTGGCGTTCAGCCGGCGCTACACCGGTCCGGAATGGGCTGCCGACGGCGAATTGCGGCTCAACGGCCGGCTCACTGGAACGATTCGCAGGCCGGTCTATTCCGGCGAAATCAGCGGCGATCGCCTGGAGCTGCTGCAGCGTTCGATGGGCTGGCGACTGAGCAATGGCGCCTTGCGGGCGAACTTCGATGGCGAGAACCTGACCATCAAGTCGTTGCGCATGGAAAGCGGCAAGGGCTCGATCGAGTTGCGCGGCGCGGCCCAGTTGCTGCCGGCTGGTGCGCTGCCCCCGGCCGGGCCCGGGAAACCGGCGCCGCGCGTGCGCGGGCGCTTCGAACTGCTGGCGCGCCAGCTGCCGATCCCCATCGGGCCCGGCCAGCGGCTGATTCTTTCCGGTGATACCGCGATCGTGGGCGACGAGAGCGCGCTGATGTGGGCCGGCAAGCTTGCTGCCGACGAGGGTTTGATCGAATTGCGCAGTGCCGGCGTTCCCGAGCTTCCCGACGACGTCTTCGTTTCGAATCGCCAGGGAGGGGTCGAGGGCGATGCACCGGCAACCGGCAAGCCGGTTGCGAAGGAATCGCCGCTGCGGCTGGCTGCCGACATCGAAATCGACCTCGGCAAGAAGCTGCGGGTGCGCGGCGGCGGTATCGACGCCCGCCTCGAGGGCTCGATCAGGCTCGCCGGGACCTTGCCCAGCAAGCCCCGGGCAACCGGCATCGTTCGGGTGATCGACGGCGTCTTCAGCGCTTACGGCCAGAAGCTCGAGATCAGCCGCGGCATCTTGCGTTTCCAGGGCGAACTCGACAACCCGGCCCTCGACATCGAGGCCGTGCGTCGCTACCTCGCGGTCACCCCGGGTGTTGCGGTGACCGGCACGGCGCTCTCGCCACGGGTGAAGCTGATCTCGACCCCGGAGGTGCCGGACGCCGAGAAACTGTCGTGGCTGGTGCTCGGCAGCGGCCTCGACGAGGCTGGCGGCGGCGCCCAGGCGTTCGCGCTGCGCCAGGCGGCGAGCTCATTCCTGGGCAATGACGACGGTACGCTCTCGGGCGGCATCGGCCAGGCGCTGGGCATCGACGTGCTCGCGGTCGGTTCGGTGCGCGAGACCGGTCCGACCTCGGCGATTGCCGACCGCGGGGTGCTGGGCGCCCAGGGTACGGCTGGATCGCTCGGCTCGGTGGCCCAGAGCGATGTCGTCACGATCGGCAAGCGCCTCTCGTCGCGGCTTTACGTGAGCTATGAGCAGGGATTGCGCGGGGTCTGGAACCTGGTCAGGATCCAGTACGACATCAGCAATCGGCTGTCGTTGCGTGCCCAGACCGGCACCGAGAACGCGGTCGATCTGCTCTGGTTCTACTGGTTCGACTAGGACCGGGGCGGCACCCTCGCCGGGCCCCGGGTGCGCTAGACTTCCGGGTCAGGTCAACGCTAACCAGCATGGAGCCAGGAAGATGGCAAACCACGTCTACAAACATATCGAGCTCACCGGCTCTTCTCCCGAATCGATCGAGAAGGCGATCAAGAACGCCATCTCCAAAGCGAGCGAGACAGTCCACAACCTGCGCTGGTTCGAGGTCGGGCAGCTGCGGGGAGAAATTGTCGGCGGCTCCGTGGCGCACTGGCAGGTGACGCTCAAGGTCGGTTTTACGCTCGACTAGCGGCTTGGCCAGCGCGACTGGCGGCCGTCAGGTGTTGTCCCTGGTGGCGCCAGCCTAGCCCGGCGCGTGCCCGCCGAAGCCCTGGCGCATCAGCGCCAGCAGGCGATTGGCGGTGTCGGCCTTGCCTTGCGAGTCGAAGCGGCTCATCAACGCCGCCACCAGCACTGGCGCCGGAGTTCCCTGTCGGATGGCCTCGTCGACGCTCCAGCGGCCCTCGCCGGAATCGGCCACCCGGGGCGGTATTCCAGCGAGTGGTTCGGGTCCCTGCAGGGCCGTGGCCGTGAGGTCGAGCAGCCACGAGCGCACCACACTGCCGTGGCGCCAGTTCTCGGCGATCAGCCCGAGATCGAGTTTCATTTCCGGGCGCCCGGCGAGCAGCGCGAAACCTTCGGCCAGCGCCTGCATCATCCCGTATTCGATCCCGTTGTGGATCATCTTGACGAAGTGGCCCGCGCCGCTTGGTCCGCAGTGCAGCCAGCCGCGCTCGCTCGCTGGCGCGAGCACCGCCGCGAAGCCGCTCACCCGCTCGACCGCTGCGGGTTCGCCGCCCAGCATCAGGCAATAGCCGTTGTCCAGTCCCCAGATGCCGCCGGAGACCCCACAGTCGACGAAGTCGATCCCCAGGGCCGCCATTTCGGCGCCGCGCCGCTGGCTGTCGAGATAGTTGGCGTTGGCGCCGTCGACGACCAGGTCGCCGGCCGCGAGCAACGCCCGCAGTTCGGCCAGCGTCTGCTCGCTCACTGCTCCCGACGGCAGCATGGTCCAGACCAGCCGCGGAGTGGGCAGCGCCGCGATGGTCGCCGCCAGCGAGTCGTGGACGCTGATCCCGGGTTCGCCGGAGAGCTCAGTGCGAGCTGCCGCGCTGGCGTCGAAACCGTGGATGGCGATGCCACCACGGGCCAGCCGGCGCGCCATGTTGGCGCCCATCTTGCCCAGTCCGATGAGTGCCAGCGGGCTGGAAACTCGGTCAGTACCCATTGCCTGTTCCCCCAATAGAAGCGACCGCATCCCCGATCATAACCGTGGCCCGGGGCCAGCGCTTTGGCCCATGAACTCCGCGACGCTGGCGATCACCTGCTGCGCGACATCGGCAGCGAGACAGTCGATCACCCGGCGTTCGGGCATGGCGCGCAGCCACGTGAGCTGGCGCTTTGCGAGCTGGCGGGTGGCAGCCACCGCGCGGGCGATCATCTCGTCGCGCGGGGCACCGTCGGGCGCGCCCGCCTCGAGCCACTCCCAGACCTGGCGGTAGCCGACGCAGCGCATCGCGGGCAGTTGCGCGTGCAGGTCGCCGCGCGCGCGCAAGGCGCGGACTTCTGCGATCAACCCGGCCGCGATCATCTCCGCAAAGCGCTGTGCGATGCGCTCGTGGAGCACCGCCCGGCGCGAAGGTTCGAGCGCGATCACCAGGTACTGCGCGGGCGATGCCGGGCGTTTTTCCTCGCCAGCGTGCCATTGCGATAGCGCCCGGCCGCTCAGTTCGAAGACTTCGAGCGCGCGCTGGATGCGCTGCGCGTCGGTCGGCGCGAGCCGCGCCGCAGTCACCGGATCGGCCGCCGCCAGCCGGGCGTGCAGCGCCGGCCAGCCGAGCGTCCGTGCCTCGGCTTCGAGCCGGGCCCGGATCTCCTGGTTGGCGCCCGGCAGGTCGTGGATTCCGGACAGCAGCGCCCGGGCGTAGAGCATGGTTCCGCCGACCAGCAACGGCAGCCGCCCGCGCGCGCATATCTCCCCGATCAGCCGGGTCGCGTCCTGCGCGAAGCGACCGGCCGAGTAGGAGTCGGTGGGCGCGACGATGTCGATGAGGTGGTGCGGCACCTGCGCGCGCTCGGCCGGCGTCGGCTTGGCGGTGCCGATGTCCATGCCGCGATAGACCTGCGCCGAGTCCACCGAGATGATCTCTGCTGGCATGCGGCTCGCCAGCGCCATCGCCGCCGCGCTCTTGCCCGAGGCCGTCGGCCCGAGCAGCAGGATTGCGCGCGCCGTGCTCACCGGCTGGTGCCCGTGCTCAGCGCCGTCCGGCGGCTTTGTCCCGCGCCGCCGCGACATCGTCGTCGCGCAACTCGGTGCGCCGCACCAGTGTCGCCGCGACCAGGGCGGCGCACAGGGTGATCACGCCGATGGTCACGGCCAGGGGCACTACCGTGCCGTCATGGCTGGCGCCGATCCAGGTGCCGATCAGTGCCGCTGCGACGCTCAGCACAAACCCGAACAGCGCCACTGCCGCCCCGGCGTTGCGCGGGAACGGCCCGACCGCACCGACCTGGGCGCAGGACTGCAGGATCGCATGGGCCACCATCACCCCGACCATCGGCAGCAGCAGGGTGGCGAGGGAATGGATGCCGGCGAGCGCGAAGCCCGCCATGATCGCACCCGAGGCACAACTGAGCGCTGCACCGCGGTAGAGCGTGCCGTAGAGCCCGAGAATCGGCAGCATCCAGCGTGTGATCCAGGTGCCGACCAGGTAGCCGCAGACGATGAACGCAAAGGTGAAACCGAAGTACTGTGAAGGAATCCCCAGGACGCGGATCACGACGAACGAGGAGCCCGAGATGAAGCTGAACAGGGCGCCGTAACTGAGCGTTGCCATCAGCGTGAACGCCCAGAACGCGCCGCTGCGTCCGATGTGGAGGTAATTTCTCACGAGCGGTCCGAGGTCGGTGGCGTGGGGATCGCGGGCCATGTTGGTTTCGGGCAGCCAGCGCCAGGTGGCGGCCAGCACGATCGCCCCGCCGGTGACCATGACCGCGAAATTCGAGCGCCAGCCGAGCAGCGCGAGCAGAATCGCGCCAAATATCGGCCCCACGATCGGCACCAGCGACATCCAGGTCATCGTGCGCGCCATCACCTGCGCGCCGGCCGGCACCTCGTAGCGGTCACGCACGATCGCGCGCGAGCACACCACCGTGCAGCACACCCCGAACGCCTGGACGAGGCGCGCGAAGACCAGCACCCCAAGCGTCGGCGCCAGCGCGCCCGCCAGCGAGGCCGAGGTGTAGAGCACCAGGCCACCCAAGGCCATCGGACGGCGTCCGAAACGATCGGATAGCGGCCCGGCAATCAGCTGCGCGCCCGCGAATCCGATCATGAACGCGGTGAGCGTCATCTGTACCGCCGCGGGCGTGGTCGCGAAGGCGTCGGTCAGCGCGGGCAGCGTCGCCAGGTACATGTCGGTCGAAAAGGGTTGCATGCCGATGAACGCCACCAGCAGGAACAGCAACGAGGGCGCGATCACCGGCGTCGCTGCGCGCGGCGCGGCGGCGGGCGCAGCGCCGACGCCCGCCGCCGGTTCCGAGGCTGCCGCCTGTTGCTCGAGGTTCTTCATTGGCCGCGCAGGAACCACTGGTCGAGCTCGGCCATCGTCACCCGCAGCCAGGTGGGGCGCCCGTGGTTGCACTGGTCGGCTCCGGGCGTGCGCTCCATCTGTCGCAACAGGGCATTCATTTCGTGGATCTCCAGGCGGCGGTTGGCCCGCACCGCGCCGTGGCAGGCCATCGTCGCCAGCAGCTCGTTGCGCTGTTGCTCAATGGTGCCGGTGGTGCCGTGGGTGAACAGCTCGCCGAGCACGGCACGCGCCAGTTCGGCGGGATCGGCGGTGCCGAGCAGCGCCGGCACCGAACGCACCGCGATCGTGGTGGGCGAGAGCACGCTGCACTCGAGCCCGAGGGCCTGTAGCGTGCCCGCCTGCTCCTCGACCCCGGCAACTGTCACCGCATCGACGCGCAGCGTCACCGGAATCAGCAGCGGCTGGACCGCAATCGAACGCTCGGAGTATTGGGTCTTCAGGCGCTCGTAGACGATCCGCTCGTGGGCCGCGTGCATGTCGACCACGATCAGTCCGTCGGCGGCCTGCGCCAGGATGTAGGCGCCGTTGAGCAGCCCGAGCGCGTATCCGAGCGGCGGGGCGTCGCTGTCGGGAACGCTGGCCGGACCGGCGAACGCTGCCGTGCCGCCGAAGTAGCCGGTCTGCGGCTCGGCCAGCGCGAGGCGGCTCTGGCCACCGCCGAAACTTCCCGGCAAGGTGCCCGCTGCCGCCGGCCAGGCCATGCGCTGGCGCACGGCCGCACCGGGCCCGGCTGGGGCCCCGGCATCGGCGCCCGCTGCCTGGCGCAGTGCATCGCGCACCGCGTGGTGGACCAGGCGGTGCACCGCCTGCTGGTCGCGGAAACGGACTTCGGTCTTGGCCGGGTGGACATTGACGTCGACAAGACGCGGATCGAGCGTCAGGGCGAGAGCGTAGACCGGCTGGCGATCGCCGTGCAGGACATCGGCGTAGGCCTGGCGCACGGCGTGGGCCAGCACCCGGTCGCGGACGAAGCGGCCGTTGACGTGGAAGAATTGCCGGTCGGCGCGGGTGCGACTGGCAGTGGGCAGGCCGACCAGTCCGCGCAAGCCCAGCGTGAGGCTGCCGGCGTCGATCACGTGGTGGGCATCGGCAAATTCCTCGCCGAGCGCGGCCAGCGCACGCTCGGCCCAGGTCACCGCCGGCCAGTTGGCGACTCGCCGGCCGTCGACATGGGCGGTGAACGAAACATCGCAGTGGGCCAGCGCCACACGCCGCAGCGCCTCCAGGCAGTGCGCGGTCTCGGTCGCGGTGCTCTTCAGGAACTTGCGCCGCGCCGGGATGCTGGCGTAGAGGTCGCGGACCTCGATCACCGTTCCCGGGGCGCCGGCGGCCGGCACTGGGGCCGCGCCGGGGTTGTCGCCCGCCAGCTGGCTGGCGTGTTCGGCAGTGGCCAAGCGGCTGGTAATCGTGACCTGCGCCACCGAGGCGATCGAAGCCAGGGCCTCGCCGCGGAAACCGAGCGTCGCGACCTCCTCGAGTTCGTCGAGGCTGATGATCTTGCTGGTGGCATGGCGCAGCAACGCGAGCCCGAGTTCGTCGGGAGGAATGCCGCAGCCGTTATCGGTCACGCTGATGCGTCCGACCCCGCCTTCCTCGAGGCGCAACTCGATCCTGGTCGCGCCCGCGTCGAGGGCGTTCTCGAGCAGTTCCTTCACTACCGATGCGGGCCGCTCGACGACCTCGCCGGCAGCGATCTGGCTGATCAGTCCGTCAGGGAGCGCGCGGATCGGCCGGCGCCTGGGCGGCGCGGCACCGCCGCTGGCATTGGGTTCGAGCATCGGTCGATTATAGGGACGACGCACCCGCGCCGGCTATTCCTGACGCGCCGGCGGGCCGGCGGCCGGCAGCGCGCCGCTCCGGCGTCCGGCGCCAAGGCGGGTATCATCCACAGCGCCATGGACATAACCCAGCTCATCGACCTCTTCCTGCACCTCGATCGCCATCTGGCCGACGTCACGCGCGACTACGGCGCCTGGGTCTACGCCTTGCTGTTCGCGATCATCTTCGTCGAGACCGGCCTGGTGGTGATGCCATTTCTGCCCGGTGACTCGCTGTTGTTCGTGGCCGGGACGGTGGCGGCAGTCGGCGGTCTCGACCTCGGGGTGCTGATCGTGCTGCTGATCTGCGCGGCGGTGCTGGGCGACGCGGTCAACTACTCGGTGGGACGTTTCTTCGGGCCGAAGGTCTTCGCCTGGGAGCAGTCGCGCTTCTTCAATCGGGCCGCGTTCGATCGCACCCACCAGTTCTACGAGCGTTACGGCGCGATCACGATCATCGTGGCGCGCTTCCTGCCCTTTGTGCGCACCTTCGCGCCCTTCGTGGCCGGCATTGCCCAGATGAGCTATCCCCGGTTCGCCTTGTTCAACGTGGTCGGTGGCGTGCTCTGGGTCTCGATCCTGAGCGCCCTGGGCTTCCTGTTTGGCAACACCAGCTGGGTCAAGGCCAATTTCGCCCTGGTGACCCTGGCGATGATCATCATTCCGGGATTGCCCGCGGTCTTCGAGGTCTTGCGCCACATCTGGCGTGCCCGGCGGGCGCGCGGCGCCGACGGCAGCTGACGGTGCCGGCGGGCTGCGGCGCTCAGGTCGTGCCGCGGGGCGGGCGCGGATGCTTGCGCAGGTACGCCTCCAGCCCCTGAAAGATCGCTCGCGCCACCGTGCGCTGGTAGCGCGGGTCGGCGAGCCGGTGCTCTTCCTTGGGGTTGCTGATGAAAGCCGTCTCGACGAGGATCGACGGGATGTCGGGGGCGCGCAGCACCGCGAAGCCGGCACGCTCGACTTCCGGCTTGTGGAGCCGGCCGACGCGCTGCAGTTCGGCCAGCACGATGCCGCCGAGGCGGCTGCTCTGGCGGATCTGGTCGGTGGTCGAGAGATCGAGCAGCACTTGCGCGACCTCGCGGTTGCGGCGCCCAAGATCAACGCCGCCAATCAGGTCAGACCTGTTCTCGCTGCCCGCGAGCAGGCGCGCGGCAGTGCTGCTGGCGCCGCGCTCCGAGAGCACGTAGACCGACGCCCCGCGGGCGTCGCGCTCGACGAACGCGTCGGCGTGGATCGAAACGAACAGGTCGGCCTGCACCCGGCGCGCCTTCTGCACCCTGGTCGACAAGGGCACGAAATAGTCGCCGTCGCGGGTCATGTAGGCGCGCATCTCGGGGTGCCGCCCGATCAGGTCGTGGAGTTCGCGGGCAATCGCCAGCACCACGTCCTTCTCGCGCGTGCCGCGGCGTCCGATGGCCCCGGGATCCTCGCCGCCGTGGCCGGCGTCGACGGCCACGGTCATCATCCGGCGCGCCGGCGCCACCTTGGAGCGCGAATGCAGCGTCTCGCGGGGCGTGGTCGCGTGCCTGGCGTCGCGGTCCCTGATCAGGCCGGCCAGCTGGTCTTCGGAGCGATCCTGATCGGCGCTGCTCCCGGGGGGCGGCTTGCGCCCCGCGTCGGCAACCGGCGCCGCGGCGCTCACGGCCGGGGCGCTCGCAGCGGGATCGCGCTCGACCTGTTCGAGCAGGGCCAGCAGCGGGTCACGGGGCACCAGCGGGTGCAGGTCGATGACCAGCCGATGGCGGTAGGTGCCGACCGGTTCGAGCGTGAACAGGCGCGGCGCCACCTCGGTCTTGAGGTCGAACACCAGCCGCACCACGCCGGGACGATTCTGGCCGACGCGCACCTGGGCGATGTAGGGATCGTCGGGCTTGATCTGCGCCACCAGTTCGCGCAGTGCGGTGTCCAGTTGCAGACCGTCGAGGTCAACCATCAGCCGCACCGGGTCGGCCAGCAGCGCGTGCTTGCTCTGCAGCGCTCGGTCGAGCTCGATGGTCACCCGGGTGTAGTCACGCGCCGGCCAGACCCGCACCGCCACTACCGCCGCGCCGCCCTCGGCAGCTCCCGCCAGAGGCAGGTTGAGCGCCAGCAGCGGGCTGCCTAGTCCGGCCTGCAGCAGCCGGCGGCGCAGGCGGCGTTCAGACATGCGAGTCCCTGCGCAGTGAAGGCCTCGATGAGCGCGCTGCGTCCCGGGGCGCGGTCGTCGCGATAGCGCAACCGCAGCACGAGGTCGGGCGCCGGCAGGCGCTCACCGCCGCGCTCCGGCCACTCGATGAGTGAGACCGCGCCAGCGCTGCCGATAAGCTCGTCGAAACCCGCATTAAGCCACTCGTCTTCGTGTGTGAACCGATAAAAATCAAAGTGATACAGCTCGAATCTAGAAAGATTATAAAGTTCAACGAGGGTAAATGTGGGACTTTTGACGCGACCATGGTGGCCGAGGGCGCGCAACAGCGCACGGGCGAAGCTGGTCTTGCCGGCACCGAGCTCGCCGCAGAGGAAGATCAGCAGACCGGGAATCAGCGCCGGCGCGATGGCCTGGGCCAGCGCCGCGGTCGCTTCTTCGTCGGGCAGTTCCGCATGGCCAGTGGCCAGCACCGCCGCGCCGCGCCTTGGTTGCTGCTCCGATCGGTCAGAATCAGTCATCATAGGAGTCGCATTATCGGTCCAAACCAGGAATCCGGAACCCGGAGATGAGCCGCAAGCAACTGCCGAGCCGTGCCGATCTTGCCGTGTGGGCCAGCGAATTGGGCTTCACCGGCTGCGGCATTGCCGCACTCGACGTGTCGGCGGCGGCGCAGGGTCTGCGCGACTGGCTGGCGGGCGGATTCCACGGCGAGATGGATTACCTGGCGCGGCACGCCAGCCTGCGCTGCGAGCCGCAGCAACTGGTGCCCGGGGCAGTCAGCGCCATCATGGTCGCGCTCGATTACGCGCCCGGTGATCCCGAATGGGTGGCCGCGGCGTGGGCCAACCTCGATGATCCGGAGCGTGCCTACGTATCGCGCTACGCGCTGGGCCGCGACTATCACCGGCTGGTCCGCAACCGGCTGCAGAAACTCGCCGGGCGCATCGCCGCCGCGATCGGTGATTTCGGCTACCGGGCCTTCTGTGACTCGGCCCCGGTGATGGAGGTGGAACTGGCACGCCAGGCCGGACTGGGCTGGCGCGGCAAGCACACCCTGCTGCTCGACCGCCAGCGCGGCTCGACCTTTTTCCTCGGCGCGCTCTATACCGACCTGGCCCTGCCGCCCGACGAGCCGGTGAGCGAACACTGCGGCAGTTGCCGGCGCTGCCTCGAGGTATGCCCGACCGGGGCAATAGTCGCTCCCTACCAGCTCGACGCCACCAGGTGCATTTCCTACCTGACGATCGAACTTGCCGGTTCGATACCGCAGGAATTGCGCGCCCTGATCGGCAACCGGATCTACGGCTGTGACGACTGCCAGCTGGCGTGCCCGTGGAATCGCTGGGCACAGCCGGCGGCGGGCAGGGATTTCGCGCCGCGCCACGGGCTCGACGCCACGGAACTGGCCGAACTGTTCGCCTGGACCGGGGAGGAATTCGCGGCCCGCATGGCCGGGTCGGCGATCGCCCGGATCGGCCACGAGCGCTGGCTGCGCAACATCGCGGTAGCGCTCGGCAATCTTGCCGCGGTGGCGGTGCCGGGGCCGGCGCAGCTCAGGGCCATCGTCGCCCTGCGCGCGCGCGCCAACGACCCTTCGGCGATGGTCCGGGAGCATGTCCACTGGGCGCTGGCCTGCCACGGCGAGCCGTGATCGTGCTCAGTGCACCAGCGAGAGCCAGAGGGGCAGAGTGGCCAGCGACGCGACCATCGAGACGCTGATCAGGAAGGCTACGAACGGCCCGTCGCCGCCCATGCGGGTGGCCAGGATGTAGCAGCTCGAAGCGGTTGGCATCGCCGTGAACATCACCACGATCTGTGCCGCCGCGGCGTCCAGTCCCAGCACCCGGACCAGCAGCAGCGCGAACGCCGGCATCGCGAGCAACTTTACCGCGGTGAACCAGACCGTCAGCTGGCGGGCTCCGCGCCTGATCTTCTGGTCGGGCTCGAAGGAATCCGAGAAACTCAGCCCGGCGCCGACCGCCAGCAACCCGAGGGCCAGCGCCGCGCTGCCCAGTCGCGTGACCGTGGCTGCCACGACCTGGGGCAACTCAAGGCCGACGACGTTGCCGACCATCCCCGAGACCGTCGCAATGATCAGCGGATTGCGCGCCAGTTCGCGCAGGAACCCGGTGCCGGCATGGCGCGCCAGCGGATAGACTGCGCCGACGTTGGCGAGCGGCACCACGAAGCCCACGATAACGGCGCATAGCGCCAGGCCGGGCTCGCCGCCGATGCGCTGCGAGAGCGCCAGCGCGACGTAGGAATTGAAGCGAAAGCCGCATTGCGCACCCGAGGCGTATTGCTTGGCGGGCGCACGCAGCACGACCCGCGCGGCATACGACAGGGCGATCCCCAGCAGGACCGCAGCCAGCGTGATCGAGACCGCCGGAGCGGCCGAGCCGATCGTCAGCGGCGTGCGCAGGATCGAATTGAACAGCAGCGCCGGGAACAGGACGAAATAGACCATCCGCTCGAGTCCCGACCAGAACAGCGGCTCCCAGCCGGCCCAGCGCCGCAGCGCAAAGCCGAACGCGATCAGGGCGAGGTCGGGATAGAGGAGGGCGATGGTATTCATGATGTTTTCCGCTCGGTGCCAAGTGTAGCCGAGCGCGCTGCCGGAACCGGGGATTTGCGGCTATAGTGCGTCCAGAAGTGCGTTAGTGATGCCGGGCGCGCCGGGACCGCTGGTGGTCGCCCCGGGGCGACGCCCGGCGCCGGTTCGCACCCCACACCGGAGAGAAGAGATGAAACGAGTTTTGACCGCGGCAATCACCGCCCTGTTGCTGGCTGCCGCCCCGGCGTTCGCGGCCGAAATTGCCGGCGTCAAGTTCGACGACAGCGCCACGGTGGGTGGCCGGAGCCTGGTGCTGAACGGTGTCGGGCTGCGCTCGATCCTGTTTTTCAAGGCCTATGTCGCGGGACTTTACGTGCCCGAGAAGAGCACTGCCCCGGCCACGCTGTTGGCGCAGAAAGGGCCGCGCCGCATCTCGCTGAAGATGCTGATGGAGCTTTCGGCCGAGCGCATGACCAAGGCCTTCGTCGAAGGCATCGAGAAGAATCACAGCGAGGCTCAGCTCGCGGCGATGAAGCCGCAGATCGACCAGCTGACCGCGACCATGGCCGCAATCGGCACCGCCAAGAAGGGCGACACGGTCGATCTCGATCTCGTCGACGGCGCGACCCGGATCTCGCTCAACGGGCAGCCGAAGGGACAGCAGATCGCCGGCGAGGACTTCTACACCGCCGTGATGCGCATCTACGTCGGCGAGCATCCCGCCGACCGTGACCTCAAGGAAGGACTGCTGGGCGGTTGAACAAGAAGAC
>JAHEMI010000039.1 GCA_024643785.1 Burkholderiaceae bacterium
GGCGTTGGCGCCTGTGGGCGGCTTGGCTCTATACTCTCGCGGTGAAAAAAATCTCTGACCTGCGCAAGGATTACAGTCGCTCGGAACTCGAGGAGGAGCGCGCCCACAACGATCCGCTGGCGCAGTTCCACTCCTGGTTCGACGAGGCGCTGGCGCACGAAATCCCTGAGCCGAGCGCGATGACGGTGGCGACCGTCGATGAGCGCGGCCGGCCATCGACGCGCATCGTGCTCGCCAAGGATGTCGATGAGCGCGGCATCGTCTGGTACACCAACTACCTGAGCCGCAAGGGTCGCGAGCTCGCCGGCAACCACCATGCGGCGCTGCAGTTCCACTGGGTCGAGCACGAGAGGGTGGTCCGCATCGAGGGCCTGGCCGACAAGACCAGCGCCGAGGAATCCGACGCCTATTTCGAGTCTCGGCCGCTGGCTTCGCGAATCGGTGCCTGGGCCTCGGAACAGAGCCAGCCGATCAGTTCGCGCGCGGTGCTGGTGGCCCGCGCCGCGGAGTTCGGGTTGCGCTTTGGCCTTCACCCGCCGCGGCCGCCGCATTGGGGCGGCTACCGGCTGGTCCCGGAGCGCTGGGAGTTCTGGCAGGGGCGGGCATCGCGCCTGCACGACCGGCTCGTCTACACACTGCAGGCGAATGGCACCTGGGCGCGTCAGCGTCTCTCACCATAGGAGCGCGCGATGCGTGACGAGAACCGCAGGTTCAACCCGGCTCAGCCCTTTCCTTCGGGACGCTCACCAGTGCTGGCGCGCAACGTCGTCGCCGCGTCCCAGCCCCTGGCAGCGCAGGCCGGGTTGCGGGCGTTGGCTGCTGGCGGCAATGCGATCGACGCCGCACTGGCCACTGCCATCACGCTGACGGTAGTCGAGCCAACCATGAACGGCATCGGCGGCGACGCCTTCGCGCTGGTCTGGGACGGCGAGCGGCTGCATGGTCTCAACGCCTCGGGGCGCGCCCCCGGCGCGTGGCGCCCGGAGCGCTTTGCCGGGCTCGCCACGATGCCGGCCTACGGCTGGGATTCGGTCACCACCCCGGGCGCGGTGTCGGCCTGGCAGGCGCTGTCCGAACGCTTCGGGGCGCTGCCTTTCGAAGCTTTGTTCGAGTCGGCGTTGCGTTACGCCCGCGATGGCTTTGCAGTTTCACCGGTGATTGCGCGCCAATGGCAAACGGCGGCGCCGCAATTGTGCGACCAGCCCGGCTTTGCCGAGGCCTTCCTGCCCGGCGGCGAAGCGCCCCAGGCGGGAGCGATCTGGCGCTTTGACGAACAAGCGGCGACGCTCGAAGAGATCGCGCACTCGCGCGGCGAGTCGTTCTATCGTGGCCGACTGGCCCGGCGCATCGCCGAGTTTGCGCGCCAGACCGGTGGCGCGCTCGACGAGGATGACCTTGCCGGCCACTGCGTCGAATGGGTCGAACCGCTGGCCCATCAATACCGCGGCTACACGCTCCACGAGCTTCCTCCCAATGGCGCCGGAATCACGGCGCTGATGGCACTGGGGATGATGGCCCATCTGCCGGTGGCGGCAACGCGGCCGGACTCGGCCGAGCGACTGCACCTGCAGGTCGAGGCGATGCGGCTGGCCTTTGCCGATGGCGCAGCACACGTTGCCGACCCTGCCCATATGCGCGTTACCCCCGAAGCGCTGCTTGACGACGGCTATCTTGAGCAGCGCGCCCGCCTGATCGATCAGAAGCGCGCGGGAAGCTACGGGGCGGGGGCTCCGGCCAGCGGCGGTACAGTCTATCTGTGCGCCGCCGACGCCGAGGGCCGGATGGTCTCGCTGATCCAGTCAAACTATCGGGGCTTCGGCTCAGGTGTGGTGGTGCCCGGCACCGGGATAGCGCTCCACAATCGCGGTGCCGGGTTCTCGCTGGCGAGCGGCCACCCCAACCAGGTGGGGCCGCGCAAGCGCCCGTTCCACACCATCATCCCGGCGTTCATCAGCCGCGACGGCGAGCCGGTGATGGCCTTCGGAGTGATGGGCGGCAACATGCAGCCCCAGGGCCACCTGCAGGTGGCGATGCGCTTCATCGACGACGACAGCAACGTCCAGGCCTGTTCCGACGGGCCCCGCTGGCGGATCAATGACAAGGGCGCGTTGACCGTCGAGGCCGGGGTGGCGGCGGAAACCGTCAGGGGGCTCGAGGCGCTCGGCCACGAGGTCACGGTGATGCCGGCCGACAGCCTCGATTTCGGCAGTGCCCAGGCGATTGCCCGGCTCTCGGGCGACCTGGCTGATGGTTACGCCGCCGGGTCGGATCACCGCCGCGACGGCCAGGCCGTCGGTTTCTAGTCGCGCCAGCGCTGCTCTTTCCGGGCTGCCGGCAGCAGCAGCGAACTGAGCGCCCAGCTGATCACACTGTAGAGCAGGGCGGCGCCAATGGCCCAGCCGAAGCTGCTCACCGTGAAACCCTCCAGGAAGTTGGCGGCGAGCCAGAACATCAGGCCGTTGATCACCAGGATGAACAGTCCCAGCGTGAGCAGGTTGATCGGCAGCGTGAGCACGATCAGGATCGGGCGCAGCACGGCGTTGAGCAGCCCCAGCACCACGGCGACCACCAGCGCGGTGCCGAAGTTCGCGACGTGCACGGCCGGCATGACCATCGGCAGCAGCAGCAGGCTGGCGGCGTTGATGCACCAGACCAATAGGATTCTCATCAGGGCTCCATTTGCTGATCAGCAGTCATCGGCCGCGCCGCTATCTAACCAGCGTCACCGGGACGTCCGAAATGGTGGCGACGCGCTGGGCGACCGATCCGAGCAGCAGGCTCCTGATGCCGGAGCGGCCCTTCGAGCCGAGCACGATCATGTCGAACTTGCCTTCCTTGGCGCTGTCGGCGATGGTCGAGGCCAACGGACCACGGCCCTCGATCGCCTCGTAGTCCAGGCCTGACTTCGCGGCCAGGGCGATTGCCGGCGCGAGGTCGGTCTGCGACAGGTCGCTGAGGTAGTCGTCGACGGCCTCGCGGCCGACAAAATGGCTCGCCGAGCGCAGCGCGGTGTCGTCGTGGACGCTCAGCAGGGTGATCGAACGGTTGCGGCCTTCGATTCGGCGCAACAGCCTGATGGCGAAGCGCAGCGCCCGCAGCGCGTTCTTCGAACCGTCGATTCCGACCAGGATCTTCATGTTTGCCCTCCGTGGGTCGGGCCTTTCCCGGCGTCGGGCAGGCCGGCCCAATGTGCCGCCGCGGCAACGTCGACGTCAAGCAGTGCCAGCGCCCTGGCGCAAGTGTGGTCGATCATCTCGGCGATCGACTTGGGGCGATGGTAGAGCGCCGGGACCGGCGGGAAGACGATCGCGCCCATCTCGGTCGCGGCGGTCATGTTGCGCAGGTGCCCGAGGTGCAGCGGGGTTTCGCGCACCATCAGCACCAGGCGGCGGCGCTCCTTGAGCGTGACGTCGGCGGCGCGGGTGATGAGGTTGTCGGCGAAGCCGTGCGCGATCGAGGCCAGGGTTTTCATCGAGCACGGTGCGACGATCATTGCCGACGCGCCGAAGGATCCCGAGGCAATGGTGGCGCCGATGTCGCGCGGGTCGTGGACGAAGTCGGCCAATGCCTCGAGCTCATCGCGGTCGCGGCCGGTTTCATGATCGATATTGATCCAGCCCGACGGCGATACCACGAGATGGGTCTCGAGCGGCTGCTCGTGGAGCAATTCGAGCAGGCGCACCCCATATGAGGCGCCCGAGGCTCCGGAAATCGCCAGGATCAATCGTCGCTGTACCATGCCCCCAATTGTACCGGTCGGGGGCGACCATCCCTATACTTGGCGCTGTGTACAGACCAAGTCAAATTTTGGGAGCCGCCCGGCTGTTGCTGCCCGACTGGATGACCGGCTACCAGCGCGAATGGCTGGTACAGGACGCGGTTGCCGGGCTGGTGGTGACGCTGATGGTGGTGCCGCAGTGCCTGGCCTATGCCGTGCTCGCCGGGCTGCCGGCCCAGCTCGGGCTCTATGCCAGCATCCTGCCGCTGTTGGCGTACGCCTTGCTCGGCTCGAGCATGACGCTGGCGATCGGACCGGTCGCGGTGGTCGCACTGATGACCGCCGGCACCATCGGCCCGCTGGCGGCGCCTGGCAGCCCCGAGTACATCGCGCTCGCCGTGATCCTGGCGCTGCTCGCGGGCGTGGCGCTGCTCACGCTCGGCTTGCTGCGGCTGGGATTCCTGGCGCAGCTGCTGAGCGAGCCGGTGATCAGCGGTTTTGTTTCCGGCGCGGCGCTGCTGATCCTGGTCGGACAACTGGGCCCCCTGATCGGGATAACACCCCATGGCCAGACCGCGTTCGACCTGGGGGCGTCGCTGGTCGAGCAGATCGGCCAGTTCAACCCGGCGACGCTGCTGCTGGGCGGACTGGCGCTGCCGCTGCTCTGGTGGGCGCGGCGCTCGATGGCGGTCTGGCTGGAAAACGCCGGCGTGCGCCGGACGCTTGCCGAACTGCTGACCCGGCTGGTGCCGCTGCTGGTACTGGTGCTGGCGACATTGGCCGTGGTCATTCTGGATCTCGACCACGGCGAAGGGGTGGCGGTGGTCGGCAACATCCCGGAGGGGTTGCCGGTGCTCCACCTCGAACTGCCCTCGGTGGCCAACACTGCGCGGCTGCTGATGTCGGCGCTGGTAATCGGGCTGATGGGGTTCGTGGTGAGCGTTTCGGTGGCCCAGTCCCTGGCCCGGCGCCGGATGGAGCGCATCGACCCCAACGTCGAGTTGCGCGCTCTCGGCGTGGCCAACCTCGCCAGCGCGATTTCGGGAGCTTTCCCGGTTGCCGGCAGCATGTCGCAGTCGGTGGCGAGCTTCAGTGCCGGGGCCCGCACGCCGCTTGCGGGAGTGGTCAGGGCCGCCATCACCGCCCTGATCGTGATCGGCTTCACGGCGGTATTCGAACGCATGCCCCGCACCGCCCTGGCCGCGACGATCATCATTGCGGTGCTGTCGCTGATCGATATCAAGGCGCTGCGGCGTGACTGGAAATACGATCGTGCCGACGGACTCGCCTGGCTGGGAACCGCGCTCGGGGTGATCCTGATGGGGGTGGAGGCGGGAATATCGATCGGGATCGGACTCACTCTTACGGCGCTGCTGTGGCGTAGCAGCCGCCCGCACATCGCGGTAGTCGGGCGCGTCCCCGGCACCGAACATTTCCGCAACGTTGCCCGCCACCAGGTCGAGACCGATGATGCCATCCTGGCCCTGCGGGTCGACGAGAACCTGCATTTCGGCAACGCGGTGCCGATCGACGAGCGCATCCGCGCCGAGATCGCGCAACATCCGCGCGCCCGCCACCTCGTTCTCGAACTGTCGTCGGTGATCCACATCGACGCCACCGCGCTCCGGATGCTCGAGGGCCTCGACCACTACGTTCGCGCGCAGGGCTGGGAGTTGCACTTTGCGCAGATGCGCGGTCCGGTGCTCGACAAGTTGCGCGGCACCGCCCTGTTCGAGGCGGTTACGGCCACCTCGGGCGGCGTGCCGTTCCCGTCGACCCACGAAGCCTTCGTGCGCCTGGCAGCGCCTGCCCGGGCTGAGCAGAACGAAACCGCGCGCGACCCGACCGGCGCCTAGCCGGGGCCGGCGCGCGCAGTCAGGTCAGGCTGGGGTCAGGGGCGCGGCACCGACCGGCGCTGCCCCCAGCCGCTCTCAGGCGGCGGGTGCGGTACCGGCGAGCAGCTTCTGCAGCTCGCCACTCTGGTACATCTCGTAGACGATGTCCGAGCCGCCGATGAATTCGCCGGCGACATAGAGCTGCGGGATCGTTGGCCAGTTCGAGTATTCCTTGACGCCCTGGCGCACCTCTTCGTCTTCCAGCACGTTGACCGTGACAAGGTTGTTGACGCCGCAGGCGTCGAGTATCTGCACGGTACGCGCCGAGAATCCGCACTGCGGAGCCTGAGCCGAACCTTTCATGAACAGCACGATCGGGTTGTCGCTGACCGTGCGCTGGATGAATTCCTTAACTTCCATCTTGGGTATCCCCTGTGAACACTGATTCTAGGAACCTCGGGCCAGGGCCGTCAAACGCCGGGCCAGCAGCCGCCCGAGACCCGTTCGTGGCCGGCCGTGTCGCGCCGCGAAGCAACCTTTTCAAAGCCGCTGGCCAGCAGCCGCGAGCGAACCGCTGCCCCCTGGTCAAAGCCATGCTCGATGATCAGCCAGGCGCCCTCGGCGAGGTGTCCGGGAGCGCCGCCAACCAGGGTGTCGATGGCCTCGGTGCCCGCCGGCCCAGGGGTTAGCGCGGCCCGCGGCTCGAACCGCAGGTCGCCTTCGGTGAGGTGATGGTCGCTGGCCCGGATGTACGGCGGATTGGAAACCACCAGGTCGAAATGCGCGCCCGGCTCGATTGCGTCCCACCACCGGCCCTCGCGCCAGGTGATCCGATCGGGCGCCATGCCGGGCGCCGCGAGCAGCCGGGCGGCATTGTCGGCCGCCAGCGCCAGCGCCGCCGCCGAAATGTCGGTTGCCCATATCCGCAGGTCCGGCCGCGCCAGGGCGAGCGAGATCGCGATGGCGCCGCTGCCGGTGCCCAGGTCGATCACCCGCCCCGCAGGCGGCGCCAGCTCCAGCGCCCAGTCGACGATGGTCTCGGTATCGGTGCGCGGGATCAGCACCGCCGGGCTGACCGCGAAATGGTGGCCGCGGAACTCACATCCGCCGACCAGGTAGGCCACCGGCTCGCCGTCCCGGCGCCGTTGCGCCAGGGCGGCGAAAGCGGCAGCGACGGCTGCAGTCGCTCGCTCGTCGCCGTGGGCGATCAGCCACTCGCGACGCTGGCCGCTGGCGTGCTCGAGCAGCGCGCGCGCTTCGAGTCGCGGCAGTTGACAGTCCCGGATCAGCTGGTCGTGGGTGATCGGCGACTGCGCTCCCAGGTCAGGCGCTGGCTTCATCGAGTTCGGCCAGCAGTTCCGCCTGGTGCGCGTTGGTCAGGCCGTCGATGATCTCGTCGAGTTCGCCGCCGATGATCCGGTCGATCTTGTACAGGGTCAGGTTGATCCGGTGGTCGGTCACCCGGCCCTGGGGGAAGTTGTAGGTGCGGATGCGTTCCGAACGGTCTCCCGAGCCGACCAGCGACTTGCGATGGGCCGCTTCCTTCTCGTGGGCTTCGCGGGTGCGCCGGTCCAGCAGCCGCGAGCGCAACACGGTCATCGCGCGGTCGCGGTTGCGGTGCTGCGACCGGTCGTCCTGGCACTCAACCACGATGCCGGTCGGCAGGTGGGTGATGCGCACCGCCGATTCGGTCTTGTTGACGTGCTGCCCGCCGGCCCCCGAGGAGCGGAAGACGTCGATTCGCAGGTCCTCCGGGTCGACGTCGATCTCGCCGACCTCGTCGGCCTCGGCCAGCACCGCGACCGTGCACGCCGAGGTGTGGATCCGTCCCTGGGCTTCGGTTTCCGGGACGCGCTGCACGCGGTGTACCCCGGACTCGAACTTGAGCTTCTCGTAGACCGAGTCGCCGGTGATGCGCACGATCACTTCACGATATCCGCCCAGCTCCGACTGGCTCTCGGAAACCAGTTCCACCTTCCAGCCGTGCAACTCGGCGTAGCGGGTGTACATCCGCAGCAGGTCGCCGGCAAAGAGTGCCGATTCGTCGCCACCGGTGCCGGCGCGGATCTCGAGGAAGACGTTGCGGCTGTCGTTGGGGTCCCCGGGCAGCATCAGCCGCTCCAGGGTGGCGACTTCGGCGCGGCTGCGCTCGTCGGCGCGGGCACATTCCTCGGCGGCGAATTCGGCCAGTTCCGGGTCGGAAAGCATCTGCTCGGCAGCCGCGATATCGCTCTGGGCGCGGCGGAAGTTCTCGAAGTGATCTATGACCTGGGTGAGTTCGGCATGTTCGCGATGCAGGCGACGGAACTCGGCCGCGTCGCGGCTGGAGTCCTGGGCCGCCAGCAGCGTGTTGAGGTCCGAGAGCCGGAGCGCGAGCTGCTCGAGCCGCGCGCGCATCGACGCCTTCATGAGCCCTGCTTGGCTGAGTCCGGCCCTGGCTTGTGGTCGCGCTCGCCCTTCGGCGCTGAAGAGCTGATGTCCGGCAGCAGGTGATCGAAAAGTTTGAGGAATGCCTGGCGCGATTCCTCGGGGCCGGTCAGCAGCGTTGTCGGCCCGTGGAGGAACTTGGCCGCGATCCCGCGCGCCAGTCCCTCGAGCACCGCATTGGGGTCATCGCCGCGCGCCAGTGCCTTGCGTGCCCGCTCCAGCTCGATGGTCCGGACCGCTTCGCCGCGGGCGTGCAGCTCGCGTATGGCCGGAACCGTGCTGCGGGCCTCGATCCATTGCATGAAGGCATCAACGCGGGTCTCGATGATCGCCTCGGCCTGCGCAACCGCCGCGCGCCGATTGGCGACGCCGGTTTGCACGACGCGCCCGAGGTCGTCGATGGTGTAGAGGAAGACGTCGTCGAGGCGGCCGATCTCGGCCTCGATGTCACGCGGTACCGCGAGATCGACCATGAACATCGGGCGGCGGCGGCGCGCCTTGGTGGCACGCTCGACCATGCCCAACCCGATGATCGGCAACGAGCTGGCGGTGCACGAGACCACGATGTCGAACTCTTCGAGCGTGGCCGGCAGGTCGCCGAGCTTCATGGTCTCGGCATTGAAGCGTTGGGCCAGGCGCTGGGCGCGCTCGACGGTGCGGTTGGCCACCACGATGCGCTTGGGATGCTGGGCGGCAAAATGGGTGGCGGCCAGTTCGATCATCTCGCCGGCGCCCACGAACAGTACCGAGCACTCGCGCAGGTCCTCGAAAATTCGCCGTGCCAGCCGCACCGAAGCCGCGGCGAGCGAGACCGAATGGGCGCCGACCTCGGTGCTCGAGCGAACTTCCTTGGCGACCGCAAAACTGCGCTGGAACAACTGGTGGAGGTGGGTGCCGAGCGCGCCCGCATCCTGGGCGATGCGCACCGCTTCCTTCATCTGGCCGAGGATCTGCGGCTCGCCGAGCACCATCGAATCAAGCCCAGAGGCTACGCGAAAGGCGTGGCGCACGGCCCGGTTGTCAGGCAGCGCGTAGAGATGTTCGTCAAGTTGCGCAGCCGGCACCCCGCGGTACTTCGCCAGCCAGGCGGTTACCGCCGGCTGGATCCGCTCGGGGGCCATCGTCGCGCAGTAGATCTCGGTGCGGTTGCAGGTCGAGAGAATCGCGGTTTCGGCCGACAGCGAATGGAACTTCTCCCCGAACTCGTCCAGCGCCGTGCCGAGCGTATCGGCCGGGAACGCCATCTGCTCGCGCAGCGCAAGCGGCGCGGTCGTATGGTTTAGTCCGAGCGTGAAGAGGTTCATAAACGTTTGAATTTGCTCGAATTATATCGTCCGGACGGCGACAATGCCGGCGCCACCATTGGCTTCAGTAAGGATTCAGGAAAGGAACATCCGGTAGGCCGGATGCCTTGTTTCGTCGACATGGCGATAGGAGAGCGACTCGAGCACGGCGTTGAACTCGGCGCGCTCGGCACGCGGCACCTGCAGCCCGACCAGGATGCGGCCGTAGTCGGCACCATGGTTGCGGTAGTGAAACAGCGTGATGTTCCAGCTCGGGTGCATGCTCGAGAGGAACTTCATCAGCGCGCCGGGGCGCTCGGGGAACTCGAAGCGATAGACCAGTTCGCCCTTGGACAGCGGTGAGCGCCCCCCCACGAGGTGGCGCAGGTGAACCTTGGCCAGTTCGTCGTCGGTCAGGTCGACGGCGCTGAAACCGGCCTGGGCCAGGTCGGCGGAAATGGCGTGAGCCTCGGAGCGGTCGGGAATCTGGATGCCCACGAACAGGTGGGCTTCGTTCGAGTCCGCAATCCGGTAGTTGAACTCGGTGACGTTGCGCGGCCCGATCGCCTCGCAGAAGCGGCGGAAACTGCCGCGCTCCTCGGGGATCGTTACTGCAAACACCGCTTCGCGCTGCTCGCCGATCTCGGCGCGTTCGGAGACGAAACGAAGGCGGTCGAAGTTCATGTTGGCGCCGCAGGCGACCGCGATCAGGGTGGCGCCGCGGATGCCTTCGCGCGCGACCCAGGCCTTGGCCCCGGCGATCGCCAGTGCCCCCGCGGGTTCGAGAATGGCCCGGGTGTCCTCGAATACGTCCTTGATCGCCGCACAGGTGGCGTCGGTGTCGACCAGGATGACTTCATCGACGAATGCGCGCGCCAGGCGGAAGGTCTCCACGCCGACCTTCTTGACCGCGGTGCCGTCGGAGAACAGGCCGACCTCGCGCAACTCGACGCGCCGCCCCGCCCGCAGCGAGCGGGCCATGGCGTCCGAATCGGTGGTCTGCACGCCGATGATCCGCACTTCGGGGCGCAACTGCTTGACGTAGGCGGCGATCCCGGCGATCAGCCCGCCGCCGCCGATGGCGACGAAGATCGCGTCGATCGGCCCCTGGTGCTGGCGCAGGATCTCCATGCCGATGGTGCCCTGTCCGGCGATCACGTCGGGGTCGTCGAAGGGGTGTACGAAGGTCAAGCCGTGGGTCTTCTGCAACTTGAGCGCGTGTTCGTAGGCCTCGCTGTAGGAGTCACCTATCAACACAACTTCGGCGCCGCGGGCGCGAACCGCGTTGACCTTGACCGCCGGGGTCGTCACCGGCATCACGATCACCGCCCGGCAGCCGAGCTTCATTGCGGCCAGCGCCACTCCCTGGGCGTGGTTGCCCGCCGATGCGGCAATGACGCCATGGGCCAGCTCGGCAGCCGAGAGGTGGGCCATCTTGTTGTAGGCGCCGCGCAGCTTGAACGAGAACACCGACTGCAGGTCCTCGCGCTTGAGCAGCACGTGGTTGTCGAGCCGCGCGGAAAGCACCGGCGCAGGATCGAGCGGCGTCTCCTGGGCGACGTCGTAGACCTTGGCGTTGAGGATCCTCTTGAGATAGTCGGTGTTCATGGCAGCCGGTATTTTAGCGGCCTGGCCGGCCGCGCGCGCATGAGGGGGGTAAACTGCCCGCCAATGGAGAAACTGGTCTATGCGAGCCTGGCCTGGTTCGCTATCCCGCGGCACGGCCTGACGTCGGTGTTCGTCATCGCGTTCGTCTCGGCGACGCTGCTGCCGCTGGGTTCGGAGCCGGCGGTGTTCGGGTTCGTCAAACTGAACCCCGACCAGTTCTGGATCACGGTGGTGGTGGCGACGGTGGGCAACACTCTGGGCGGCGCCGTCGACTACTGGATGGGCCTGGGCGCCAAGAGCGTGGTCGCGCCCAAGCACGAAATCCAGTACCTGAAATGGTTCGAGCGCCTTGGGCCCAAGGCGCTGTTAATGGCCTGGCTCCCGGTGGTCGGCGACCCGCTGTGCGCAGTCGCTGGCTGGCTGCGACTGCCATTTTGGCCATCGGTGTTCTGGATGGCCCTGGGCAAGTTCACGCGCTACTCGGTGATGACCGCTTTGCTGTTGTGGATTCCGAATTCCTGGTGGACCCAGATACTGAAGCCGATAGCGGGGTTGTGAGCGACTGCCGGTAAGATAGCTTTTTCACTCGAGGGTTGGGCGTGGCACGTCTGCGCGAAATTCCCTACAACTACACCTCCTTCGCAGATCGCGAGATCGTTATTCGCCTGCTGGGCGAGGACGCCTGGGAGATCCTCGAGGAGTTGCGCTCGGAACGGCGGACCGGCCGCTCGGCGCGCATGCTCTACGAGGTGCTGGGCGACATCTGGGCGGTGCAGCGCAACCCCTATCTCCAGGACGATCTGCTCGCCAACCCGAAGCGCAGCCGGCTGCTGGTCGAGGCGCTGCATCACCGGGTGGCCGAGATCGAGAAGCGGCGCGAGCACGACCTGCGCGACTCCGTCGACGAGCAGGCGGCCGCGCGCAGTGCCAAGGTGAGCGCCTTGCTGGCGCGCACCAAGGAGGCTGCCGATCGTTTCGAGCACGATTTCAGCCGCGTCGGCGCGCTGCGCGCCAAGAGCCAGCGGCGCTTCCTGCGCCACACCAACCGCAACAACGTCCGCTTCGACGCGATGTCGCGGGTTTCCCACGTCACCGACGCGACCGACTGGCGGGTCGAGTACCCGTTCGTGGTCCTGGCCCCCGATCGCGAGCGCGAAGTAGGGCGGATGGTGGCCGATTGTTTCGAGCTCGGGCTGACGATCATCCCGCGTGGGGGCGGCACCGGTTATACCGGCGGTGCGGTGCCGCTGACGCCGCGTTCGGCGGTCATCAACCTCGAGAAACTCGAGCGCCTGGGTCCGGTCGAGATGAGCGAGCTGCCCGGCGTTGCCGGGAAGGTGCCGACGATATTCACCGAGGCCGGCGTCGTCACCCGCCGGGTGGCCGAGGCGGCCGAGGCGGCCGGGCTGGTATTCGCGGTCGACCCGACCTCGGCCGACGCCTGCACGGTGGGCGGCAATGTGGCCATGAACGCCGGCGGCAAGAAGGCCGTGCTCTGGGGCACTGCGCTCGATAACCTGGCCTGGTGGCGGATGATCGATCCCCAGGGCCAGTGGCTGGAAGTAACGCGGCTCGAGCACAATCGCGGCAAGATCCATGACGCCGCTGTGGTGGGCTTCGAGCTCAAGTGGTACAAGCCCGGGCAGTTGCAGGCCGACGGCACGATGCGCGGCAACCCGGTGCGCAGCGAGCGCCTCGAGGTCGCAGGGCAGCGGTTTCGCAAGGTCGGGCTCGGCAAGGACGTCACCGACAAGTTCCTCGCCGGACTCCCCGGGGTGCAGAAGGAAGGCTGCGACGGACTGATTACGGCCGCGCGCTGGGTGCTGCACCGGATGCCGCCGCAGGTGCGCACGGTCTGCCTCGAGTTCTTCGGCCAGGCCAAGGACGCGGTGCCGTCGATCGTCGAAATCAAGGACTATCTCGACGACCCGGCGGTCAATGCGACGCTGGCGGGGCTCGAGCACCTCGATGAGCGCTATCTGCGCGCCGTCGGCTATACCACCAAGTCGCGCCGTGGCGGCCTGCCCAAGATGGTGCTGTTCGGCGATATTGTCGGCGACGACGATGACGCGGTGGCTCGTGCCGCGGCGCACGTTATCAGGCTCGCGAACGCCCGCTCGGGCGAGGGTTTCGTGGCGGTTTCACCCGAAGCCCGCAAGGCGTTCTGGCTGGACCGGGCGCGAACCGCGGCGATCTCGCGCCACACCAACGCCTTCAAGATCAACGAGGACGTGGTGATCCCGCTGGCCCGCATGGCCGAGTACACCGACGGGATCGAGCGCCTCAACATCGAGTATTCGATCGGCAACAAGCTGGCGATGCTCGCGGGCCTCGAAGAGTTGCTGGCGGGGCCGCTGGTGCTCGGCCGTCCCCAGGGCGCGGACAGCGAGCCCCCGGTCACCGACGATGAACTGCTGGCGCAGCGGCTGCTTGAAGCGGCCGAATTCAATTCCGCGACCCGGGCGCGCTGGCAGTTCCTGCTCGGCAACATCGACCAGCCGCTGGCCGATGTGCGCGCCGGGCTGGTCGAGGTCGGACTCGGTTCGTTCCTCGCCGAGCTTGACGCGCGAGTGGCGGCCGGCACCGGGCAGACGCTCTTTAACCTGCTGCAGGACCGCACGATCAGGGTGTCGTGGAAGACCGAGGTGCGCGCCGCGATGGCGCGGACCTTCACCGGCCAGACCTTCGCCCCGGTGCTCGATGCCATCGATGCGGTTCACAAGCGGGTCTTGCGCAGCCGGGTGTTCATCGCGCTGCACATGCACGCCGGTGACGGCAACGTGCACACCAACATCCCGGTCAACTCCGACGATTACGCGATGCTCCACCAGGCGCAATCGGCGGTGGTGCGAATCATGGCGCTGGCGCGTTCGCTCGACGGCGTTATCTCGGGTGAACACGGGATCGGGATCACCAAACTCGAATTCCTCACCGACGAGGAAACGGCTGAGTTTCGCGGCTACAAGGAACGGATCGATCCGCAGGGACGCTTCAATCGCGGCAAGCTGCTGCCCGGCGGCGACCTGCGCAACGCCTACACCCCGTCGTTCGGCCTGATGGGCGCGGAGTCGCTGCTGCTCAAGCAATCAGACCTCGGGTCGATCGCCGATTCGGTGTCCGACTGCCTGCGTTGCGGCAAGTGCAAGCCGGTGTGCGCGACCCACGTGCCGCGCGCCAACCTGCTCTACTCGCCGCGCGACAAGATTCTCGCCACTTCACTGCTGATCGAGGCTTTCCTCTACGAGGAGCAGACCCGGCGCGGGGTCTCGCTGGCGCACTGGGAAGAGTTCTCCGACGTCGCCGATCACTGCACGATCTGCCACAAGTGCCTCAACCCCTGTCCGGTGGACATCGACTTCGGCGACGTGTCGATGAACATGCGCGACCTGCTGCGCAAGATGGGCAAGAACAAGTTCAATCCCGGCAGCGCGGCGGCGATGTTCATGCTCAATGCCACCGACCCGCAGACGATCCGGGCGGCGCGCGCGCTGATGGTTGGGGTTGGTTTCCGGGTGCAGCGCTTCGCGAGCCGGCTGTTGGCGCGTTGGGGCCGGGCGCAGACCAGCAAGCCGCCGTTGAGCGTCGGGCGCCCGGCGCTGCGCGAGCAGGTCGTTCATTTCGTCAACAAGAAGATGCCGGCGAAGCTGCCGAGCAAGACCGCCCGCGCGTTGCTCGATGTCGAGGACAGTCGCTACGTGCCGATCATCCGCGACCCGCAAGCAACCACAGTCGACGCCGAGGCGGTGTTCTACTTCCCGGGTTGCGGTTCGGAGCGGCTGTTCTCCCAGGTCGGCCTGGCGACCCAGGCGATGCTCTGGGAGGTCGGAGTGCAGACCGTGCTGCCGCCCGGTTACCTGTGCTGCGGCTATCCGCAGCGCGGTTCGGGCCAGCTCGACAAGGCCGAGAAGCTCATCACCGACAATCGCGTGCTGTTCCATCGCGTTGCCAATACCCTCAACTACCTCGACATCAAGACCGTAGTCGTGTCCTGCGGCACCTGCCAGGACCAGCTCCAGGGCTACGAATTCGACAAGATCTTCCCCGGCAGCCGGATCGTGGACATTCACGAATTCCTGATGGAGCGGGGCGTCAAGCTTGGCGATGTGACCGGCACGCGCTACGTCTATCACGATCCTTGCCACAGCCCGATCAAGCACTACGCACCGTTGAAAGTGGTCAACGAGCTGATCAACGACAGCATCAACGGCCGGGTAGAGCGGACCGACCGCTGTTGCGGCGAATCTGGCACGCTTGGTGTCGCCCGCCCCGACGTGGCCACGCAGGTGCGCTTTCGCAAGGAAGAGGAACTGCGCCGCGATACCGCCGCGGTGCGCGAACGCGCGCAGGCCGACGGCCAGCCGTTCCAGGGGCCGGTCAAGGTGCTGACCTCGTGCCCGTCGTGCCTCCAGGGACTGTCGCGCTACAACGACGACGTCGGTGCCGAAGCCGACTACATCGTGGTCGAGCTCGCCCGCAACATGCTCGGAACGGACTGGCTGGCCGATTACGTCCGGCGCGCCAACGCGGGCGGCATCGAGCGGGTCCTGCTGTAGTCGCGTCAGGGAGCGAAGATGACCGGAGCAAGACAACGGTGACCGCGGCCAGGCAGCCGGCGCTGCCGCGCATCGAATTGCGCGGCAGCGCGCATGAGCGCGGCCGGCGCTACGGCGAAGCCGCCGGGCGGCAGATCGCGGTTTCGGTTGCGTGCTACGGCGAGATGTTCGCGGTCTGCGGCATGGACTGGCAGCAGGTTGCCGAGCGGGCCAGGCCTCTCGAAGCAGTGATCGAGCGCGCCTTCCCCGCAGCCCTCGAGGAGATCGACGGTATCGCCGCGGGCTCGGGAGTGTCCTTTGGGACGCTGCTCGCACTCAATGCGCGCACCGAGATGTTGCCGCCCGACTATCGGGCCCGGGTCGCGGCGCTGGCCGGCGCCGTGCCGCCGGCCGGGGGCGCAGTCAACGAATGCACTTCGTTCGCGGTGGCGGCGCCCGCGGCCACTGGGCACGACTCCGGGGCGCCGGGCGCGGTCTGGCTGGCCCAGAACTGGGACTGGCTCGGGCGGCAGCGTGACGCCCTGGTGTTGCTCGACGTGACCCCGGAGCAGGGGCCGCGCTACCTGACGGTGACCGAGGCCGGGATGCTCGCCAAGATCGGCTGCAACCAGCACGGCCTGGGGGTGACGCTCAACATCCTGCGCTCGTTCGATGACGGGCGCCGGCCCGGGCTCCCGGTGCACATCCTGCTGCGCGCGTTGCTCGCCTGCGAATCGGTCGCCCAGGCGCGCGAGTTTTCGCGCGCCCAGCCGCATTACGCATCGTCGAGCAACGTGCTGATGGCTGACGCGGGCGGTGCGATCGCCAGCCTGGAATATTCGCCGCGCGGCGTGCGGGAACTGCGGCCGGTGGCCGGGAGGCTGTGGCACACCAACCACTTCGTCGATCCCGAGCAGGCCAAATTCGACGCCAACCTGGCCGGCAACAGCTCGACCATCGCACGCTATGGCGCGGCCGGTGAACTGCTCGGCGCCGGGCGAGCCGCGATGAGCCTGGCCCAGGCGAAGCGCCTGCTCAGCGACGAGCGCGGCGGATTCGACTCGATCTGCCGTTTCCCCGATCCGGCGGTGCCCGGCGCGGCGCGGATCGAGACGGTCGCCAGCGTGATCATGAACCTCACGGCCCGCGAGCTGTGGGTGTCGCCAGCGCAGCCCTCGCTGGGCGGCTTTGCGCACCACCGGCTGGCGTCCGACGGGGCGGAAACTGCTACCGGGGCGACAGCCTCCCGGCGCGGCCATGGCGCCTGACTGCCCGCTGTGCGCCGGTGACGGCGGCACCGTCGTCTGGCGCGGCGCGCACGCCCGCGTGGTGCTGGCCGACGAGGCCGATTTCCCCGGTTTCACCAGGGTGATCTGGGACGAGCACCTGGCTGAAATGACTGAGCTGGCGGCGGCCCAGCGGGGCGCAATGATGGCGCTGGTGTGGTGCGTCGAGCAGGCCCAGCGCGACCTGCTGCGCCCCGACAAGATCAATCTGGCGAGCCTGGGCAACGTCGTTCCCCACCTGCACTGGCACGTCATCCCGCGCTGGCGCGACGACAGCCATTTTCCGGCTCCGGTCTGGGCGTCCGCGCAGCGCGATGGCGACGCCCGGCGGCTCCGGGCGAGAGTCCTGGTTGCCGGCTATCGGGACGTGCTGGCGGCGCGGCTGGCGGCACTCGCCAAAGCCTGATGGCCGGTGGCCGGGCGGCATCTCGCCGCCGCTGCCGCCCTCTCGTCGCAGGTCGGACGCCGTTGGTCGCCTCGCATCGGCTCATTGCCCCACGGGACCGGAAACGGCGGCAAACTCGCGCCTTAAGGACCTGCAAAATCCGCAGGAAGAGTACGAAATGGCATCCTCAGCCCAAAAACCGACCATGCGCGTCAAGGATGCGCCGAGTTGCCAGGCGTGGCTTGACACGCTTGCACCCGCGCCGCGCGACCGTGTCGCGGCGATTTCGGTATTGCTCGAGCGGCTGTTGCGCGGTGACGTCGCCCCGGATCCCTGCTTCGAGTGCCTGGAACTGGCGCGGGTGGAACTGCTGGTCGCGATCGAGGACGCCTCGCGGCCGCTGCAGGTGGCGCCGATCCCATTCGTGCCGGAACAGCGCACCTTGCTCAATGAACTGCACGGCGCGCTTCTCGCCATGCGCGACGCCTTCAAGAGGGTCTACTCGCGCATGAGCGACGCCCGCAGCCTCGACACCCGCTCGGTGATACCCGGGGCGACCAACGCATTGCGGGTGGCATTGCCGCTGGCGCGGGCGCTCGATGCCCAGTCGCGCGCCATGGCGCTGCTGCTGCGTTGCCGCACCATGGTCGGCCCCCAGGCCTGGGATGAGCTCGGCCTGATGGCCCAACACATGCGTCGCACGACCTTTCTCGACCAGTCGCTGCCTGACCGCGCAGCGCTGACCCAGCCCAATACGTCGCGCGGTGCGTTCACCTATCCGCTGCTGCTGCTGTTTGCCGGGCTCGAGGAGTTCCCGGCCGCCGAGCGGGCGCTGATCGAAAAGCTGGCGCGGCGCTGGGCGACACGCGTGGGCTTTGGCTATGAGGCTTCCCAGGGGCGAGCGCAGCGCGAGCCCGGCGCGCTGCTGATCACCGGCGGTGGCCCGCGTCTGCGGCTGCTCACCGAAAAACTGTTGCGCTCGCTCGAGAGCCGGCGCTCCGAGTGGCTCTCCGACGAGCGCCGGGCGGGGCGGGCCGCGCTTGGACTGGATACTCCGGCACTGACGGCGCTGCTCGATCACCTCGACGAGGCGTGGAGCGCGGAGGCGACCTGCGACGTATCGGCCCGGCCTCTCGGAGCCGCATTGCGGGTTCGCTTCGGGCTGCCGGCCTTCTGGGGCGCACACACCGAGCTCGGGCTCGGCGCCGATCCGGGCTGGTCGGGAGTGGCGGCAGCGACCTATCGCAGCGGCACCTGGGAATCGGACTCGGTGCTCCATCGGGCGCTCGGCAGCGTGGCCGCGGCGCGTGATCCGGTTTCGGCACTGATGGCCGAGGGCCAGGTCGAACGCGTCCACCGGACCGAGGAGGATCTCATCGTTTTCGACCGGCAAAGCCCGACGCCGGCCGCGAGCCTGGGTGACATCGTCGCCCTGCTGGAGCCGGGCCAGGTTGATGACGGCAAGGACCCGCGCGGGCGTTTCGTTCTTGGCCGGGTCGTCTCGCTGCAACAATTCACCGAACTGTCCGGCGACAAGTCGCCGACCCACCGCGTCGGCGTGCGAATCCTGCCGGGACGACCGGTGCCGGTCGGGGTCAGGGTGCTCGACGAACTCGAGTACTCCGACGGTTTCCTGCTGCGCAGCGCCGAAGGGGCGGCCACGATCCTGGCGCTGCGCTCCGGTGATGTTCCCAAGGGCGCGAGGATCAGCATGCGCGAGGGGGCGGACGAATCGCGGGTCTTCGCCTTCGCCCGCGTCGGATACGGTCCAGGCTACCAGCTGCAGGCGATTTCCAGCTCGTTCTGAGCCCCCTGGCGCGGGCGCTGCCGGTCGGGACCAGGAACTTTTTCGGCTACCATCTATCCTTGACCATGAGGATTGAGGCGCAATGGCCGGACTGGAAAAAGACACGCCGCTGCCGACGAAAATTGTCGTTCACGCGGTCTCACGGGCACTCGAGGTCGAGTTCGCTGACGGCCGGAATTTCCGGTTCCCGTTCGAATTCCTGCGGGTTCATTCGCCATCGGCGGAGGTGCGTGGCCACGGCCCCGGCCAGGAAGTGCTGCAGGTTGGCAAGCGCGACGTCGTGATCGACCGGGTCGAGCCGGTTGGGCAGTACGCGATCCAGCCCTGTTTCTCGGACGGCCACGACAGCGGTATCTACTCCTGGGATTACCTCTACTGGCTCGGCGCCAATCAACCCGACCTCTGGCTGCAATACCTGGACAACCTCGCTGCTGCGGGCGAGAGTCGCGGCGAAGGGGAGACTCCGGCCGAGGTGTCAGCGCCGCCGCGGGCGACCGAGTTGCGCCGCCCGAAGTCCTGAGTTGCCGATCAGGCGCGCACCGGATAGCGCGTACCACTACCGACGGATCAAGTGATGAACGACCCCAAGACCACCGATTTCGGATACCGCAAGGTCGCCGAGGAAGAGAAACAGAACCGGGTTGCCGATGTCTTCCATTCGGTGGCGCAGCGCTACGACGTGATGAATGACCTGATGTCGGCGGGTCTGCACCGGATCTGGAAGTCGTTCACCATTGGCCAGGCGGGAGTAAGGCCGGGAATGAGAGTGCTCGACGTAGCGGGCGGCACTGCCGATCTTGCTCGCGCGTTTGCGCGCCGGGCCGGGCCCAGCGGCGAGGTCTGGCTCACCGACATCAACGCCTCGATGCTCGCGGTCGGCCGCGACCGGATGCTTGACGACGGGCTGGTGTCGCCGAGCGCCCAGTGTGATGCCGAACACTTGCCCTTTCCGGATGGCTATTTCGACCGTGTGACGGTGGCCTTCGGGTTGCGCAACATGACCCACAAGGACCTGGCACTGGCTGAAATGGCGCGGGTGCTCAAGCCCGGCGGCAAGCTGCTGGTGCTGGAGTTCTCGCGGGTCTGGAAGCCGCTCGAACCGGTCTACGATGCATATTCATTCAGCGTCCTGCCGTGGCTCGGCCAGCGCATCGCGGGCGATTCCGAGAGTTATCGCTACCTGGCGGAATCGATCCGGATGCACCCCGACCAGGAAACCCTCAAGACGATGATGGAGCAGGCTGGCCTGGCGCGGGTGCGCTACTTCAACCTGACCGCCGGGGTGGCGGCGCTGCACGAGGGCTGGAAAGTCTGACGCCGCAGTGGTTTTGGGCGGCAACCGCAGCTGTCATCAGTATGATCGGGGGTCGGCAATTCATTCGGAGCAGGAGATGAAATTCGGGTCGAAGGCCCTCGCACTGGGGCTGGCTGCTGTTACCTCGCTGGTGCTGCTGGGCGCGGACGATGCCGAGGCACGGCGCCTGGGCGGTGGCGGTTCATTGGGCAGGCAGTCGCCGAACGTGCTCCAGCGCGCAACTGCGCCGGCGCCAGCACCAGGCGCCGCTGCAATCTCGCCCGCAGCACCGCCCCCCGGGGCCGGCAACCGCTGGCTGGCACCGCTCACTGGAGTCGCCGCCGGTCTTGGACTGGCGGCAGTATTCGCTCACCTCGGCGTCGGCGAGGAACTCGGCGTGTTGGTCATGCTGGCGCTGTTGGCGATTGCGCTGATCGCGCTGGTGCGGCGGGTACTGCTGCCGTCCCAACCCCGGTCACCGGCGTGGGCGGGCGCAAGCTACTCCAAGGAGGCTCTCGGCCGCGAGGCGTCGGTCCCGCAATTCCTTCGCGAATCCGCTGATGCTGCCGACATGCTGCCGGCGTCCGGACCGGGTGGGGCAAGCGCACCGTCTCCGGCCTGGAACATTCCCGCCGATTTCGACGTGGACGGCTTCCTGCACAACGCCAGGACCCAATTCGTCCGTCTCCAGGCCGCGTTCGACGCCGCGGACCTCGATGAATTGCGGGAGTTCACGACGCCGGAGATGTTCGCTGAACTGCGCCGCCAGGTTAGCGGGCGCAGCGCCGCCGCGAGCGGCACCGACGTGGTCACGCTCGAAGCCGAACTGCTGGGCATCGAGACCACGCCTGCGGAGTACATTGCCAGCCTGCGTTTCAACGGCCTGATCCGTGAGGAGGGAGACGGCGCGGCAGAGAATTTCGACGAAGTCTGGAATCTGATCAAGCCGGTCGACGGCCGGGGCGGATGGTTGCTGGCAGGCTTGCAGCAGCTGAACTGAGCGGCCCGACCAGCAGGTTGCCGCGCCCCGGGCGTACGGTTGGCGCCGCCACGCTGGGGTAACCTGGCGGCAAATACCGCCGCCGCATTGCGAAGACCATCGACATGAATTCTCCGGTGAACATCATCTGCATGAAATGGGGCTCCATGTACGGCCCGGAATACGTGAACCGTCTGCACGCCGGTGTCGCCCGCCATCTGCAGCGTCCGTTCAGGTTTGTCTGTTTCACCGATGACCCCACCGGGCTGGTGCCGGCCGTGGAGGCTTTGCCGTTGCCGCCACTGGGCTTGCCGAGCGGCCACAATGACCGTCGCTGGCAGAAGCTTGCCGTCTTCCGCAGTGACCTTGCCGATCTCCAGGGCACCGCGCTCTTCCTCGACCTGGACCTGGTGATCGTGGATTCGCTCGAGCCCTTCTTCACGCATCCGGGCGCCTTTCTCATCATCCGCGACGACGATCTCTTTCGTCGCAAGCCGCTGCGAGCACTGAACTCCGAGCGCGACAGCTTTCTGCACAGCGTCGGCAATTCGTCGGTCTTCCGCTACGAGATCGGCGAGCACCAATACATCCTCGATGCGTATCTGGCGGACCCCGAAGGCGCCACGCGCAACTACAGCATCTCGCAGCAGTTCCAGAGCGCCCAGCTCGCCGCGCACGGCAACCTCGAATACTGGCCGCGCGGCTGGTGCGTCAGCTTCAAGAACGATTGCGTGCCGCGCAACCTGGGCAGCTATTTCGCCGATCCGTCACTTCCGGCTGGCGCCCACATCGTGGTCTTTGCCGGGAACCCCAAGATGTCGGAGGTCTTCGCCGGGGGCGGTCATCGCCTGCACCGCAGGATCGGCAACGTCGACTGGCTGCGC
>JAHEMI010000040.1:0-11079 GCA_024643785.1 Burkholderiaceae bacterium
AACGCAGTCAAGCTTCCCTGACGACCGGTCGTCTATGGGTCTTGAAAGGTATCCGCGGCGGCGAACGATTAAACTTCAGGGTTTCAGGCAAGGACGGGAAGAAATGAGCACCAATCAAGCGGAATTCGAGCGCGCCTCAAAAGTGCTGGTGGGCGGCGTCAACTCGGCAGTGCGGGCGTTCCGGGCCGTGGGCGGGACGCCCCGGTTCATCGCGCGGGCCGAAGGAGCCTATCTCTGGGACGTCGAGGGCAAGCGCTACATCGATTATCTGGGCTCGTGGGGGCCGATGATCGTCGGGCAATCGCATCCGCTGGTGGTTGAGCGGGTGCGCGCGGCAGCCGGGCGTGGTCTCTCGTACGGCGCTCCCAACGTCATGGAGAGCGAACTCGCCGAGCGCATCTGTGCGCTCTTTCCGCAGGTGCAACGGGTGCGCTTCACCAGTTCCGGCACCGAGGCCACGATGTCGGCGCTGCGCCTGGCGCGCGGGTTCACGGGGCGGACCAAGATCATCAAGTTCGAGGGCTGTTATCACGGCGCGTCCGACAGCCTGCTGGTCAAGGCCGGTTCCGGCGCGCTGGCCTTCGGTACGCCGACCTCGGCCGGGGTGCCCGCCGACCTGGCGGCCCACACGCTGGTCGCGCAGTTCAACGACCTTGACAGCGTTGCGGCACTTTTTGAGCGTTACCCCGACGACGTCGCCTGCCTGATCGTCGAGCCGATCGCCGGCAACATGAACCTGATCGCCCCGGCGCCGGGCTTCCACGAAGGACTGCGTTCCCTGTGCAGCCGCTACGGCGCACTGCTGATCTTCGACGAGGTCATGTCCGGATTCCGGGTGGCACTGGGCGGCGCCCAGGAGGTAGTTGGCGTCACGCCCGACCTCTCGACCTTCGGCAAGGTCATCGGCGGTGGCATGCCGGTCGGCGCCATTGGCGGGCCGGCGAAGATCATGGAGATGATGGCGCCGCTCGGCCCCGTGTACCAGGCCGGGACGCTCTCGGGCAACCCGCTGGCGATGGCCGCGGGCCTCGCGACCATCGAACTGATCTCGGAGCCCGGCTTCCACGCCCGGCTGCACGAGAGCTGCGGCAAGCTGGTCGCGGGACTGACCGCCGCCGCGGCCGCCGCCGGCGTGCCGTTTTCAGCCCGCCACCAGGGCGGCATGGCCGGGATGTATTTCATGGCTGCCACGCCGACCAATTTTGCTGAGGTCCAGAGCCAGGACGTCGAGCGCTTCAAGCGCTTCTATCACCTGATGCTCGACCAGGGCGTCTACCTGCCGCCGTCGGCGGTGGAGGCGTTCTTCTTCTCGTCGGCGCACACGCAAGGCGACATCGCCGCTACCGTTGACGCGGCCGGCAAGGCGTTCGCAGCAGTAGCCGGCTGATGAGCGCGCCTGCCGTGGAGTCGGGGGGCGCGGCTCCCGGGTCCGGCGAACCGACCTCACCCCAGGGGCAGGGCTCCTACCTGCCGGTGCTGATCTTCGCCTGTGCCATCCTGATCGTCTCGACCGGGGCGCGCTCCTCGTTCGGCTTGTTCCTGCCGGAGATGACGCTGGCGCGCGGCTGGTCGCGCGAGACTTTCTCGCTGGCGATCGCCTTCCAGAACCTGATCTGGGGGATCAGCGGCACCTTCCTTGGGGCAATGGCCGACAAGTACGGGGCCGCGCGCACGCTGGTACTCGGGGCGCTCGTCTACACCGCCGGTTTCCTCGGCATGGCCTGGGCGCAGAGCGGGGTCGCTCTCAGCGTTTCGGCCGGCCTGCTGATCGGAGTGGGGATCGCGGGGACCAGCTTCGGGATCATCCTGGCGTTGCTCGGCAGGCTGGTGCCCGAGGAGAAGCGCAGCATGGCGTTTGGCATCGGGGTGGCCTCGGCGTCGTTCGGGCAGTTCCTGTTCGTGCCCCTGGCCGGCCGGATGATCGCCACTATCGGCTGGCAGGCGACCATCTGGGTCCACGCCGGGCTGGTCCTGGTCATCGTGTTGTTCGCTCTGGCACTGGGGCGGCGCGAAGGCAGTCACCGTGATGGCGGCAACCTCCAGATCGTCGCCTCGCTGCGTTCCGCGATCGGCGACCGCAGCTTCCACCTGCTGTTCTGGGGCTTCCTGGTGTGCGGCCTGCAGGTGGTGTTCATCGCACTGCACCTGCCGGCCTACCTCAAGGACCGCGGACTCGACGCGAGCGTCGGCGGCACCGCGCTGGCGCTGATCGGGCTGTTCAACATCATCGGATCACTGAGCGCCGGGGCGTTGGGGCAGCGCTTTTCCAAGAAGCGCGTTCTGACCGCGATCTACCTGGCCCGTTCCGCGGTCATCAGCCTGTTCCTGTGGATTCCGCTGAGCCCCGCGTCGGTCTATGTGTTCTCGGCTGCGATGGGCGTGCTGTGGCTCTCGACCGTGCCGCTCACCAATGGCCTGGTCGGCCAGATCTATGGCGTGCGCACGCTCGGCACGCTCGGCGGCATGGTCTTCGTCGGCCACCAGCTGGGCAGTTTCCTGGGCGCCTGGGCCGGCGGGCGGATCTTTGACGTCACCGGGTCGTACAACTGGGCCTGGGGGCTGATCATCGCCTTCGGGCTGTTTGCGGCGCTGATCCATGCGCCGATCAACGAAGTCGCGCTGAACCGGCGCCGCCCGGCCGCCGTCCCCGGGGCGAGCTGACCCGACGCCGTCAGACAAGTGCTGACGGCGTCGCGGAACCTGCCTAGATGCGCTCGAACACCGCGGCGATGCCCTGGCCGCCGCCAATGCACATCGTCACCAGTGCGTAGCGCCCGCCGGTGCGCTGCAGCTCGTAGAGTGCCTTGACGGTGATCAGCGCGCCGGTCGCACCGATCGGATGCCCGATCGAGATCCCCGAGCCGTTGGGGTTGACCTTGGCCGGATCGAGCCCGAGGTCGCGGGTCACCGCCAGCGCCTGGGCGGCAAAGGCCTCGTTGGCTTCGATCACGTCGATGGCGCCGATTTCCAGCCCGGCGCGCTTGAGCGCCGTGCGCGACGCCGGCACCGGACCGATGCCCATGAATGCGGGGTCGACCCCGGCGTGGGCGTAGGAAACCAGTCGCGCCAGCGGCTTCAGGCCGCGGGCCTGTGCCGTCTTCGCCTCCATCAGCACCAGCGCTGCCGCCGCATCGTTGATTCCCGAGGCGTTGCCGGCGGTTACGGTGCCATTTTCCTTGATGAACACCGGCTTGAGGCGTGCCATGTCATCGATGGTCGCATTCGGACGGGCGTGCTCGTCGGTGTCGAAGACCGTGGTGCCCTTGCGGGTGCGCAGTTCCACCCCGAGGATCTGGTCCTTGAAATATCCGGCGGCGATGGCCGCGCCGGCGCGCCGGTGACTCTCCACCGCCAGCGCATCCTGGTCTTCGCGCGAGATGCCCCATTTCTTGGCGACGTTCTCGGCGGTGACGCCCATGTGGATGGTCTGGAACGGGTCGTGCAATGCGCCGACCATCATGTCGACGACCTTGCCGTCGCCCATGCGCTGGCCCCAGCGCATTGCGGGCAGGTGGTAGGGGCCGCGGCTCATCACTTCGGCGCCGCCGGCAATCGCGATCTCGGCATCGCCCAGCAAGATCGCCTGTGCGGCGCTGACGATGGCCTGCATGCCCGAACCGCATAGCCGGTTCACGGTCAAGGCCGGCGCGTCCTGCGAAACACCGCCGTCGAGCGCTGCGACGCGCGCCAGATACATGTCGCGTGGCTCGGTATTGACGACGTGGCCGAACACCACATGGCCGATGTCATTGCCGCTCACCTGTGCCCGCGCCATCGATTCGCGTACCACCGCAGCGCCCAGTTGGGTCGGAGTCTGGTCCTTGAGGCTGCCGCCGTAGGTTCCAACTGCGGTGCGCACACCGCTGACGATCACCACTTCTCGACTCATCGTTGCTCCTTTTTGACTTCGAATCTGCCCGGCTCCGCAGTGCGGAACCTAGGGGAAAACAAACCGTCCCAGCCACCAGCCCAGTCCCGCCAGCACCGCCGATGCGGGAATCGTCAGGCCCCAGGCCAGCAGGATGTTGCCGGCGACCCCCCAGCGTGCCGCCGAGAAGCGCCGCGTGGCGCTGGCGCCCATGGTCGCGCCAATGATGGTGTGGGTCGTGGACACCGGGATGCCCAGCCAGGTGGTCATGAACAGCGTCAGCGCACCACCGGTCTCGGCGCTGACTGCGCCCAGCGGCTTGAGGCGGGTGAAGCGCTGAGCCATGGTGCGCACTATTCTCCCGCCGCCCAGCAGCGTACCCAGCGCGATCGCGCCGTAGCAGGAAACCACCACCCAGTCGGGCAGGTGATCGACGCTGGCCTCGCCGCTGGCGATCAGCGCCAGCCAGATGATGCCCATGGTCTTCTGGGCGTTGTTGCTGCCGTGGCCCATCGCGTAGAAGGCCGCCGATAGCAGCTGCAGCCGGCGCAGCCAGGTCTCGGCGGGCACCGGGGCGGCCCGGCGCAGCAGCCACGATGCTCCGACCACCAGCGCTCCCGAGAGAGCGAACGCAAGCATGGGCGCGAGCAGGATGAAGAGCGCAATCGGAATCAGGCCGCCGGTGACCAACGCCGAAACGCCCGCCTTGGCAATCGTTGCCCCGAGCAGGGCGCCGATGAGCGCATGGGAGTAGCTGGTGGGAATGCGCACCAGCCAGGTCACCACGCTCCAGACGAAGGCTCCGGCCAGCGTGCCGAAGATCACCGCGGCGTCGGCAACATTGGGCATCACCAGGTTGTGCGCCACCGTTTCGGCAACGTGACGGTGGAAGACGAAGATTGCGGCGAAGTTGAAGAATGCCGCCCAGGTGACAGCCTGGTAGGGGCGCAGCGCGCCGGTCGAAACGGTGGTCGCGATCGAATTGACCGCGTCGTGGAAACCGTTCATGAAATCGAACGCCAGCGCGACGATCACGAGGATCGCCAGCAGGCCGAACGAGAACTGCACCCCGGTCATGACGCGGCTCCGGCGCGGCTGCTCATGCGTTCTCTAGTACGACGCCTTCGATCACGTTGGCGACGTCCTCGCAGCGGTCGGTAACGGCTTCGAGCTGCTCGTAGATGGCCTTGAGCTTGATCAGCTGGCGCACGTCGGTTTCGTCGCGAAACAGCTTTGACATCCCGGCGCGCATCACGCGGTCGGCGTCGGATTCGATCTGGTCGATCTGCTGGCAGATCTTGAGGGTGTGCTGCGCGTCGTTCATGTTGGCGAGCAGGCGCACGGCGTCAGCGACTCGATCGGTGCACATCCGGCTGAGGTCCGCGAGCTGGCGCGCTTCCGGGGTGACGCGCTGCAGGTCAAAGAGCATCGCCGATTCCGCGACGTCCTGGATCAGGTCGAGGATGTCATCGAGCCGCGTGATCAGCTGGTGGATCTCGTCGCGGTCGAATGGTGTCACGAAGCTCTGGCGCAACAGCAGCACGGTCTCGCGGGTGATCTTGTCGGCCGAGCGCTCGGCGGCATCGATCGCGTCGACGTGCTTCTGGCGGGCTCCGAGGTCGGAGTAGTTGGCCATCAGCTCGGCGAGCTCGTGGCTGCCCTTGACGACCAGCGCAGCGTGCTGGTTGAAGAGATCGAAGAACCGGCCCTCGCGGGGCATCAGGCGTCCCAGCATTGCAGCTCCTGAAGGGTTGTTCAGCGTGAGCGTAACAGATATGGCAGCGCGACTCAGCGGCTGGCGCGGCGCTTCAGGCACTCGAGGTAGGCCACGCTGTCGGGCGCGGTCCCGGAGCGCTGGGCCTGCCAGATCGTCTCGGCCAGGCACTCGATGACTTCATGGGCCGCTTCGTGCTCCGAATCCAGCTTGCGGGCAAGTTCCGCCAGCGCCGCCCGGATCCCGGGTGGCTGGTCGACGGCGCATTGCTCGGCCACCCCGAGGTGCAGCGACAGATGGAGGAACGGGTTGGTGCGTCCCGAGTCGACCGGATACTGGGCGCCGAGCGCCTGCTCGAGCGATTCGAGATCGCCGTGGTACTCGGGATGGGCAAGGATCGCGTCGAGCGCCATCGCCTCGAGCGGGGTCAGGGGCGCGCCTTCGCGGTGCTTGGTCCAGGTGCCGCAGAAGAAACGGCGCACGTCCTCCTGGGAAGGATCGAACATCGCTGCTATTCCTTTCCGGCGGCCGACGCCCGCCCGGGATACTCGCACAGGTCGGCAATCAGGCAATCCCCGCAGCGCGGCTTGCGTGCCAGGCAGACATAGCGCCCGTGCAGGATCAGCCAGTGATGGGCGTCGTGCAGGAATTCCGCCGGCACCTTGCGCGCGAGGGCGGTCTCGACGGCGAGCGGGGTAGCGCCCGGTGCGATTCCGGTGCGGTTGGCGACCCTGAAGACGTGGGTGTCGACCGCGATTACCGGCTCGCCAAAGGCGACGTTGAGGACCACGTTGGCGGTCTTGCGCCCTACGCCCGGCAGCGCCTCGAGTGCGGTGCGTTCGCGCGGCACCTCGCCGCCGTGTCTGGCGACGAGAATCTCGCAGGCGGCCGCGATGTGCCGGGCCTTCGAGCGGAACAGCCCGATCGAGCGCACGTACTCCTCAATGCCCTCGGCGCCCAGCGCCAGCATGGCCGCGGCCGTGGGAGCAGCGGCAAAGAGGGCGCCGGTGGCGGCGTTGACGCTGCGATCGGTCGCCTGCGCCGAGAGGATGACCGCTACCAGCAGCTCAAACGGCGAGCCGTAATTCAGCTCGGGTTTGGGCGCCGGATCGGCCGTGCGCCAGCGCTCGAAGATCGCACGGCACTTGCGCTGGTTCAACGCTGCTCCCGTCGCTGCTGTGGGCCTGCCCCGGTCATGTCCCGGTCAGGCGGCGCGCCTGGATTTGGCGGCGGCCGGCAGCTTGCGGATGAAGTCGCAGACCTCGGGATAGATCTGCTCGCGCCACCGCCGGCCACTGAAGATGCCGTAGTGGCCGGCGCCCTCGGCCGTGAGATGGCGCTGGCGCGACTTCGGAATCCCCGAGCACAGCCCGTGGGCGGCGCTGGTCTGGCCAACTCCCGAAATGTCGTCGAGTTCGCCCTCGATCGTGAACAGCGCCACCTTGGTGATCTTGGCCGGATTGACGCGGATGACCTTGCCCTCGAAATTGACGTCCCACTTGCCCAGCGGCAGCAGGTGCTTCTGGAACACGGTCTGGATGGTGTCAAGGTAGTACTCGACCGGCATGTCGAGCACGGCGTTGTACTCGTCATAGAAGCGGCGATGCGCTTCGACGTCTTCCATGTCGCCACGCACCAGGTCTTCGTAGTAGTCGCGGTGCGATTCGGTGTGCCGGTTGGGATTCATCGCGATGAATCCGGCGTGCTGCAGGAAGCCCGGGTAGACGGCGCGGCCGGCACCCGGATAGCGTGCCGGGACCCGGTAGATCAGGTTGCGCTCGAACCACTGGAACGGTTTCTGGATCGCCAGCTGGTTGACTTCGGTCGGACTCTGGCGGGTGTCGATCGGCCCGCCCATCATGATCATCGAGCGCGGCTGGTGGGGGTCATCGAGCGTCGCCATGATCGAGACGGCGGCCAGCACCGGCACCGTCGGCTGGCAGACCGACATCACGTGGACATCCGGGCCGAGCGTGCGGATGAACTCGATCGCGTAGGCCACGTAGTCGTCGAGGTGGAACGAGCCCTGCGACAGCGGCACCATCCGCGCGTCGACCCAGTCGGTCAGATAGACGTCGTGGTTGCGCAGCAGCGTGCGCACCGTGTCACGCAGCAGGCTCGAGTGGTGCCCGGAGAGCGGTGCGAACGCCAGCACCACCGGGTCCGGGGCGCGTCCGGACATTTCCTGCGGGAACTGGCGCTCGAAGTGGAGCAGCCGGCAGAAAGGCTTCTCGAGGACCACGTTCTTGCGCACCGGCACGGTGACGCCGTCGACTTCGACCTCACGGATGCCGAAGGCGGGTTTCTGGTATTCCTTGCCGAAACGGTAGATCAGCTCGAAGCCGGCCGAGACCCGCGAGGCGAAGGGTGCGTAACTGAACGGGCTGTAGGGGTGCGAGTAGACCTGGCTCATGGCTTCGGCCCAGGTCGACATCGGCCTCAGGATCGCGCGTTGGGCTTCGTGCAGCGTGTACAGCATCGGTGAATCTCCAGGGTGGCCGGGCGACGCGCGATGCGCCCGGCCAGGCGCACCGCATACGGATTAATTATCTCACGACTGTTTCCGGCAGCGTGCCGGCACGGGTCTTTCGCTCCCGAGGCTGGCGCAACGGCGCTGGCGGGCGGCTCAGGCCCGTCCGGCACCAGCGGGGAGGCGATGCAAGCACAGCTCCAGCCAGCGGGCAGTGATCTTCTCGGCGAGCGAATTCTGCGCCAAGCGCTGGTTCAAGGCGCCGAAATCGACCTTTTCCAGCGGCTGGTCCTGGTTGAAACAGGAAAAGACGTAGCTGATCTGGCCGGTCTCGGGGTCGCGGTGGGGCTGCAGGCACTGCGCGCAGATCTCCTTCATCATGCACTGCATGGGCGAGTTGATCGACCCGATGCCCCGGTGCCCGGGCTTGAGCAGGTGGGCGAGGCGGTGGCTGCGCTCGTGGGCGACAGCGGCCATCATCCGGTCCGAACCGATCGCGATGATCCGGTCGACATCCTGCAGGCGCAGCGCCGGCGTGCCCAGTTGACCCTCGCCGTAGGCGATCATCGCCGCGACGATGTTGCCGACGAAGCTGCGGTCATCGGCCCTGGTCGGTTCGATTGCCGGACCCGAATCGCTGCACCAGACGGTCACGTCGCTGGCGCGCTCGATATCGGCCACCTTGAAGCGGTCGGAAGGGTGGCGGTAACCGGCGAAATAGAGCACCCGCGATCCGGCCGCGCGCAGCGCCGCACCGATCGAGAACAGCACCGCATTGCCGAGACCGCCGCCGACCAGCGCCACGGTCTCGTTGGCCGGAATCTCGGTCGGTTCCCCGGTCGGCCCCATCAGCACCACCGGCTCGCCGGGGGGCAGCAGGGCGCAGAGATCGGCGCTGCCGCCCATCTCCAGGACGATGGTCGAGACCAGCCCGGCATCGCGATCGACCCAGGCGCCGGTCAGCGCCAGGCCTTCGGTGGCCAGCGTGGTGGTGTTGCCGTCGATCGTGACCCGGGGTGCACGGCTTTCATAGTTCTGCAGCCGGTAGAACTGGCCGGGCTCGAAGCTGCGGGCTGCCTGGGGCGCGCGCACCACGACCTCGATGATGCGCGGCCCGAGGCGTTCGACCCGTTCGATGCGGGGCCGCAAGAGGTCGTCGAGCGTGCGCACGAAGTCGGCGAACGCCACCGTGCTGGCCGGTGCGCGGCGCGCCAGCACGCGCGAGACGGTCGGGTAGCCCTGCTTGGCCGAGCCCATGGCCTTGACGACGTTGCCCGAGTAGCTGGGATGAAGGTCGCCGAAATACGAGATCATCCGGCCGTCGGGCACTGCGGCGAGCAGCACCTGGACTGCGTCCGGCTTGGAAGTGCCGGCCTGCGGACGCACCGCCGCGCCGTGCTCGTCGATGGCCTGGAAGTAGCGGCCGTCAAGTCCGAAGTGGACGCGGTCCTCGCGGGCGAGCACGGTATTGGGGTGGGTGCCGGCGGCGACCAGCAGCGCGCGGGCCGGCAGTTCGACCGCCTCGCCATCGTGCCAGCGGCCGGCTTCGTCGCGGGTCGAGCGCCGCAGGCGGATCGCGCGCACTGCCCCGGTATCATCGATTTCGACCCGTTCCGGGTTGAGGCACTCGGCCAGCACCACCCCTTCCTCGAGGGCCTTCTCGATCTCCTCGTGGTTCAGGGTGTATGCCGGGCTGTCGATCATGCGCTTGCGGTAGGCGATGGTCACGCCGCCCCAGAGCGCCAGCAGGGCGGCGATATCTGGTTCGCGGCCGGCGAGGCTGGCGCGTTCGCGCTCACGGCGCAGCGCCTGGGCGTGGGTGATGAACTCGTCGGCCAGGATCCGGTCGGATTCGCTCCAGCCGGCCCTGACCGCGTCCGCGCCGAGTTCGCGAACCAGGGTCTCATGGCGCAGCAGGAACTTCTCGACCTGGACCGGGTAGTAGGCCAGTGCCTCGGTGGCGGCGTCGATGGCGCTCAGGCCGCCGCCGATAACGACCACCGGCAGGCGCAACTGCATGTTGGCGATCGAATCACGCTTGGCCGCGCCGGTCAGCTGCAGGGCCATCAGGAAATCGCTGGCAGTACGCACCCCGCGTGCCAGGGCGTTGGGGATGCCCAACACCGTCGGGCGCCCCGCGCCCAGGGCGAGCGCGACATGGTCGAAGCCCGCGGCGAAGGCCTCGTCGACGCCCATGGTGCCGCCGAAGCGGACCCCGCCGTAGAGGGCGAATTCGGCGCGGCGTTCGAGCAGCAGGCGCACGATCCTGAGGAAATTCTTGTCCCAGCGCACGGTGATGCCGTACTCGGCCACGCCGCCGAAGCCGGCCATGACCCGCTCGTCAAGATTCTCGAACAGCGTCGCGACGTCGGCGATCGGCTCGAACGCGCAGCGGCTGCCGTCTGCCCGCACCCCGGAGAGCGCGGGATCGAGCGGTTCGATCTTCAGCCCGTCGACTGCGACCACCGCATGGCCGTCGTTGATCAGGTGGTGGGCCAGCGTGAATCCCGCCGGTCCGACTCCAGCCACCAGCACCTTGCGCCCGGTGGCCGGTCGGGGGAACGGACGGGTCAGGTTGAGCGGGTTCCAGCGCGTCAGCAGCGAATAGATCTCGAAGCCCCAGGGCAGTCCCAGCACATCCTTGAGGGTGCGGGTCTCGGCCTGCGGAATGTCGACCGGCGTCTGCTGCTGGTAGATGCAGGCCTTCATGCAATCGTTGCAGATCCGGTGCCCGGTGGCAGCGACGGTCGGGTTGTCGATCGTGATCATGGCCAACGCGCCGATTGCGCAACCCTGCAGCTTCAGGCTGTGGAACTCCGAAATTCGCTCCTCGAGCGGACAACCGGCGAGTTCGACCCCGAAAGCCGTCTGCTTGAAGCGGCGCGGTGGCCGGTCCTCGCCCTTGGGGATCTTCTCGAGCAGACCCTTGGAGCAGGAGTCCTTCTTGCGGTCGTGGCACAGCAGGCAGTACTTGGCCTGGTCGAGCGCGCCCGCCAGGTCGGTGCCCTGGTCGGTCAGCGCGAAGCC
>JAHEMI010000040.1:11179-21959 GCA_024643785.1 Burkholderiaceae bacterium
TGCTCGACCAGGCCGGCGTCGCGGGCCTGCAGCCACTGCAGGAAGCGCTCATCCAGCCGGGCCAGGCCCGGCTGTTCGTGGAGATCGATGAACCTGAATCCGAACCCGAGCGCGAGCTCCGGTTGCCGCTGCGGCGAGCTCAACGCTGCAGGTGCTCCAGCTTGTCCTTGACTTCAGCCCACTCGTCGGCGTCGGGCAGGGCTTCCTTGGCGCGGGTGATGCTCGGCCAGATCTTGGTCAGTTCGGCGTTGAGCGCAGTGAACTGTTCCTGTCCGGCGGGGACGTCTTCCTCGGCATAGATCGCTTCGACCGGGCACTCCGGGATGCAGACAGCGCAATCGATGCACTCGTCGGGGTCGATGACGAGCATGTTGGGACCTTCGCGGAAGCAGTCGACCGGACACACGTCAACACAGTCGGTGTAGCGGCAACGGATGCAGGAATCAGTAACGACGTGGGTCATGGTCTGGCGGCCTAAAAATCGGGAATATCGCCAGATTCTACCGTGCCATGCCGCGGCCGTGCTGCGCCTCGGGTTATCCTTGAGGGTCAGTCTGGACGCCGGAAACAGGCGGCTGGTTGCAACCGCAGGGATACAACTCAGGATTCGGTCATGAACCACTGGAAAAACACGGGTTGGCTGCTGGCGCTTGGCGTGCTGTTGTCCGGCCCGGCGGCGAGCGCGCAGCCCATCCGCATCGGCGAACTGAACAGCTACAAGGCCCAGGCCGCGTTTCTCGAACCCTACCGCAAGGGCTGGGAACTGGCGCTCGAGGAGGTCAACGCCGCCGGCGGAGTGCTCGGCCGCAAGCTCGAGGTGGTCTCGCGCGATGACAACGGCAATCCCGGCGACGCCGTGCGGGTCGCCGAGGAACTGGTCGCACGCGAGAAGGTCGATGCGATCTTCGGGACCTTCCTGTCGCACGTCGGGCTGGCGGTGTCGGATTTCGCTCGTCAGCGCAAGGTGCTGTTCCTAGCGGCCGAACCGCTGACCGACAAGATCACCTGGGAGAACGGCAACCGCTACACGTTCCGGCTGCGGCCTTCGACCTACATGCAGGCTGCGATGCTGGTGCCGGAAGCAGCCAAGCTCAAGAAGAAGCGCTGGGCGGTGGTCTATCCCAACTACGAGTACGGGCAGTCGGCGGCGGCGACCTTCAAGACCCTGCTGAAGGAGGCGCAACCGGATGTCGAGTTCGTCGCCGAGCAGGCGCCGGCGCTGGGCCGGATCGACGCCGGTTCGGTGGTCCAGGCGCTGGCCGACAGCAAGCCGGATGCGATCTTCAACGTGCTGTTCGCCGCCGACCTGGCCAAGTTCGTGCGCGAGGGCAACATCCGCGGCCTGTTCCGTGAGCGCACGGTGTTTTCGCTGCTCTCGGGAGAGCCGGAGTATCTCGATCCGTTGCGCGGCGAAGCTCCGGTCGGCTGGCGGGTGACCGGGTATCCCTGGTACAGCATCCAGACCGCCGAGCACAGCGCCTTCCTCAAGGCCTACCAGAAGCGCTGGCAGGAGTATCCGCGGCTGGGCTCGGTGGTGGGCTATTCGTCGCTCAAGTCGCTGGCGGCGGCGCTGCGCAAGGCGGGGAGCAGCGACACCGAGCGTCTGGTGGCGGCAATGGAGGGCCTGGATGTCGCCACCCCCTTCGGGAAGGTGACCTATCGCGCGCTCGATCACCAGGCGACGATGGGCGCCTACGTCGGGACCATCGAGGTGCGCGACGGGCGCGGCGTGATGGCCGGATTCCGCTACGTCGACGGCGCCAGCGTCCAGCCCTCCGACGCGGAAGTCCGCAAGCTGCGCCCGGCCGACTGAACCCCGGGTGTCGTTCCGGCGCGCCCCGAGCCAGCACCGATGATCTCCGGATTCCTGGTCCAGTTGCTCAACGGGCTGGCGGGCGCCTCGACCCTGTTCCTGATTGCGGTCGGCCTGTCGCTGATCTTCGGCGTCACCAGGATCGTGAATTTCGCGCACGGCTCGATGTACATGGCCGGGCTCTACGTGGCCTATTGGCTGGTCGAACGGCTGGGTTCCGGGGCGCCCGGTTTCTGGGCGGCAGTGCTGCTCGCGGCGCTGGCCGTGGGAGTGCTCGGAGCGCTGGTCGAGTTGCTGGTGCTGCGCCGGGTCTATGCTGCGCCCGAGCTGTTCCAGTTGCTGGCCACGTTCGCGGTGGTGCTGATCGTGCGCGACGGCCTGCTCTGGCTCTGGGGCGCGGAAGACCTGTTCGGACCGCGCGCCCCCGGCCTGGGCGGCGCGGTCGAGATCCTCGGACGGGCGTTTCCCCAGTATGACCTGCTGCTGATCGTCGCCGGCCCGCTGGTCCTTGGCCTGCTCTGGCTGCTGCTGCAACGCACCCGCTTTGGCCTGCTGATCCGGGCCGCCACCCAGGACCGCGAGATGCTCGGCGCCCTGGGAGTAAACCAGGCCTGGCTGTTTACCGCCGTATTCGCTCTCGGCACCGCGCTGGCGGCGCTGGGCGGCGCGCTGCAATTGCCGCGCGAACCGGCCAGCCTCGGGCTCGACCTCAGCGCCATCGGCGACGCCTTCGTGGTGGTCGTGGTCGGCGGCATGGGCAGCATCCCGGGGGCGTTCCTGGCAGCGCTGCTGATCGCCGAGATCAAGGCCGTCTGCTACGGCATCGGCACGGTGGACATCATGGGGGTGAGTTTCGCCTTCTCCAAGCTGACCATGGTGGTCGAATTCCTGGTGATGGCCGCGGTGCTGATCTGGCGCCCGTGGGGTCTGCTGGGCAAGCCGCAACAGCCGGTGCGGGCCACCACCCAGGTCGAGGAGCCGATTCGCCCGATGGGTCGGGCCGCTACCTGGGGCGTCGCGGCGCTGGGGGTGGCGTTGCTGGCATTGCCGCTCGCCGGCGCCAACTTCCCCTACGCGACGGTGCTGGCGATCGATGTGCTGGTGGCGGTGCTGTTCGCGACCAGCCTGCACTTCATCATGGGGCCGGGCGGGATGACCTCCTTCGGTCATGCCGCCTACTTCGGGCTGGGGGCCTACGGCGTGGCGATGTTCCTGCACGGGATGGCGCTGCCGATGGAGATGGCGCTGCTGATGGGACCGATCCTGGCGCTGGCAGGCGCGGTAGTGTTCGGCTGGTTTGCGGTCCGGCTCTCGGGGGTCTACCTGGCGATGCTCACGCTCGCCTTCGGGCAGATCGTCTGGTCGGTCGTCTTCCAGTGGGACGGGGTCACGGGCGGCAGCAATGGCCTGGTCGGCATCTGGCCGGCGCCCTGGCTCGAGTCGCGCACCGCCTTCTACTACCTGACGCTGGCATTGGTGGCGGCCAGCGTGTTCCTGCTGCGCCGGATCCTGTTCGCGCCCCTGGGCTATGCGATGCGCGCCGGTCGCGATGCGCCGCTGCGCGCCGAGGCGACCGGAATCGATGTCGCGCGCACCCACTGGCTGGCGTTCGTGGTCGCCGGCTCGTTCTGCGGCCTGGCGGGGGCGCTCTTCGCCTTCGCCAAGGGGACCATCTCGCCCGAGACGATTTCGGTTTCCCGATCGATCGACGCCCTGGTGATGGTGCTCCTCGGCGGCGTCCAGACGCTCGCCGGGCCGATCGTGGGCAGCGCGGTGTTCGTCTTCCTGCAGGACACCATCATGCGCGCGACCGAATACTGGCGCGCCTTGCTCGGGGTGGTGATCCTGGCGCTGGTGCTGGTGTTCCCGCAGGGCATCGCCGGCGGGCTGATCGCGTTGGCGCGCCGGCTGCGGCCGCGCCCGGCCGGTGGAGCCGGGTCATGACGGCGCTGCTGCAGGCAAGCGGCCTGCGCAAGTCATTCGGCGGGGTGCACGCGCTTGCCGGGGTGAGCTTCACGCTCGAGCGCGGTGAACTGCTGGCGCTGATCGGCCCCAACGGGGCCGGCAAGTCGACCTGTTTCAACGTCATCAACGGCCAGCTCGCCGCCGACGGCGGGCGGGTGCTGCTCGATGGCGTCGACCTGGCCGGCCGCCGCCCGCGCGAGATCTGGCGCCTGGGGGTGGGGCGCACCTTCCAGATGGCCGCGACCTACGCCTCGATGACCGTAGCGGAGAACGTGCAGGTGGCGCTGCTCTCGCGCGAGCGGCAGCTCTGCGGCTGGTGGGCGCGGGCCAGCGAGCAGCATCGCGACGAGGCTCTCGAGTTGTTGCGCCTGGTGCAACTGCACGCTGCTGCTGATGCTCCCTGCGCGACGCTCGCCTACGGTGACCTCAAGACGCTCGAGCTGGCAGTGGCGCTGGCGGGCCGTCCGCAACTGCTGCTGATGGACGAGCCCACCGCCGGGATGGCGCCGGGCGAACGCAATTCCCTGATGGCGCTGACCCGCGAGCTGGTGCGCGAGCGCGCGATCGGGGTGCTCTTCACCGAGCACAGCATGGACGTCGTTTTCGCCTGTGCCGACCGGATTCTGGTGATGGCGCGGGGCGAACTGATCGCCGATGCCGCGCCCGACGAAGTCCGCGCCGACGCCCGGGTGCGCGCGGTCTACCTCGGCAACGCCATGCCCGGGGCAGGGCGATGAGCGCCGCCAGCAAGCGCGCCGCGCTCGGGGTCGCTGCCCCGCTGCTCGAAGTCCGCGGGCTCGACGCCGGCTATGCCGGAGCGAGAATTCTCTTCGGCCTCGATCTCGAGGTCCGTGCCGGTGAGGTCGTCGCGCTGATGGGCCGCAATGGCGCCGGCAAGTCGACCACGCTCAAGGCGATCATGGGGCTGCTCGCCCGGTGCAGCGGCTCGGCCCGTTTCGGCGGGCGCGAATTGGTCGGCCTGGCGCCGTTCCGGATCAGCCGCCTGGGGTTGGGCTACGTGCCCGAGGACCGGCGGATCTTCACCGAGCTCACGGTGCTCGAGAACCTTGAAGTGGCGCGCCGTCCGCCGCGCCCCGGGACGCCCGCGTGGACCCTCGAACAGCTCTTCGGGATGTTCCCGAATCTCGCCGAGATGCCGGACCGTCCCGCCGGGAGAATCAGCGGCGGCGAACAGCAGATGCTGACCGTGGCGCGCACCCTGATGGGCAATCCGCAGATGCTGCTGCTCGACGAGCCCTCGGAAGGAGTCGCGCCGCTGATCGTCGAACAGCTGGCGGCCCTGGTCGCGACGGTGAAGAAGCAGGGCCTGGCCGTGCTGCTCTCGGAACAGAACCTGGCGTTTGCCGAGATGGTCTGCGACCGCGCCTACGTGCTTGAAAAGGGCGAAATCCGCTTTTCGGGTACGATCGCAGAACTCGCCGGAAACGAGTCGGTGCGTGCCCGCTATCTGGGCGTCTGACCCCGCCGCGGCGCATCCCTGACACTGCCATGATCATCACTTCGCTGCTCGACACCGACCTCTACAAGTTCACCATGATGCAGGCTGTGCTGCATCACTTCCCGGGCGCCCACGTCGAGTACCGTTTCAAGTGCCGCAACAAGGGCGTCAACCTGGTGCCCTACATCGCGGAAATCGAGGACCAGATCCAGCACCTCTGTTCGCTGCGCTTTCGCGAGCCGGAGATCGAGTACCTGCGTGGACTGCGTTTCATCAAGAGCGACTTCGCCGACTTTCTCGGCCTGTTCAAGATGAACCGCAAGTACATCACGGTGCGGCCGTCGACCCGGGCCGAGGGCGAGATCGAGATCGAGGTCAAGGGGCCGTGGCTGCACACGATCATGTTCGAGATCCCGGTGCTGGCGATCGTCAACGAGATCTACTTCCGCAATACCCAGCCCGATCCTGATTTCGAAGAGGGGCGGCGGCGGCTGGCGGCCAAGATCGACCTGGTCCATCCCAACCCGGCGCTGGCCGGTCTGCGCATCGCCGACTACGGCACCAGGCGGCGTTTCAGCAAGAGCTGGCACGAGGAGGTGCTGGTGACCTGCCGGGATCGGCTGGGCGCGCACTTCGCGGGCACCTCGAACGTGTACCTGGCGCGCAAGCACGGCGTGCTGCCGCTTGGCACGATGGCCCACGAATACCTGCAGGCCTGCCAGGCGCTCGGCCCGCGGCTGCGCGACTCGCAGAAGTTCGGCTTCGAGAGCTGGGCGCGAGAGTATCGCGGCGACCTGGGAATCGCGCTGTCGGACGTCTACGGGATGGACGCGTTCCTGCGCGACTTCGACATGTACTTCTGCAAGCTCTTCGACGGCGCCCGCCATGACTCGGGCGATCCGTTCGAGTGGGGCGAACGGCTGATCCGCCACTTCGAGGCCAACCGTGTCGACCCGCGGACCAAGACCCTGGTGTTTTCGGACGCGCTCAACTTCCCGCTCGCGATCGAGCTGTACCTGAGGTTCAAGGACCGCGCGGGAATCGCATTCGGGATCGGCACCAACCTGACCAACGACCTCGGCTACGAGGCGCTGCAGATCGTGATCAAGATGGTGCGCTGCAACGGCCAGCCGGTGGCCAAGCTCAGCGACTCGCCGGCCAAGAACATGTGCGAGGACGAGGCCTACCTCGGCTATCTGCGCCAGGTCTTCGAAATCAGGCAATGAGCGGTCCTGCGGGCGCTCGCCAATCGACCGGAGCTTAGGCCATGGCCGAACTGCGCATCAGGAGAGAGCATTCGCTGGGTCTGGCCGAAGCCAGGAAAGCGGCACAGAGGGTGGCCGACGAGCTGGCTGGTGCATTCCAGATGACCAGCACGTGGGATGGCGACACGCTGCGCTTCTCGCGCAGCGGCGTCAGCGGCGCGCTCCGCGTCAGTGCCGACCACGTCGAGGTCGTCGCCCGCCTGGGCATGCTTGTGGCGATGCTCAGGCCGCAGATCGAGGCTCGCGTCAAGCGCGATTTCGACCAGTACTTCGGCAGCGCCTGAGGGCCGCTACTTGAGGCTCTCGACCAGTTCGACGTATTGGGTCATCGCCTCTGCCTTGGCCCTACCCTGCAGATCGTTCCAGGCATCCCACTTGGCGCGGGCAACGAAGTCGGTCATCCCGGGGCGCTCGCCGACGGCATCGCCGCTGCTCGCCTGCTTGAACAGGGCGTAGAGCTTCAGCAGCGTCATGTTGTCGGGACGCTCGGACAACAGCTTGGAGTCTGCCAGCGCCTGCTGGAACTGCTGTTCCAAATCGCTCATCAAGGCTCTCCCAAAAAGCGGCTATTGCCGGACAGTATAGGGCGAGCGGCGATCCCGGCGCCTTCGCCCCCTGGGCGCGGCGGTCTTGCGCACCGCCGGCAAGGCCTTCGGTATGATATGTTTCGAGCCCGACGACGTAATAAATCAGAGACAGGGGTTTCGCTTGAATCCTACGACCATCCAGATCGTCGCTGCAGTGCTGTTCGCGACCGCTGTGCTTCACACCTTCTCGGCGGCGGCCTTTGAGCGCCTGGCGCATCGCTATCCGGCCCACGGCGGAATCCTCCACCTGCTCGGCGAAGTCGAAGCGGTATTCGGTTTCTGGGCGATGATCATGATCGTGTTCATGGGATTCGCGGCCGGCAAGGAAGTGGCCGTCGGGTATATCGAGTCGCGCAAGTTCACCGAGCCGCTGTTCGTGTTCGCGATCATGGTGATCGCGGGCAGCCGGCCGATCCTGCACTTTGCCGCTGGCGCGGTGAGGGTGGTCTCGGCGATGATTCCGCTGCCGCGCTCGGTCGCCACCTACTTCGTTGCGCTGGCGCTGCTGCCGTTGCTGGGGTCGTTCATCACCGAGCCCGCGGCGATGACGCTGGGCGCGTTCCTGTTGCGTGACCGGTTCTACTCGGCCGGGTTGTCCGACCGGCTGAAATACGCAACGCTCGGGGTGCTGTTCGTCAACGTCTCGATCGGCGGCGTGCTCACGCCCTACGCCGCGCCACCGGTGCTGATGGTGGCGGCGACCTGGAGCTGGGACCTGATGTTCATGGTCACCCATTTCGGGTGGCGTTCGATACTGGCGGTGCTGGTCAACGCCGCCGTGGTGACGATGCTGTTCCGGCGTGAGCTGATGCAGGTGACCATGGTCGAGGATACCGACACCAGGCCGATGCCGGTGGCGATGGTCGCGATCCACATCGCGTTCCTGGTCGGTGTCGTGGTCTTCGCGCACCACCCGCCGATGTTCCTCGGCCTGTTCCTGTTCTTCCTCGGGTTTGCCTCGGCCTACGAACGTTTCCAGGACCGCCTGATCCTGCGCGAAGGGCTGCTGGTGGCGTTCTTCCTGGCCGGCCTGGTGGTGCTCGGTGGCCAGCAGCAGTGGTGGCTCCAGTCGCTGCTTTCACACATGAGTTCGACCGCGATCTACTACGGGGCGACCGCGCTGACCGCCATCACCGACAACGCCGCACTGACCTATCTCGGGTCGCTGGCCAGCGGCCTGAGCGACGATTTCAAGTACTCGCTGGTCGCCGGTGCCGTCACCGGTGGCGGCTTGACGGTGATCGCCAACGCGCCCAATCCGGCGGGCTACTCGATCCTCAAGAGCCGCTTCCCGGACGGCGAGATCAGCGCGATCAAGCTGCTGCTCGCGGCGTTGCCGGCGACCGTGGTGGCGATCGCGGCGTTCCGTTGGCTCTAGGCTTGCGGTGACGGCGAGCGACGGTCGCGGCGCCGGCGCGGTACTCGAGTTCTGGTTCGGCGCTCCGGGCGAGGCGCACTTCGGCAAGTCGCGCCGGCAGTGGTTCGTCAAGGATCCGGAGTTCGACGCCCAGATCGCCCGGCGCTTTGGCGCGCTGGTGGAGGCGGCATTGGCTGGCGAACTCGACCATTGGCAAGCGAGTCCGGCAGAAGAGCTGGCGCGCATCGTGGTGCTCGATCAGTTCACCCGCAACATCCATCGCGGCACGGCGGCCATGTTTGCCGGTGACGCGCTGGCGCTGGCCGCTGCCGACGATCTGGTCGCAGGCGGACGGGACCGGGAACTGCTGCCGGTGCAGCGCGCTTTCTGCTACCTTCCCTTCGAGCACTCCGAGTCGCTCGCCGACCAGGATCGCGCGGTGCAACTGTTCGAGACGCTGCGTGACGACGAAGATGCCGGCGGGATGCTCGAGTGGGCGCTGCGCCATCGGGAAGTGATTCAGCGTTTCGGTCGCTTTCCCCATCGCAACGAGATCCTGGGGCGGGCCTCGAGCGCAGCCGAATTGGAATTTCTGGGCCAGCCGGGTTCGCGTTTCTGAGATCGGGCTGGAACGCCAACGGAGGAGTCTCGGATGTACAAGCTGTGGATCTTTCTGCACCTGTTTGGCGTCGTCGTCTGGGTGGGCGGGATGTTCTTCGTCCTGCATTGCCTGCGTCCGGCGCTGGCCGACCTGCAGCCGGCGCTGCGTGCGCCGCTGATGGTCGGCGTCCTCGAGCGCTTCTTCCGCTACGTCATCGTCTCCTTGGCGCTGATCTGGGTCAGTGGCGTCGGACTGGCGGCGCGCCTGGGCGCGCAGGCGATGCAATCCGGCGTCCTGGCGATGATCGTCCTGGCCGCGGTCATGACCGCGGTGTTCGTCTGGATCAGGCTGGGCCACTTTCCCCGGGTCCGGCAGGCGCTGGCCGTCTCCGACCTGCCCGGGGCAGCGGCACTGCTCGAGAAGCTGCGCCGGCTGGTGCTGTTGAACATGGTGCTCGGCATACTGGCGCTCGCCGCGGTCACTCTCTGGCGCTGACCACTACCTGATAGCGGGAGCGTTCCCGTGGCGTTATCGATCGTCCTGGACAACGACGCCGAGCGCCTCGCTGACGCTCTCGCGGCATCGTTCGACGCGCCGCTCGCTGATCCGTTCACCGAGGACATCGTGGTCGTGCCCAGCCTCGGCGTCGGCCGCTGGCTGCAGCAGCGCCTGGCGCGCCGCGACGGTGTCTGCGCCCGGGTCAGCATTGAATTTCCCGGGCGCTTCCTGTGGCGGCTGCTGGAACGCGCGGTTCCCGGCCTGCCGGGGCGTTCGCCGTTCGATCCGGCAATCGCGCGCTGGGCAATCCTCGGTCTGCTCGCCGAGCTTCCCGAGGAACCCGGCTTCGAACTGTTGCGCGCGCGGGTCGGGGCGGCTGCGCCGCTCGGGCGGCTGGACCTGGCCTCCGACGTCGCCCGGGTCTTCGAGCGCTATCTCGCCTATCGGCGCGACTGGCTCGAGCGCTGGGCGCGCGGCGGCTGGATCGGCAGCGGCGCGGGCGGACTCGCGCACGAGCCCTGGCAGCGCTGGCTGTGGTCGCGCTTGCTCGAACGCCTGCCGGGAGTTTCGCGTGAACATCCGTTCGCGACCTTCCGTCGCCTGCTCGACGACGCCGGCCGCACCGGTGTGGATGGTGCCGGGCGGCTGCGCCGGCTCATGGGCATCGAGCGGGTCCGGCTGTTCGGGGTGGTGCCAATGGCGCCGGAACAATTCGAGCTCTACGGCGCGCTCGGCGAAGTGCTCGACCTGCGCTGGTTTGCTCCCGATCCCTGCCGGGATTTCTGGCTCGACGTGGTCAGCGCCGCGCAGGCTGCACGGATCGCGGCAGAAGCACCAGATAGCGCCTGGCTGTATGCTGACGAGCCCGCGATCCTGGGCGACTGGGGACGTGCCCATCGCGATTTTCTGGTGCAGTTGCGCCAGCTCGAGGAACGCTACCAGGTCAGCGTCGACGAGAGCTTTCGCGAACTCCCCGAGCCCGCGGCCGGCAACGACCTCGAGGCGCTGCAGCACAGCGTGCTGCTGCGCAGCGACGCGCCCTGGGACGGACTGGCGCGGAGCACGCGACGGGACGCGGCCGGGTTGGCGGCGGCGGCGATCGAGATCCACGCCACCCATGGGCCGACGCGCCAGGTCGAGGTGCTCCACGACCGGCTGCTGGCGCTGTTCGACGAAGTGCCGCAGCTGCGGCCGCAAGAGGTGGTGGTCTTTTGCAGCAACATCGCAGCCTACGC
>JAHEMI010000041.1 GCA_024643785.1 Burkholderiaceae bacterium
AAGTGCGCTACGCCACGGTGCGCGGGGCCTCGCCAGCGCGGGTGGTAGGCAGTTCGGATCGCGCATTGCTGGCGCCATTCATCGCCGCCGGGCAGGAACTGGCGAACGCCGGTGCTGCCGCCATCACCACGAGTTGCGGTTTCCTGATCATGTTCCAGCGTGAATTGCAGTCGGCCTTGCCGGTGCCGGTGTGGTCGTCGAGCCTGTTGCTGGTGCCCGAGATCCAGTCCCAACTGCCCGCCGGGCGATCGGTCGGGGTGCTGACGGTCGATGCCGCCGCCCTCGGCGCCGGGCACCTGGATGCCGCCGGCGCCGCACCCGGCACGCCGGTCGAGGGCCTGGCACCGGGGTGCGCATTCCAGCGCACGCTGCTCGACGACGAACCGGAACTGGATGTCGCGGCGGCCCGGGAAGCCACCGTCGCGGCTGCCCTCCGGCTGGTGGCGCGACACCGGGAAATCGGCGCGATCGTCCTCGAATGCACCAACATGCCCCCCTATGCCGATGCGGTGCGCGCCGCCACTGGCTTGGCGGTGCACGACATCACGACGCTGATCGCAAGTCGCTTGTGCTGGCGCGGGGAGAAATCATGAGTCCGGAGCAACGCTGGCAATTCTGGGTCGATCGCGGCGGGACTTTCACCGATGTGGTCGGTCGCTCGGGCAGCGGCGAACTGCGCACCGCCAAGTTGCTGAGCGAGAACCCGGGACAGTACGACGACGCGGCGGTCGAGGGGATCCGGCGGGTGTTGCGGCTCGGCGAGGGCGAGAAGATCTCGGCCGCAATGGTCGAAGTGGTGAAGATGGGGACCACGGTCGCCACCAACGCGCTGCTCGAGCGAAAGGGCGAGGCGCTGGCGCTGGCCGTTACCCGCGGGTTCGGCGATGCTCTGCGCATCGCCTACCAGAATCGCCCCCGGCTCTTCGATCGTCACATCGAGATGCCGGAGCTTCTCTATCGCGACGTCATCGAAATCGACGAGCGAGTTGCCGCCGACGGCACCGTGTTGACCACGCTCGATGAAGCGGGCGCGCGGGCCGCGCTGCAACGGGTCTTCGATGACGGGCTGCACAGCCTCGCGATCGTGCTGATGCACGGTTACCGCTACAGCGCCCACGAGGAGCGTCTGGCACGGCTGGCCCGCGAAATCGGCTTCACCCAGGTATCGGTTTCGCACGAAGTCTCGCCGCTGATCAAGTTCGTCGGCCGGGGGGATACCACGGTGGTCGATGCCTACCTGTCGCCGGTGCTGCGGCGCTACGTCGACCAGGTGGCTGCGGCCATGCCCGGGGTGCGCCTGCAGTTCATGCAGTCGAGCGGCGGGCTCACCGACGCCCACAAGTTCCAGGGCAAGGACTCGATTCTCTCCGGCCCGGCCGGAGGAATCGTCGGCATGGCGCGGGTGAGTGAGGTCGCAGGGTTCGACCGGGTGATCGGCTTTGACATGGGCGGTACGTCAACCGACGTTTCGCACTATGCCGGGGAGTTTGAGCGGGCCTTCGACACCCTGGTCGCCGGGGTGCGGATGCGCGCCCCGATGATGAGCATCCATACCGTTGCCGCGGGCGGCGGCTCGATCCTTCACTTCGACGGGGCCCGGTTGCGCGTTGGACCGGACTCGGCCGGCGCCGACCCGGGGCCGGCATGCTATCGCCGCGGCGGGCCACTGACCGTGACCGACGCCAACGTGATGCTCGGCAAGATCCAACCGGAGCATTTCCCGGCGGTCTTCGGTCCGCAAGGCAATCAGACGCTCGACCGGGAGGTGGTCGAGGAGCGTTTCGCATCACTGGCAGCCGAGATCACCCGGGCCACCGGGCGTGACATGAGCGCCGCCGAGGTGGCCCAGGGATTCATCGATATCGCGGTTGCCAACATGGCCAACGCGATCAAGAAGATTTCCGTGCAACGCGGTTACGACGTCACCCGCTACACGCTCAATACCTTCGGCGGCGCCGGTGGCCAGCACGCCTGCCTGGTCGCCGACAGCCTGGCGATGCCGCGGGTCCTCGCGCACCCGCTGGCCGGTGTGCTCTCGGCCTACGGGATGGGCCTGGCCGAGCAGCGCGCGCTCCACGAGGCGTCGCTCGAGCAACCGCTCGATGCCGCCGGGTACCGGGCGGCCGCAGAGCGGCTCGAGCAGCTGGCAACCGCGGCCGGGGCTGAGCTGCTGGCTCAGGGGGAAGATGCCGCGGCCATTACAGTGGTGCGCAGCGTCCAGCTGCGCTACGCGGGCACTGACACCGCGCTGACGCTGCCCTGGGACACTCCGGAGCAGATGAAGACCGGTTTCGAGCGCTCCTACCTGCAGCGCTTCTCGTTCCTGATGCCCCAACGGGCGCTGATCATCGAGGCGGTGCTGGCCGAGGCGCTCGGTGCCTCGGGGTCCGGTGCCGAACTGGCTACTGCGGGTTTGCGCCAGGAGCCGCTCGCCCCGGATGCCACGGTGCCGATGTTTACTGGTGGCGCCTGGTGCGACACGCCGCTCTATCAGCGCGCGCGGCTGTGTCTGGGCGACGTGATCGACGGGCCGGCGATCATCGCCGAGGACACCGCCACGACCATCATCGAAACCGGCTGGCGGGCGAGCCTCAGCGCGATCGGCAACGTGATCCTCGAACGCCACCTGGCACGGCCGTCGCGGCAGGCGGTAGGCACGGCGGCCGATCCGGTGATGCTCGAAATCTTCAACAACCTGTTCATGTCGATCGCCGAACAGATGGGCTATCGGCTCCAGAACACCGCCTATTCGGTGAACATCAAGGAGCGGCTCGATTTTTCGTGCGCGCTCTTCGACCAGGATGGCCGGCTGGTTGCCAACGCGCCGCACATGCCGGTGCATCTGGGTTCAATGGGGGCGAGCGTCGAGGCGGTGCTGCGCGACAATGCCGGCCAGATCAGCCCCGGCGACGTCTTCGTGCTCAACGATCCCTACGCCGGGGGAACGCATCTCCCCGACGTTACCGTGATCACGCCGGTATTCGACGGCAAGGGCGAGCAGATTCTCTTCTTCGTCGGTTCGCGCGGCCACCACGCCGACATCGGCGGCATGACCCCGGGGTCGATGCCGCCCGACAGTCACACCATCGATGACGAGGGGGTGCTGATCACCAACTTCCGCCTGGTCACCGGTGGCCATATGCGCGAGGAGGAACTGCGTGAACTGCTGGCGGGAGCAGTCTACCCGGCGCGTAATCCCGACCAGAATCTGGCCGACTTGCGGGCCCAGATCGCGGCCAACGAGAAGGGCCGCGAGGAACTGCTCAAGATGGTCGAGCATTTCGGCCTCGCCGTGGTCCAGTCCTACATGGGACACGTCCAGGACAACGCCGAGGAGTCGGTCCGGCGGGCGATTCCCGCGCTGCGCGACGGCAAGTTCGAGCTGCAGCTCGACAACGGCGCGCGGATCCGGGTGGCGATCCGGGTCGATCACGAACGCCGCACGGCGACGGTCGACTTCAGCGGCACTTCGTCCCAGCAGCCCAACAACTTCAACGCCCCGCGGGCCGTGACCATGGCGGCGGTGCTGTTCGTCTTCCGCACCCTGGTCGATGACGACATTCCGATGAATGCCGGTTGCCTCAAGCCGATCGACGTCATCGTGCCCGATGGCTGCATGCTCAGTCCCCGGCACCCCCGGGCGGTGGTGGCGGGCAACGTCGAGACCTCGATGTGCATCACCAACGCGCTCTATGGCGCGCTCGGGATAATGGGCTCGAGCCAGCCGACCATGAACAACGTCACGTTTGGCGACGCCCGCTACCAGTACTACGAGACCGTCGCCGGCGGCTCAGGCGCGGGCGGATTCTTCGACGCCGCCGGGGCGCTGGTTGACGGCTTCGACGGCACCGACGTGGTCCAGACCCACATGACCAATTCGCGGCTGACCGATCCCGAGATTCTCGAACTGCGTTTTCCGGTGCTGCTCGAGAGCCACCGGATCAGGCGCGGCTCGGGCGGCGCCGGTCGCTGGCACGGCGGAGACGGGGCGCTCCGGCGGCTGCGCTTTCTCGCGCCGATGACTGCATCGATCCTGGCCAACGGCCGGGTCCATCCGGCGTTCGGGGCCGCGGGAGGCTCGGCAGGTGCGCCGGGCATCACCTGGATCGAACGCTCCGACGGTACCCGGCAGGATCTGGCGCACGCCGACAAGGCCGAACTCGGGGCCGGGGACGTATTCGTGATTGCGACCCCCGGCGGAGGCGGATTCGGCGTGCCCGGCTGACCGGCCAGCGCCGGGGCGGCAGGTATAATCGCGCCCTCCGGCCCCGGGTTTTGCCATGTCCGCGTTTCTCACACTTTCTGGCGCGACGGCGCTCTCGGAATTCAGGCTGGCGCGGTTGAGCGCCCAGGCGAGCGCCATCGAACCCGCGGTCGCCGGCCTCGAGGCCAGTTTCTTCTACCTGGTCTGGGCTGACAGCGAAATCGACCAGGCCGCGCTGGAGCGGCTCCAGGCGCTGCTTGCGGCCCATCCGCAACAGCCCGGATCGGCGCCGCGCAACGCGCTCTATGTGCTGCCCCGACTGGGCACGATCTCACCCTGGGCCAGCAAGGCCACCGACATCGCCCATAGTTGCGGGTTCGAGTCGGTCCGGCGCATCGAGCGCGGCATCATCTACCGTCTTGCACTGGGCAGTGAAAACGCGCAGCTGGACGACGATCTGCTCCACCGGCTGGCACAGCCATTGCACGACCGGATGACCGAGTCGGTACTCCTGGCCGCACCCGATCCGCGGCAGGTCTTCGCCTCGTTGCCCGGCAAGCCGCTGCAGCGCATTGCCGTCGGCGCGCGCGGCCGCGCCGCCCTGGTTGCCGCCAACACCACCCTGGGACTGGCGCTGTCCGAGGACGAGATTGATTATCTGGTGGCCGCCTTCGGTGACGCGCGGCGCGACCCGACCGACGTCGAACTGATGATGTTCGCGCAGGCCAATTCCGAGCACTGCCGGCACAAGATCTTCAACGCCGAGTGGGTGATCGACGGGGTGCGGGCAGAGCGCACGCTCTTTGGGATGATCCGTGCCACCCACGCGGCGAGTCCGGCCCACACCGTTGTTGCCTACTCCGACAATGCCGCGGTTCTGGAGGGACGGGTCGCAACCCGGGTCTTTGCGCGGCCAGGATCAGCGGCGAACAGCTACGCGGCAACGCCATTGCTGACCCACAGCGTGCTCAAGGTCGAGACCCACAACCATCCCAGTGCAATCGCCCCGTTTGCCGGCGCCGCGACCGGCTCGGGCGGCGAGCTGCGCGACGAAGGCGCAACCGGACGCGGAGCCAAGCCCAAGTTCGGACTGGTTGGCTTCACCGTGTCCAACCTCTGCCTGCCCGACGCAATCCAGCCCTGGGAGAGCTCCCGGGATGTCACTGCAGCCTCCAGCCGGGAAAGCGCGCCGACGCCGTACGGGGTGCCGGAGCGCATCGCCACGCCGCTCCAGATAATGCTCGAGGCGCCGATCGGTGCCGCCTCGTTCAACAACGAATTTGGCCGGCCCAACCTGCTGGGCTACTTTCGCAGCTACGAACAGAATGTCGCCGGACTGGTCAGGGGCTATCACAAGCCGATCATGATCGCCGGCGGGGTCGGCAACATCGACGCCCGCCACACGCTCAAGGAAGAACTTCCTGTCGGGACCCTGCTGATCCACCTGGGCGGACCGGGGATGCGCATCGGACTGGGCGGAGGCGCCGCATCGAGCATGGGCGCGGGAACCAACACCGCGTCGCTGGATTTCGACTCGGTGCAGCGCGGCAACCCCGAGATGGAGCGCCGCGCCCAGGAAGTGCTCAACCGTTGCTGGGAGCAGGGCGCCGACAATCCCATCCTGTCGGTCCATGACGTCGGCGCCGGCGGCCTGTCGAATGCCTTCCCGGAACTGGTCCACGGCGCCGGGCGTGCGGCGCGCTTCGAACTGCGCCGGATCCCGCTCGAGGAGTCGGGCATGTCGGCGGCGGAAATCTGGTGCAACGAATCGCAGGAGCGCTACGTGTTGGCGCTGGCGGCGCACAGCCTGGAACATTTCGCGGCCTTGTGTCGGCGCGAGCGTTGCCCCTTTGCAGTCATCGGGACGGTCAGCGACGACGGCCGCCTGGTGCTGGCCGACGACGACGGCACCAATCCGGTCGACATGGACATCGAGGTGCTGCTGGGCAAGCCGCCGCGCCTGGAGTGCGTCGCGCAGCGCCGCACTCGCGCGCTGCCCGGGTTCGATTGCGCCGGTCTTGATTTCGCCACCATGGCGCAGCGCGTCCTCCAGTTGCCGACCGTCGCGAGCAAGAATTTCCTGATCACCATCGGCGATCGCACCGTCGGCGGCCTGAGTGCCCGCGATCAGATGGTCGGCCCGTGGCAGGTCCCGGTGGCCGACTGCGCGATCGGGCTGATGGACTTCGAGGGTTACGCCGGCGAGGCTCTGGCCATGGGCGAACGCACCCCGGTGGCGGTCATCGACGCGGCCGCGGCATCACGAATGGCCGTCGCCGAGGCGATCACCAATATCGCGGCAGCACCGGTCGCCGCGATTGGCCGGATCAGGTTGTCGGCCAACTGGATGGCAGCCGCCGGCGAACCCGGGGACGACGCTGATCTCCACGACGGGGTCGCCGCCGCCAGCGAGCTGGCCATCGCACTGGGCATCGGCATCCCGGTGGGCAAGGATTCGCTGTCGATGCGCACGCTCTGGCAGGAGCCGGGCGAGGGTGGCGACGCGGCTGGTTCGCGAGCCCGCAAGGTCGTTGCCCCGACCTCGCTGATCGTGACGGCGTTTGCCCCGGTGGCCGACGTTCGCGAAGCCCTGACGCCGCAGTTGCTCGCCGGCGAGGACTCGGTGCTGCTGCTGGTCGATCTCGGCGCCGGCCGCGCCCGGCTCGGCGCCTCGGCGCTGGCGCAGGTCAGCGGCCAGATCGGCAACGAAGCGCCGGATTGCGATGATCCGCAGCTGCTGGCGAAGTTCTTCGCTGCGATCCAGCGGCTGCGCGGGCGCGGGCTGCTGCTGGCCTACCACGACCGCTCTGACGGCGGCCTGTTCGCAACCGCCTGCGAGATGGCCTTTGCCGGCAACTGCGGCGTTCAGGTCGATCTCGACGCTCTGGTCGACGCCGGCGGCGAACCGGCGGCAGTGCACCAGCGACTGGTCGCGGCGCTCTTCAACGAGGAACTTGGCGCCGTGTTGCAGGTGCGCGCGGCGCAGCTCGCGCCGGTCATGGCCGTGCTCGCCGCCGATGGCCTGGGCGAAGTCTCGCACGTCATCGGCGCGCCGCGCAGCGACGACCGGATCGAGTTCCGGCACGCCGGGCGTGAGCTCTACGGTGCCGTCCGCGCGGCGTTGCAGAGCCTGTGGTCGGAGACCAGTTATCGGATTGCGGCGCTGCGCGATGATCCGCAGTGCGCCCGCGAGGAATTCGAAGCCAGCGCCCGCGCTGGCGACCCTGGCCTGAGTGTCGCGCTGAGCTTCGATCCCGGCGAAGACGTCGCCGCTGCGATGATCTCAACCGGGGCCCTGCCGCGAGTGGCGATCCTGCGCGAGCAGGGCGTCAACAGCCAGACCGAAATGGCCGCTGCCTTCATGCGCGCCGGCTTCGAGGCCAGTGATGTCCACATGAGCGACCTGCTCGATGGTCGGCGCGATCTTGCCGGCTTCCGGGGCCTGGTGGCGTGCGGGGGATTTTCCTACGGCGACGTGCTCGGCGCCGGCTCGGGCTGGGCCAAGACGGTCCTCTTCCACGAGCGGCTTGCTGCCGAATTCGGCCGTTTCTTCGCGCGTCCCGACACCTTCTCGCTGGGCGTGTGCAATGGCTGCCAGATGCTGGCCCAGCTCAAGGGGATCATCCCCGGTGCGCAGGGCTGGCCATCATTCGAGCGCAATCGCTCCGAGCAGTTCGAGGCCCGGCTGGCGATGGTCGAGGTCCTCGATTCCCCGTCGATCCTGCTGCAGGGGATGTCCGGGAGCAGGATGCCGATCGTGGTTTCGCACGGCGAGGGCCGGGTGGCGTTCGCCGCCGGCTCGGGCCCGGAGTCGAGCCGCGTCGCGATGCGCTTCGTCGCCAACGACGGCACCGCCGCCGCTAGCTATCCGGCCAATCCCAACGGCTCACCCGGCGGCCTGACCGGGTTCACCAGTGACGATGGCCGTGCAACCATCCTGATGCCCCACCCCGAACGGGTGTTCCGCAACGTCCAGATGAGCTGGTACCCGCCGGGCAGCGGCGAGGATTCGGGCTGGATGCGGCTGTTCCGCAACGCTCGAGTCTGGGTCGGTTGATCTTCACCGGGGTTGCGATTCCGGACCTGCGGCGACATTGCTGGAGACTTTAGCGAAGATTACGTTACCATCGCCCTTGATCACCGGAGGGGCAAGATGGATCTTTCATTTTCAGCAGACGAACTGAAGTTTCGCGACGAAGTCCGGAGTTGGCTCGAAACCAGCATTCCCGCCAACTTGCGTGAAAAAGTCCTCGGCTACCAGGAACTGGGCAAGGAAGACCTCCTTTCCTGGCACCGTATCCTCGCCAAGAAGGGCTGGGTTGCCCCGGCCTGGCCGGTCGAATGGGGTGGCACTGGCTGGAGCGTGGTCGAACGCTACATCTTCGAGGAGGAGATGGCGCTCGCCGGGGCGCCACCGATCGTCGCCTTCGGCGTGACGATGTGCGCCTCGGTGCTGATTCGCTTCGGCAGCGAGGAGCAGAAGCGCAAGTTCCTGCCGCGCATCTACAACGGCGATGATTTCTGGGTCCAGGGCTATTCGGAACCGGGCTCGGGCTCCGATCTGGCCTCGCTGAAGATGCGTGCCGAGCGGGTCGGCGACCACTACGTGCTCAACGGCCAGAAGACCTGGACGACTCTGGGCCAGTTCGGCGACTGGATCTTCTGCCTGGTGCGTACCGACAGCGGCTCGGCGCGCAAGCAGGAGGGCATCAGCTTCCTGCTGGTGGACATGAAGACCCCGGGGATCACGGTGCGCCCGCTGATCCTGCTTGACGAGGCTCACGAGGTCAACGAGGTGTTCTTCGACAATGTCGAGGTGCCTCTCGAGAACCTGGTGCACCGCGAGAACGAAGGCTGGACGGTCGCGAAGTACCTGCTCGGCCACGAGCGGCTCAACACCGGACGCATCGGCGGCTCCAAGCGCGAGTTGGCAAAGCTCAAGGACATCGCCCGGGCGACGCTAAAGGATGGCCGCCCGTACCTCGAGGACCAGCGTTTCCGCGACCGCCTGTCGCTGGTCGAAATCGAATTGATGGCCCTCGAGATCACCAATATGCGGTTTCTCGACGAGATGCGCCGCAGCGGCAAGCCGCCCGGCCCCGAGGTCTCGATGCTCAAGATTCGCGGCACCGAGATCCAGCAGGCGATCACCGAGTTGCTGATGCAGGTGGTCGGACCGCAGGCGCAGCCGTTCAAGGCGATCAACTACGACGGTTTCGACGCCTTCACCGCCTCGATCACGCCGCGGTATTTCAATTTCCGCAAGACCTCGATCTACGCCGGCTCCAACGAGATCCAGCGCAACATCATCGCCAAGATGGGCCTCGGGCTCTGAGCGACGGGGAGAGAAAGAATGGATTTCCAGATCACACCGGAAGAGTCGCAACTTGCCGATAGCATCGCCCGCCTGGTCGAGCGCAGCTACTCCTTCGAGGCACGGCGCGAAATTATTGCCAGCCGCGCCGGCTATAGCGAAAGCGTCTGGCAGACGATGGCCGAGATGGGTTTGATGGGCCTGCCGTTTGCTGAGGAAGACGGCGGCTTCGGGGTTGGAGCCACGGGCATGACCAGCGTCATGGAGGCGTTCGGCAAAGCGCTGCTGGTCGAACCTTACATCGCGACCGTGGCCCTTGCGGGACGGCTGGTCGCCAAACTCGGCGACGACAGCCAGAAGGAACTGATCCTGCCGGGCGTCATCGAAGGCAAGGTCAAGCTCGCATTTGCCGGCACCGAGGCGGATTCGCGCTATCGCCTCGCCCAGGTGGCGACCACTGCCGCCCGCGATGGGGACGGCTGGCGCCTGGACGGCGCCAAGGTGGTCGTGACCCATGCGCCGATGGCCGACTGGCTGGTCGTCTCGGCCAGGACCGCCGGCAAGCCCGCCGACGCGCAGGGGGTCAGCCTGTTCCTGGTGGCTGCCGATGCCCCGGGCGTGACCTGCAAGAGCTATCGCGGGGTTGACGGAACGCGCGGGGGCGACGTCGCCCTGGCCGGGGTCAAGGTCGGCGCCGAGGCGCTGCTGGGCACTGAGGGTGGAGCGCTGCCGGCGATCGAGGAAGCGGTTGATTTCGCGACCTTGCTGCAATGCAGCGAGGCCGTTGGCGCGATGGCTTCGGCAAATGGCGACACGCTCGAGTACCTCAAGACGCGGCGCCAGTTCGGGGTGCCGATCGGTTCGTTCCAGGCCCTGCAGCACCGGATGGTGGAAATGACGATCTACGCCGAGCAGGCGCGCTCGATCACCAGCCTGGCGTGCGCGCGCTTCGACGAGGCCGCCGCCGGGGCCCTGTCAGCTAGTGAGAGGATGCACTTCGTTTCGGCTGCCAAGGTGAAGATCGCCCAGGCTTGCCGCCAGGTTGGCCAGGAGGCGATCCAGCTTCACGGCGGGATGGGTATGAGCGACGAGTTGAAGGTCAGTCACACTTTCAAGCGGCTGACGATGATTGCCCAGGTCTGCGGTGATCTCGACCATCACCTCGAACGCTTCGCGGCTACTGACGAGTAGAAAGCCAACCGCGCCGAAGTGGGTAATTTCGGCGCTGGCGCGCTGATGTGGTTTCCTGGCCGCTGACTGTCAGCATGGACGGTTTTTTTCCGGAGGTGGCGATGAAGTTCTTTTCTGGTCTGAAGCGTTTTGCCATTGTGCTGGCGATGGCGCTTGCCGTGGGTGCCTGCGCGTCAACGAGCAAGAGCGAGGGTTTTGGGGAGTACATTGACGACAGCGCCATCACCGCCAAGGTGAAATCCGCGCTGCTGGCTGACAAGGAAGTCAGCGCGCTGGCGATCAACGTCGAGACGTTCAAGGGTACGGTCCAGCTGAGCGGATTCGCCAAGTCCCGCGCCGAGGCGGCGCGGGCGGTCACTCTGGCGCGCGGGGTGGCTGGGGTCAAGTCGGTCAAGAACGACATCCTGCTCAAATAGCTGTGCTCTCTGGTAGGCAGTGGTCGCGTCCGACCTGACTGAGCGCAGCGGATTCCGGCAATGGTGTAAAGATGCGCAAAGGCGCGCTCCCGGCGCGTCGGGACTCCGTGTCCTTGCTACATTTTCCTACCTTGACCATCTCCCGGAACCAGTCGTCAAATGAGGCGCGGATTGTCCTTGGCCGCCGTCGCGGTGGTGATCGCCGCCGCGGCCGGCGGAACGTGGTGGTGGACCATCCGGGCGGCTAGCGAGAAGCCCGAGTACCAACTCACGCGGGTCGAGCGCGGCAACATAACGGCGGCGGTGGCTGCGTCCGGGACCATCAACCCGGTTGCGAGCGTTGCCGTCAGTTCACAGATTTCCGGCCAGCTGAAGGAAGTCCTCGCGGACTACAACAGCGTGGTACGTCAGGGTGACGTGATCGCACGGATCGATTCGGATACCTTCCTGCAGCGCGTCAATCAGGCCCGTGCCGATCTCGACGCCGCTGGTTCCCAGGTGCTGGTCCAGGAGAGTCTGGTCAACCAGCGCAAGGCCGAAATTTCCCGCGCCGAGGTGACTCTCGCCGAATCACGGCGCGACCTCGCGCGCAAGGACGAGTTGCTCGCCAAGAATTTCATCGCGGTTGCCGAACGCGACCGGATCGCGGCGCAGGTGCGCATCCAGGAGGAGGACGTAAAGACCGCGCGTGCGGGGCTGCTGATTGCCCAGGCCCAGCTCGGAAGCGCCGGTGCGGCGGTAAAGCAGCGTCAGGCGGCACTCGCTGGCGCCAAGATCGATCTCGAGCGCACAGTCATCCGCAGTCCGGTCGACGGCATCGTGATCAGACGCGCGGTCGATGCCGGCGAGATGGTCGCGGCCAGCCTGCAGGCGCCGCTGATGTTCATGATCGCGCGAAACCTCAGTGACATGCAGGTCGAAACCAGCATCGACGAGAGCGATATCAGCCGCATACGGCTCGACCAGAAGGCTAGTTTCACGGTCGACGCGTTCCCTGGGCGCAGCTTCGAAGGGACCGTAACCCAGGTGCGCAAGTCGGCCCAGAGTGTGGCCAATGTCGTAACCTACATCGTCATCGTTACCTTCTCGAACGCCGACGGCGCATTGCAGCCGGGAATGACGGCCAACGTGCGCATCGTCACCGAAATCCGGCGCGACGTGCTCAAGATTGCCAACGGCGCACTGCGTTTCCGTCCGCCGGGAGAAGCGAGCGCATCGGCTGTCGGCGCTGGTGGCGGGAAGAGTGGTGGTGGCGCTGCAGTCGGCGGCGATGACGGCAAGGCAGTTGCGGCTGGTGGCGCGCCGCGGCCAGCCACTGCTGGCCCGGGGGGCAAGTCTGATGCCGGCCAGCCAACAGTCGCGAGCCAATCCGGAGCCACGGGCGGAGGTGGCGGCCAGCTGGGTGCGATTCGCAGGCGACTGGACGAGGTGTTGGTCCCAACTCCCGAACAGAGCCGGAAACTCGACGCCATCTTCGCCGCGGCCCGCGAGAAATTCATCGGGCTGCGGGCGGTTGCCGAGGAGGAGCGCGCGAAGTTGGTGAGCGTCTACCGGGCGGAAATGCGGGCAATGATTACCGATATCCTCGATTCCGGGCAGAAGAGCCGTTACGCGGCCCTGCTTCAGGAAGCCGCCGGACGTTCTGGAACGGCTGCCAGCGGCCGTGTTTTCGTGCTGGACAACGGGCGCCCGCGCGCACTCGCGGTGCGCACCGGTATCTCGGATGGCAACGCAACCGAGGTGAGCGGTGCCGGATTGGCCGAGGGCGCCGAGGTCATTATCGCCGCGGTCGCCAAGTCCGGAACCGTGCGCCCAGCCGGGGCCGGTTTACCGCGCCTGTTCTGACCCAGGCGACGGCCATGGCGCTCATCGCTGTCCGCGATCTCTCCAAGGTCTACCCCATGGGCGGTGGCACGGTTCGCGCCCTTGCGGGGGTGACGATGACTATCGACGAGGGCGAGTTCGTCGCGATCATGGGTCCTTCCGGCTCCGGCAAGTCGACCTTCATGAATCTGCTCGGTTGCCTTGATACCGCCAGCGCCGGCAGCTATCTGCTGGCCGGGGAAGAGGTCGGCGGCATGAGCAGCGATGAACTCGCGGCGCTACGGAGCCGGCGCATAGGATTCGTGTTTCAGCAATTCAACCTCTTGCCCCGCACTACTGCCCTCGATAACGCGATGCTGCCGCTGCTCTATGGTCAACTGAACAAGGCAGCGCGCTACGCACGTGCCAGGGAGCGTCTGGAACTTGTCGGACTTGGCAATCGCCTCGATCACACCCCGGCGCAGCTTTCTGGCGGGCAGCAACAACGGGTGGCGATTGCCCGGGCGTTGGTCAACGATCCGGTGCTCTTGCTTGCCGATGAGCCAACCGGAGCGCTGGATTCGCGCACCTCGCTCGAGGTGATGGCGCTGTTTCAGGCGCTGAACCAACAAGGTCAAACGGTGGTCATGGTCACCCACGAGCCTGAGGTGGCGCGTTTCGCCTCGCGCATCGTGTCGTTTCGCGATGGCCGGCTGCTGGAAGATGTGCCGCACCGCCCTGAGAGAGCGGCCGGGAGGCTTGCCGCAGCGGGAGTTGGTAGATCGCAGGACGCTGCGACAGGCGCGGTGGCATGAGTTTTGTCGCGATCCTGCGGATAGCGGTCAATGCGCTGGCGCTCAACAAGATGCGCTCCGCGCTCACGATGCTCGGAATTGTCATCGGGGTCGCGGCGGTCATTACCATGATCGCGGTCGGCAGTGGTGCCAGTGAGCGAATCAGCGAGCAGATGCGCACACTCGGCTCCAACGTCATCCTGGTCTTGCCAGGGTCACTGAATTCCCAGGGTGTGCGTCTCGGCTCATCGTCGGCCCAGACCTTGACCCAGGATGACGCCGCTGCCATGAGCCGGGACGTCCCCGAGGTCCAGGTGGCGGCACCAGGGCTTCGCGCCGGCATCCAGGCGGTCGCGGCTGGCGCCAACTGGAATACAACCGCCACTGGTTCAACCAACGATTACTTTGAGGCCCGCGACTGGACCCTGGCCAGCGGCCGCATGTTCGAAGCCACCGAGATCGCTGGGTCAGGAAAAGTCGCCATCATCGGCGTGAGCGTTGCGCGTCAACTGTTCGGTGATGACGACCCGCTCGAGCAGATGATCCGAATCCGCAACGTGCCCCTGACGGTTATCGGTGTGCTGGCCGCAAAGGGACAAAATTCCATGGGCCAGGACCAGGACGATGTCATCGTGGTGCCGATCGCGACCTTGCGCAATCGCATTCAGGGACAGGCGACCGGGCGCCTGAAGCGCATTCATTTCGTGAGCGTAAAGGTGCGCGAGGGAATGAGCATGGAGGCGGCGGAAGACGGGATGCGTGCCTTGCTGCGGCAGCGCCATAAGCTTCAGCCCGGACAGGATGACGATTTTACGATCCGTAACCTGACCGAGATTCTTCAGGCCCGCGAGCAGTCGAGCCGTGTTCTGGGTTATCTGTTGGCGGCCGTGGCCGGGGTCAGCCTGCTCGTCGGTGGCATCGGCATCATGAACATAATGCTGGTCAGTGTTACCGAGCGCACCCGCGAGATCGGGCTGCGAATGGCCGTGGGCGCGCGCGGACGCGACATCATGACCCAGTTCCTGGTCGAGGCGACGACCTTGGCGCTGATCGGTGGCGTCGCCGGCGTGATCTTCGGGGTTGCTGGCGCAGTCGCAGTCGGCATGCTCGCCGGGTGGCAGACAAGTCTGTCGATGGAATCGATCGTTCTTGCGGTCGGATTCTCGGCGGCGATCGGGATATTTTTCGGCTTCTATCCGGCGCGCAAGGCTGCGCGCCTGCAACCGATCGAAGCCCTGCGCTACGAATGACCGGCGGCGTGCTGCCGGGAGTCGCCGCCGGACCGGGCGGCGCCGCGCCGGCCTCAACTGGCGAGCAGGCGGCCGTAGGCTCCCAGGTCGACATTGCCGCCGCTCAGTATCACGCCGACCCTTTGTCCGGCCAGTTCGCGGCCAGCCGCGAACACCGCTGCCGCGCCGAGGCACCCGGTGGGTTCGACGACGATCTTCATGCGCTGGGCGAAGAACTTCATCGCCTCGACCAATTGCGCGTCACTGACCGTAAGGATGTCGCGCACGCGTTCGCGCATGATCGGAAAGGTGTACTGGCCCAGATGCGTGGTCTGGGCGCCGTCGGCGATCGTGTGCGGCACTGCGATGGTGACGATTGCACCGCTGCGCAGTGATTGCTGGGCATCGTTGCCCGCTTCGGGCTCGACACCGTAGACCGCGCAGCCGGGGCTGAGTTCACCGGCCGCAAGCGCGCAACCGGAAACCAGTCCGCCGCCGCCGACGCAGACATAGAGCGCGTCGAGTTCGCCCACTTCAGCGAAAAGTTCGCTGGCAGCCGTGCCCTGGCCGGCGATGACGTCGGGATGGTCGTAGGGCGGGATCAGCGACATGCCCCGCTCGGCGGCGATGCGCGCCGATATCTCTTCGCGGTTCTCGCGAAAACGATCATAGGTGATGACCTCGCCGCCGTATCCGCGCGTGGCCGCCAGCTTGGCCGCCGGCGCGTCCTCGGGCATCACGATCACCGCATGCACGCCCTGGATCTGTGCCGAGAGCGCGATCGCCTGCGCGTGATTGCCCGACGAGAAGGCCAGGACGCCGGCGCGCTTGCGCTCCTCGTCGAGGGCCGCGATCGCGTTGTAGGCGCCGCGGAACTTGAAGGCCCCCATGCGCTGGAAATTCTCGCACTTGAAGAAGATCTCGGCGCCGCAGGCGGCATTTGCGGTCCTTGAGCGCATCACCGGCGTGCGGTGGGCGGCGCCGCTGATTCTCCCGGCGGCCAGCAGCACGTCGGCGTAGGTGGGCAAGCGCATGGCTGGTTCTCCGGGATCGGGCAGTTACTGGTGGCTGATGGCGATCTTGCCGAAGTGGCCGCCGGAGCGCAGGTGCGCGAGCGCTGCCAGCAGATCCCCGAACGGGTGGATGCTATCGATGACCGGCATGATGCGGTGTTGCTCGATTGCCCTCATCATCGCCTCGAAACCGTCACGGTGCCCCACGGTTACACCCTGGAGCCGCACCTGGCGCGTCACCACGTGGCCCAGCGCCGCATTCATCGCCGCGCCCGAGAGCACGCCAATCAACGAGATCGTGCCGCCGGGGCGAATGCAGCGCAGCGACTGGCCGAGGGTCTTCTCGCCGCCGAGCTCGATGATCTGGTCGTAGCCGCGACCGTCGGTGATGTCGCGTGAGGCCTTGGCCCATTCCGGAGTGCTGCGGTAGTTGATGGTCGCATCCGCGCCCATCGCGCGCAGCCGCTCGATCTTCTCGTCGCTCGACGAAATCACCGTGACGTGGGCGCCGAAGGCCCGCGCAAACTGCAGGGCGAACAGCGCCACGCCGCCCGAGCCCTGGACCAGCACCCGATCCCCTGGCCGGGTGGCGCTGCAGACCGCCAATGCACTCCAGGCCGTCAGCGCGGCGCAGGGCAGGGCAGCCGCCTGGGCGTCGTCGAGATGGGCCGGGACCCGGGTGACCGATTCCTGAGACAGGCACATATACTCGGCCATGGCGCCGTCGAGCGGGCCGCCCAGGGACGCCGTCAGGCGCTCCAGGGTCGGGTCGCCAGCGATCCAGTGGGGGAAGAAACCGGGACAGACGCGGTCGCCAACCGCCACCCTGGTGACACCCGGGCCGATTTCCGCCACTTCCCCGACGCCGTCCGAAACCGGAATCAGTGGCAGGGTGCCGGTGAAGTTGCCATAGCCGCGCTCCAGCACGACCAGGTCGCGGTAGTTGAGCGACGCCGCCCGCATCCGCAGCAGCACCTCGCCCGGACCCGGTTGCGGTCGTGGCCGGGTCCCTGGTTTCAGGTTGCCGATGCCCCAGTCGCCTTCAAGTTGAAAGACCCGCATCACTGAGCATTCTCCGGTGGTAGACCGGCCAATTGTAAGGGCAGGTCAGCGCCAAGGCGGTATCATTCTCCGGTAGCCTCGATTAACCAGACATTAACCAAGACCGCGATGGATCTCCACTTCCTGAAAAGCACCCTCGAGGGATGGTATGCCTATCCCGACATCGGCCATGCGCTGCGCCTGGGCGTGCACTTCTTCTTCGCCCTTGCCGCCGGCGGCGCTGTCGGCATCGAGCGCAGCAACCACGGGCGTGCGGCCGGTTTCAGGACCTATGCGCTGGTGGCGCTGGGCGCCGCGGTCGCGATTACGCTCGGCGGCTATCCGAATTCGGTATTGAGCGGGGACGTGCTGATCGGCCGCACCGATTCCGGCTGGACCAGGGTCATGCAGGGCGTGCTGACCGGTGTCGGCTTCCTCGGCGCCGGCGTTATCTTCCGTGAGGGTTTCTCGATCAGGGGGCTGACCACCGCAGCGTCGATCTGGGTGACTGCCGCCATCGGCATGATGATGGGCGCCGAAATGTACCTCGAGGGCATGATCGCCACTTTGCTGACCCTCGGGGTGCTCTCGGTATTCAGGCACATCGAGGCGATCCTGCCGCGGGCGCGCTACGTGCACCTGAACATCGAAATGCAGCCCGGCGCCGGGTTCGACCCCAAGAGCGTCAGAAACATGCTGCGCAAGGTCGGTTTTCGACTCGAGGGGATGTCGTTCACCAGCGCCAACGCTGGCGAACACTTCGAATATCAGCTGGTGGTGTCGTCGAAGTTCGCACGCCGGCACGAGGAGCTGGCCCGCGAACTGCTGAGCCGCTCCGACGTGCGTTCGTTTCAGCTCTTGCCGGCGCGGGACTGAGCTTCCTCGGCGGGCTTCATCGAGAAGTCGAGCACGCGGTAGAAGCCGCCAAAGACCGGCAAGTGGAAGACATCGGTTACGGCCATGCCGGCACGGCCGGCAGTATCGCGAATCTTCTCGACCAGATTTTCCTTGCGGAAGCGGCCGAGGAAGGGTTCCATCGCCTCGAGCGTATTGCGCAGGAACTTGTTCCTGTGCATCAGGTGCTTGGTGCCGAGTTCGCCATATTCGGCGATCAGCAGCTTGCCGTCCGGACGCAGTACCCGCATCGCCTCGTCGAGAGCACGCGCGCGCGCATCATGGGGCAGCTCGTGGAGCAGGAAGAAGATCACCACCTTGTCGAAGCTGTTGTCGGCATAGGCCAGGGTCTCGGCGTTCATCCGCGCGGGCTGGACGCCGGCGGCTGATGCCCCCTTGGCAACGCGCAGCTTGCGCAGCGTGGACTGGATCTGCACATTCGCCACGTCGATCAGATGCAGTTCGCACTTGGGCATCTTCTCGGCCATCGACGGCGTGAACGCGCCGTAGACGCAGGTGATCTGCAGCACCCGGCCGTCGAAATCCGGGTCAACGCGGGTCAGTGCGGCACGCATCAGCTTGTAGTAGTTGCCGAACAGGATGGTGTTGATGATGAACGCATGGTCGAAGAACCAGACGCTGACATTCCAGAGGTAGGCCCACCAGTAGCGACGCGCCAGGTATTCCGGGATGCCCTGGTTGTGGAACTTCCTCCACGTGGCGTTGTCAGCCTTTCCTTCGGCCGGCTTGGCAGCGGCCTGCGGCTTGGCAGCGGGAGCGAGCAGCGGCTCCAGTTCGATCACCTTGGCGCTGGGTTGTGGCGTTTCGCGCAGTGCCAGGGTCTCGACCTCGGGCACTGACACATCGACTGCCGGTGCCACTTTGGGATCTTCCGGGTGCATCTGCTGAGTACTGGTTTGCATCTTCAGACAGCCTCGTTGGTCAGACAAAACGAATAGGGGTGTTCAGATCGGGGCACTGCCGCACGCGCGACGGCCGGGCGCACGCTGTGCGCTGCGTTGCTGCTTGCGGCGGGTTTGGTCAGTGCAGTAGCTGCGGCTTGCGGAAACCTTCCGGAAATCCTGCGGCATAGGGCAAGATTCCGAGATCAGAAAACTTACTGACAGGCAGGTGTTCAACGCATCCCTCGATCGGGAGCCGTCCGTTGCCAGACTGAACCCGTGCTGAGTTTTCCAACGCGGCACTATACCCTATTGAGGGAACTCCAGCTCCTTGGTGGGGATATAAAGCGCGGCCCTCGCAAGCGTTAACGATCCGTTATCATTTACAATTCCTCGCTGGCGTTGCGGGATTGTTTGTAGTCGAATACGCCCGACGCGTTCGCGAGCAAATGCCGGGCGCGACATGGTGCGATCTTGAGAGGAGGGACTGTGGAAGTCTTTCAGGCAGATGTAGCAATTGTCGGGGCTGGCGGAGCGGGGCTTCGCGCCGCGATCGCCGTTGCCGAGGCGGATCCGGCGCTTAAGATCGCGCTGATTTCCAAGGTCTACCCGATGCGCAGCCACACGGTGGCGGCGGAAGGGGGAGCGGCGGGGGTGACTCAGGCCCACGACAGCTTCGAACACCACTTTCACGATACGGTGGCGGGTGGCGACTGGCTATGCGAGCAGGACGTCGTCGACTACTTCATCGAGCAATGCCGTCCCGAGCTGATCCAGCTCGAGCATTGGGGATGCCCGTGGAGCCGCAAGGAGGATGGGCACGTCAACGTGCGGGCCTTCGGCGGGATGAAGATCGAGCGCACCTGGTTCGCCGCTGACCGCAGCGGGTTCCATATCCTGCACACGCTCTTCCAGACCTCGATCAAGTATCCCTCGATCAAGCGCTTCGACGAGCATTACGTCTCCGACCTGGTGGTCGACGACGGCCGTTGCCAGGGCGTGGTGGCGATCGAGATCGGTACCGGCAAGTTCACCATGATCCAGGCCAAGGCCGTGATCATCGCCACCGGTGGCGCCGGGCGGATCTTCCGCGAGAGCACCAACGGCGGTGTTGTCACCGGCGACGGTATGGCGCTGGCCTATCGGCACGGCGTCGCGCTGCGCGACATGGAGTTCGTCCAGTACCACCCGACCTGCATGCCGGGCACCGGTCTGCTGTTCACCGAGGCCTGCCGCGGCGAGGGCGGCCTGCTCAAGAACAAGGATGGCTATCGCTATCTGCAGGATTACGGCCTTGGCCCGGCGGAGCCGTCGCCGCGCAACAAGGCGATGGAGCTTGGCCCGCGCGACCGGCTGAGCCAGGCGTTCTGGCACGAAGAGCGCAAGGGGCGCACTCTCACCGGCCCGCACGGATCGTACGTTCACCTCGACCTGCGCCACCTCGGCCGGCAGAAGCTTCATGAGCGCCTGCCGCTGATTTGCGAACTGGCCGAGGATTTCATGGGAATCGACCCGGCTGACGAGGCGATCCCGGTGCGGCCAGCCGTGCACTACACGATGGGCGGCATCGAGGTCAACGGACGCACCGCGGCATCGCTGCCTGGGCTCTACGCCGCCGGCGAGTGCTCCAGTGTCGGCATTCATGGCGCCAATCGGCTTGGTTCCAACTCGCTCGTGGAAATCGTCGTGTTCGGCAAGGTGGCCGGCGACGAGGCTGCGCAATTCGCCAAGACCCAGCCGAACGGGAACACCGATCGGCTGCGCAAACTGGCCGAGAAGTCGGTTGCCGATGCCCAGAAGCTGCTTACCAGCGGCGACGGTACCGAACAGGCGTCGGTTCTGCGTCGCGAGATGGCCCAGAGCATGGAGACCGGCTGCGGCATCTTCCGGCTCGGCACCGAGATGCAGGACACGGTCGACAAGATCAGCGAGCTGCGCGAACGGTTCCGCAACGTCAAGCTTACGGACACTTCGCACGTCTGGAATACCGAGTGGTTCATGGCACTCGAACTCGGTTGCCAGCTCGAAGTGGCGCAGGCCACGGCACTTTCGGCCCTGAACCGCAAGGAGTCGCGCGGCGCGCATCAGCGCATCGACGGTTTTGAAGAGCGCGACGACGTCAACTTCCTCAAGCACTCGTTGGCCTGGTACGCGGGCAACGATGCACCCCGGATCACCTACGGCGACGTCAAGATCACGAAATCGCAACCGGCGGTCCGGGCCTACGGCGCTTTGGGTGAGAAGGCCGACGCGGCGGAAGCGAAGGCCGAAAAGAATCGGGAGCAAGGTGCATGAGCGCGAGTGAGATCAAGACGATTGAGATTGAAGTGCTCCGGTATCGTCCGGAGCAGGACACCGAGCCTTTCTGGCAGAGTTATCAGGTCCAGTTTTCTCATGACACCTCGGTGCTCGAGGGCTTGCAGACCATCAAGGACGACCTCGACGCGACCCTGAGCTATCGCTGGTCGTGCCGGATGGCCGTCTGCGGCAGTTGCGGCATGATGATCAGCGGCAAGCCGAAGCTGGCCTGCAGCACGTTCCTGCGCGACTTCTATCCGAACAAGGTGCAGGTGGCGCCGATGGAGCATTTCCCCATCGAACGCGACCTGGTGGTCTCGGCGGAAGGCTTCATCAGCAAGCTCGAGAAGATCACCCCGTACATCGTTCCCAAGGAACCGCGCACGATCGAGCAGGGCGAGTACATCCAGACGCCGCTGCAACTGAAGCAATTCCTGCAGTACTCGGGTTGCATCAACTGCATGCTCTGCTACGCGGCCTGCCCGCAGTTCGGGAACAATCCGAAGTTCATCGGCCCGGGGCTGATGGCCCTGGTTCACCGCTACAACGTCGACTCGCGCGACGGCGCCCGCGACCAGCGCATGGAGCTGGTCAACGAGGAAGAAGTAGGGGTCTGGGCGTGCACCGCGGTGGGCTATTGTTCCGAGGTTTGTCCGAAGAAGGTCGATCCGGCCAACGCGGTCAACCAGAACAAGGTGAACAGCGCATTGAACTACTTTGGGCGGTTTCTCAAGCCGCAGGGAGGTCAGAAATGAGCGGCCGGCGACCATATACGCGCTCGATGTCGGGATGGTGGAAGCGCGATCC
>JAHEMI010000042.1 GCA_024643785.1 Burkholderiaceae bacterium
CAAGTTGGTAGGCGCGATTGGACTCGAACCAACGACCCCCACCATGTCAAGGTGGTGCTCTAACCAGCTGAGCTACGCGCCTACAGAATCTCAGCCGCGCAGTATAGCAAAAAAGCATTGCCCTGACGGGCCGTGGGCCGACCGTTGTGCAGCGTTCACGGACTTCTAGCGGGCGCTGGTTTCTATCAGGTGAGCTCGCCCGCCGGCAAAGCGCTTCTGCAATTCGGAAAAACGGATCGAGACCGCACGACGGTCGCTCCGGCGCACCAGCAGCGCAACTGTCCGGCGCCGGTTCACCCAGGCCACCTTCAGGTAGTTGGGACTGGCGCCAGGCTCAGTGAATTCGAGCCAGGCCCCGCGGTTGATCAGGCGAAACGCATGTTCGGGATCAAAGGTGACATGGCGCGGCTCGCCGGGCAGATCGTCCAGGTCCAGCGACTTGAGAATATCGAGCAGCCGCTGGTTGCTTTCGGCCGCCTCGCCGCCCTTGCGGGGTTCGGGCCGCGCTGACTCCTGCTCCGGCGCAGGCCGCGGGGCCGGAGCAGTATCTCCAAGGGCTTCCCATTCCTCGCCGCGAGACTGCTTCCGGCCAAGATCCGCCGCGCTCCAGCGCTGCATTTCATCTTCAGGCACCTGGTGACGAGTGGTCGGCAGCGGCGGCAGGACATCGAACAACATGGCGCCAGCCGGCGGCTCGTCGGTCGCGCGCCGACCATATGGAGCCGGGGCGTCGCCGTCTCCCGAGGGCTCGCTCGCACGCCCTGAATCCGCACCTGGCACGCTGCCAGCGGCGCCTTCATCGAATCGGCCGCGGGGCGGCGGCGCCGGCGCCTTCTGCGGCGCTTCGGCGCCCGGGTCGGCATCAGAAATCGTGGCCGTTTCCCTCTGCAGCGCCGGCTCGGCCAACTGCTCCGGCATCAGCCCCGTAATCGTGGCCCCGAACGCGTTGTGAACCCGTGACGCACCACCGCTCACTGGCTGGGGGTGCATCTTGCGCAAATGGATCAGGAACAGCTCGTCGAAAAACGCCTTGTGTTCCTCCTCGCGGGCGCCGATCTCGCGGGTGCCCTTGGTGAGCATGCGCAGCAGGGAGGGGATCTTGCGCGCCAGTTCGCTCTTGCTGACCCGCTGGGGACGGTTGCCGAGGCTCCACAACAGTTCGTCGACAACCCCCAACGCCAGTCTGAACTCGGTACTCTGCTCGCCGTCACGCATCGCCGCAGTGCGCAGGTGCCGCAGCCAGACGTCGAGGAGGAATTCGCGCGCCGTCTCCGGTACATCGGTCTCGGCAAGCCGCTGCTCGAGCAGCTTCCGGATTCGTGCCGTGACCTCCTGTTCGTGATCCTGGCCTGGCCGCCGGGCGTAATCGCGCCGGTTACGGCCAGCCGGCGCAGCCTCCAGCACCTTGCGTTCGCGCATCACGCGTTCGATCAACTGCTCGATGTTGCGGGCCGCCCGCGAGTATTCCTTGTCGGCCTGGGTCGAGATCACCGTCGAGCGCGTCTGCAGGGCGGTGGTAACCACCTCGACCGCCCGCACAGTGGTTTCCAGCCGCCGGGCGAGCTCGCCGCCAGCAACCAGCTCATCGCCGTAAACGGTGGCAACGGCCCCGATGTTCTCGATCAGGCGCCGCAGCGAGCGCGGTTCCTCGCCGAGATAGCCGTCGTCCATCAGGGCCAGCGCAACCGCCGGTTGCTGCAAGCGCCACAGCAGCGGCCGGGCGGCATCAGGAATCCGTTCCTCATCGACCACGTAGTCGAACATTCCAGCCACTACGTCGACGACCGCCAATTGGGCACGAGCCGCGCCGCCGGCGCGCAGGCCGGCCCGGACCCGGCCGAAGTAACCGCTGCGCGCGCCCCGGCCGTAAGGGGTTTCATCGATCGAACGCGCGAACTCGACGGCATCGCGCTCAATCTCGCTCACCGGGCGCAGCATTGGCAGCACGCTGCGCCAGTTGTCGGCCGGGGACTTGGCCAGCGCCGAAGTGCCCAAGGCGGCGGCATTGGCCGCGCTGGCGCTGGCGGCGGCGCCCGGGTCGCTGCGTGCCCCATCGTGGGATTCTCTGGCGCGCTGCTCACCCCGCTCCATTTTCCGCTCGACCGGAGCAGCAGCCCGGCGCGAACTAGCTGGCGCTTCTTCCGGTTTGGCCGGCGGCGCCGGCTGTTCCTCGGCACGGCGATCGATCACAACCCCTGCCTGCCCCGGTGCCGGTGCTATGCCGAGTTCGATGAGTCGAGCGTTGCCCGCAGTGATCAGCGCCGCGATCGGCGCAGCCAGGTGTTGGCGCAACAGCGCGCGCAGCGCCGCCTTGGCGACCGGCGCCGAAGCGGCACCGGCAAACGCTGCCACCGCCGCCGACGCGAGGGTACGCGCGCCAAGAGGATTGAAGTCGTCGTCCGACCAGCCGTCGCGGCAGATCGCCCTCACCCGCTGGGTGTAATCGACGTAGGAGGCACCGGAGGTGGCGCGCACCGCGCCGGCCAGTTCCACCGCCAGGATCTGGGCGTCGAGTTCATCTTCGTCGATCAGCGCCAGCGCCCTTTCATCAGGGTTGGCGATAGCTGCCAGGGCCAGGCAGCGGCGCACCCGCTCGTCGAAGGAGGCCGGCACGCCGCCGCTGCGCTCGTTAGCGTCGATCCGCAGCAACGAGGCGGCCGAATAGAGCGAGTGACGGTCGCGCGGATTGCTGGCGCGCTCGCCAACCGCCTCGAGATCGCCCGGTATCAATACCAGCGCGTCAGCGACCACCCGGCGCAACCGCGCGCCAAGCATGGCGCGAAGGTCGACGAAATGCTCGCTGTTCTGGGTTCTGGTCGCTACGTTCATCTGAATAGAGTCTGCGCCACGGCAAGATTGCGCGTGGTTTTCCAAACGCCATCGTAACCGACCCGGATTGCCGGGAATGTGACAAAGTTGACACCGGCGCGGAACGTGCCGCGCCCGCCTGCCCCTGCGCAAACAGCCCTAGGACAGCGGGAACCGCACTACGACGCGCAGGCCACCGAGCTCAGCCGATTGCAACAGCGTCATGGTGGCGCCGTGGAACTCGGCAATCGACTTGACGATTGCCAGCCCGAGACCGCTGCCGGTGGTCTCGGTGCCCGGGACCCGGTAGAACCGGTCGAGCACCCGCTCCCGGTCTTCTGCCGGGATTCCCGGCCCGCTGTCGGCGACGCTGAGCACCAATGCGTCCCCGTCACGCTCGATCGCGAGTTCCACCCGGCCGCCGGCCGGCGTGTATTTGATCGCGTTGTCGAGCAGATTGCGCGCCAGCACCTGCAAGGCGTCGGCATGGCCGGAGATTACGCTGTCGTCCGCGGAGCCCAGCCCCAGTTCGATCGAGCGGGCCTGGGCCGATTCGACCGCGTCGACCAGGGCCGAGCGGACGATCTGCGCCAGCGACACTGACTCCGGTCGGTCGCCGGCAGAAATCTTCGCCTGCTGACGCGCCAGCACCAGCAGTTGCTCGACCAGCCTGGTCGCCCGGTCGATTCCCGAGATCAGCCGCTTGACCGCCAGCGCCTTTGCTTCCTCGTCCGTTGCGCGGGAGAGCCCCTGGATCTGCAGCCGCAGCGCGGCCAGTGGCGAGCGCAATTCATGGGCAGCGTCAGCAACGAAACTCTTTTGCGCATCGAACGCCTGTTCGACCCTGCCAAAGAGCAGGTTCAATTCATGCACCAGCGGCCGGATCTCGTCGGGCAGACCGGATTCGCTTAGTGCCGTCAGGTCGTCGGCCTGACGTTGGCCGACCTGACTGCGCACCCGCGCCACCGGGGCCAGGGAGCCGGTCACGACCCACCACACCAGGAACATCAGCAGCGGCACCATCACCGCCATCGGGCCAACGGTGCGCAACGCCAGGGTCCGGGCCATGCCGTGACGCGCGGCGAGGTCCTGGGCCACCTGGATTACCTGGCTTCCCGAGCGCATCGAGTACACCCGGTAGGTGGTGCCGTGAATCTTGATATTCGAAAATCCGGGCGCTTCGCGCTGCGGCAGTTCCCCGCGCAGAGTCGACTGGAAGACCCTCAGGCCATCTGCAGTCCAGACCTGGACGACGAAGTCGTATTGCTCGTCGTCTTTATAGTCCTCGGTGCCACTGGAGCGCAGTCCCGGGCGTAGCGACAGCGCCATCTGCTGCATGTGGTAATCGAAAACCTCGTCGGCTTCGGTGCGCGCAGTCGCGTAGACGATCAGCGCCTGCGCCAGCGCGGTGAACGAGATGGCGGCCAGCAGGAACCAGAGGAGTCGCCGTCGCAGTGAATGCGGGGCGATCAGCGGCAGCTTCATCCCTTGGGCACCAGGTAACCGACCCCGCGGACGTTCTGGATCAGGTCGTCGCCGAGCTTCTTGCGCAAACCGTGGATGAAGACTTCGACCGCATTGCTGTTGACTTCATGCTCCCAGCCGTAGAGCTTCTCCTCGAGTTGCGCGCGCGACAGCACCGTTCCTGGCCGGGCAATCAGCGGCTCCAGGACCGCCCATTCGCGCGCCGAGAGGGTCACCGCCTTGTCGCCCACAGTCGCCTCGCGGGTCGCGGGATTGATCTTCACCGACTTGCGCTCATAGTACGAATCGGCCCGCCCGGCAGCGCGGCGCAACAGCGCCCGGATCCGGGCCAGCAGTTCCTCGAGATCATAGGGCTTGACGATGTAGTCGTCGGCACCCGCATCGAGCCCCTCGACGCGCTGCGGCACGGAATCACGGGCGGTGGCAATCAGCACCGGGACCGCGACGTGGCGCGCCCGCAGTGCCCGCAGGACGTTGAGCCCGTCGCGCCGCGGCAGGCCGAGATCGAGCAGCACCAGGTCGTAGCCGTGGGTGCGCAAGGCGGTATCCGCCGATTCTCCGTCCTTGACCCAGTCGACGGCGTAGTTCTCGGCGCGCAGCAAGTCCTGCACCGCCTCGCCGATCATGGTGTCATCCTCAACCAGCAACAGACGCATGGCTCGTGTTCCCATCGGTTTTGTCCGGCCCGCTTCCAGGTCGTGAAACGCGGGTGTTTGCTGCGCCCTTCAGCCGCTCGGGGCCGGGGCGATCTACCCGCAAGGATAGCCGAGGTGGCGCCCGCAAGTAGCGGGCACCACCACGGTCGTCACGAGAATGGTTCACCCGACCCGAACCGGCACGAAGATCCGGCGGCCATCGCGCTGGATCAGCAGGGCAACCGATTTGTCGGCCCTCGCCAGCACCGCGCGGACCTGCTCGACGCTCTTGACCGGCATGCCATTCACCGATACCAGCACGTCACCAGGGCGCACCCCCGCGTCGGCTGCCGGCCCGCTGGCGTCTTCGACCAGCATGCCGCTGTCCAGCCCGGCCTCGCTGCGCTCACTCGGCTGCAGGGCGCGCAGCGCCAGCCCGAGCTTGCCCTTGCCGACGGACTTGTCGGCGCTGGCCACCTTGGCCGACTTCTGGTTGGCGTCGGCGAGCGTTGCGGTCACCTCTTCGCGCGCTCCCTGGCGGACCAGTTCCAGCCTGGCCTTGTCGCCCGGCGCCGCCAGTCCGATGATCGCGGGCAGATCACCCGAGGAAACGATCGGCTGGCCATTGGCCTTGATGATCACGTCCCCAGGGCGGAGCCCGGCCTGTTCCGCCGGACTGCCGGGATCGACGCTGGCGACCAGTGCTCCTTCGGGCTTGTCCAGCTTGAAGGAGTCCGCCAGTGTCTGGTTGACTTCCTGGATTGTCACCCCCAAACGGGCGTGGTTGGCCTTGCCGGTCGCGACGATCTGGTCCTTGATCTTGGCAGCCAGATCGATCGGGATCGCGAACGACAGCCCCTGGTAGCCGCCAGTACGGCTGTAGATTTGGGAATTGATGCCGACCACTTCGCCGCGCGAATTCAACAGCGGGCCGCCCGAATTGCCGGGATTGACCGCGACGTCGGTCTGGATGAACGGGACGAAGTTCTCGTCGGGAAGCGAACGCCCCTTGGCGCTGACCACGCCCGCCGAGACGCTGTTCTCGAAACCGAACGGCGACCCGATCGCGAGGACCCATTCACCGACCTTGAGTTCGCTGGTCTTGCCCACCGGCACCACCGGCAGGTTCTTGGCATCGATCTTGAGCACTGCGACGTCGGTGCGCTGATCGGCACCGAGCACCTTGGCCTGGAACTCGCGGCGATCGGTCAGCTTGACCGTAACGTCCTTGGCGTCGCGCACCACGTGGGCGTTGGTCATTATCAGGCCATCGGAACTGATGATGAATCCCGAGCCCTGTCCGCGCACCGGAATCTGGCTTGGGCCCTGCTGACCGCGCGGACCGCCGTGGAAGCGCCGGAAGAACTCGAAGAACGGATCGCTCGGGTCCATGCCCGGGATGCCGCCGTTGTCGGCGCCCGGGCCGTCATCGGCCGAGTTCGAAACCTGGCGCATGCCGCTGACGCTGATGTTTACGACCGCAGCGCCATAGCGCGCGGTGATCTGGGAGAAGTCCGGGGCACCGAAGACGGCCGGGGCCGGGGCGGCGGCGGTTATCGCCGGGGGAGAAGATGCGTCGACTGCGGCCTGCGCACGGGAACCAGCCAGGAAGGTCGCACCGGCGCCGCCCAACAGGCCGGCGACAGCCATTGCCACGACGAGGCGAGTTGGTGTCATCGATAGTACTTTCATAATGGCTCCTTCTGAGGATGCGTGTTTGAACACACGGCCATTCTCGAAGCTCACTGTTAGGGGGTGCTTAATGGCCCGCACCGCCGTTGCTTGCCGCTAAGATACCGTCCCATGAGCCTGCACTTCGACCTCACCGACCTGCGCCTGATGGCGCGCGTGGCCGAGCACAACAGCCTGACGGCAGGGGCGCAGGCAATGGGCCTCTCGCTTCCCGCCGCCAGCGCCCGGGTGAGGAAACTCGAGGAGAGTGCTGGCACGCGCCTGTTCCTGCGCACACCCCAAGGGGTGACCCTGACTCCGCCGGGACAGGCGTTCGTGCATCACGCCCGGCTGGTGCTGGCGCAGCTGGAACACCTGCGCAGCGACCTGCGCGAATACTCGCGCGGCATCAAGGGGCATTTACGGGTCTTCGCCAACACCACGGCGCTGGGCGAATTTCTGCCGCCGGTCCTGCGCCGCTACCTCCAGGGCCATCCCGACGTCAGCGTCGACCTGCGCGAGCGTCTGAGCCACGATATCGTGCGCGCGGTATCGGAAGGCCAGATCGATGTCGGAATCGTGGCCGGCATGGTCCGCACCGAGAATCTGGTCGCCATCCCCTATCGCCAGGACCGGCTGGTACTCACCGTGTCGGCTGACCATGACCGAGCCCAGGATGAAGGCATCGCCTTTGCCGACACGCTCGATCTGGACCATGTCGGCCTGCACGAAAGCAGCGCGATTCACGCGTTCCTGAGCCAGATCTGCGGCACGCTGCAGCAGCCGTTCAAGCCCCGCATCCAGGTCGGCAACTTCGAGGCGGCATGCCGCATGGTCGAGGCCGGGATCGGCGTCGCCATCATGCCGGGCTCGGCCGCCCGGCGCCATGCGCAGACCATGAGCATCCGCGCGGTGCCACTGACCGACGACTGGGCACTGCGGGCAATGCAGGTGGTGGTGCGCAACCTCGACGCGCTCGCCCCCTTCGCCCGCGACCTGGTCGACCTGCTGGTTGCCGACGCCCGGACGACCGGGGATTGAGCGCCGCGCGGCGGCGCCCGAAGTTCCGGCGTGTCGCCGCCCGGGCGCTCGTCGTCAGCCGGCGCGGCGCGCGACGATCTGGTTCACCACCCCGACGCCCTGGTGGAGCGCGCCCTCGCGGATCAGCCGTTCCCCGCTGAAGCTATGCTCGACGGTGCAGCCCGGCCAGTCGTCGCGCAATTCCGCAATTTCCGGCAGCAGCGCCGGCTCCTTTGGCCCGCCCGTGCCGCGACCGAGTTGTCCGCCGGCATAGGCTTCGTAGATGAACACCCCTCCGGGGCGCAATGCCTGCGAGCAGCGCGCGTGCAATGCCCGTCGCGCTCCCGGCGGCAGGTGCAGGAAGATCGAAACGATCGCGTCCCAGCAACCGCTGCCCGGATCCATCTTGGTCACGTCTCCGACCTGCACGTCGACCACCACGCCGGCTGCGCGCGCCAGCCTGAGCGCCTTGTCGCGGCCGCGCTCGGAAATATCGATCGCGCTCACCTGATGGCCCTGGCGCGCCAGCCAGACGCTGTTGCGCCCTTCCCCGTCGGCCAGGCACAGGATCCGCGCCCCGGCCGGGAACGAGGCCGCCTGCGCGACCAGGAAATCGTTGGGTTCGATCCCGTAGGCATACTCCGGCGCCTGGTAGCGCTGGTCCCAGAATGCCGCCAGCTGCTGCAGCGCGCGCCCGGACCCGCTCCCCGCCTTGTCCTTGGGCGCCGCGGCGGCGTCCGCAGCCCCGGGGGACTTGCCGGCGCTCATGAGCCGACTCCGTCGTCGCGCCCGACACCACGGGCCTCGGCCTCGCGCAGGATCGACTCGGCACGCAACAGCACCGGCCGGTCGACCATTGCCCCGTCGACCGCGACGGCGCCGCCGTCACTGCTGCCGGCAGCCGCCACCGTGCGCTGCGCCCAGGCCAGTTGCTCGGGGCTGGGAGCGAAACCGCGATTTACCACGGGAACCTGTCGCGGGTGAATGCACAACTTTGCTCCCAGGCCAATCCGGCGCGCGCGCGCAACATCGGCGGCGATCGCCGCGGCATCGTCGATCGCCGGCGTCACGCCATCGATTGGCGCCAGCTTCTGCGCCAGTCGCGAGGCCAGCACCAGTTGCGAGCGAAACCACAGCAATTCCTCGTCGCCACCATCCATGCCCAGGTCGAGCTGGAAGTCGATGGTTCCGAACCCCAGTCGCTCGACCTGCTGCACCTGTGCCAGCGCCAGAGCGTTGGCGAATCCGGCTGCCGATTCGATCAGCGGCAGCAGCACCACGGGGCCGCTGCAGGCACCCAGCACCTGCGCCAGTTCATCGACCAGTTCCGCCTTGGGAAGCATTACCGCGGCCACTCCCGGATGCCCACACAGGGCAAGGTCGTCGGCGAACCACTTGGTGCCGGCGGCGTTGATCCGCACCACTACCTGGTGCTCCTCGGAGAGCCAGTTGGCGAGAGCGTCGCGGGCCTCGCCCTTGTCGCCGGGCGCGACGGCATCCTCGAGATCGACGATGACCGCGTCGGCACCGCTGGCGAGCGCCTTGCCGAAACGTTCCGGCCGGTTTCCGGGCACGAACAGGTAGGAGCGCGGCGCCAGTTTCATCATGCCGCTCCCGCCACCAGCCAGGGCGTCGGCAGCGCTGACTCGGCCAGCTTCCAGGTGCGCCGGATGACGGAGCGCATCTCGGTCTCGGTGGCGCCGCCACGATAGGTCGCCAACGCGACCGCCTTGGCCTCGATCTCCGCGCGGCTGAGGGTATTGCCGGGATCGCCCTTGGGCTCGTCGACGCGCCCCGCCAGCACCCGGCCATCGGCAGTCTCGACCTCGACCTTGCCAATCCAGCGTTGCGGATAGGCGCGGTCGACCTCATCGTCGAGCACCATGTTCACCTGCTGCCTGAAAGCCACGACATCAGGATCGTTGAAACGAGCGTCGAACTGGCCCAGTCCGGCTCGACCTTCGAGTGCGATCAGTGCCAGCACGGTGCCCATCGAGAATTTGGCCTGGTGAACGGTCTGCGGGTCGGTCACCGGACCCAGCACATCGATGGCCCCCTGATGAACCAGGGTGGTGACGCGGCGAATCGCCCCGGCCTGGAGGTGGTGTTGAGCCATCACCTGCGCGAGCGCGTCGGCGGCGGGATGAGTGTGGCGGCAGGACGCGTGGTACTTGAACGAAGTCTCGGGCAGTGCCCAGCGCTCGCCGAGGCGGTCGGCGAGCCGCGAAGGATCGGCGTCCTGCGACATCCCGGCGGCCATCCCCTGCGCCCCGTCGAAAATCCGCCTGGCGCCGGTCAGGCCGTCGGCGGCGAGGTAGGCCGCCGCCAGCCCCGCGCTGCTGGCGTGGGCGGTGTGCAGTTGCTTGGAGTGGGCGGCATCGCGCAGGAACTCCCATAACCCCGCCGACTGCGTGCCCGCCGAACCAAAGGCGTGGCCCATCTGCTCGGGCGTGAGCCGCAACAGGTTGCCCACCGCGGCGGCGGCGGCCAGCGTCCCGGCAGTGCCGGTGGTGTGGAAGACCTTGTAATGCGAGCGCCCGAGGAACTCGCCGACACGGATTCCGACTTCGTAGCCGGCCACCGATGCCGCCAGGAACTCGGCGCCACTGCGGCCCAATTCCTGCGCCACCGCCAGCGCCGCCGGGAAAACGACGGTCGCGGGATGGAACACCGCGCCGTTGTGGACATCATCCTGCTCGGCGAAGTGCGATGCCGCAGCGTTGGCATAAGCCGCGGCAAACGGGCTCGACCCACAGCGGTGAATCAGGATCTCGGCGCGTCCTTCCGACGGCCCGATCCGGCGCGCGAAGCGCGTGATCGCCTCGACCGGCAGCGCACCCTTGCCGGCCAGCGCCGACGCGAACCAGTCGAGAAACAGGTCTTCGGCCCGGCGCAATACCGGCGCCGGGATCGCCTCGCTACGCAAGCCGGCAGCAAATGCGGCCAGCGCCTCGGTCGCGGTCAGGGTTTGGGGGGATGTCGCATCCATGCTTGCTCCTAAATCGCGCCCTGGGCGCGTAGTTGCGCGATCTCGTCGCCGCTGCAGCCGAATTCGGCCAGCAGCGCATCGGTATGTTCGCCCAGCCCCGGAATGGCGCCCATCTGCGCCCGCCAGCCGTCCGGAAGGCCGGGCGGCTGCAGGGCGGGCAGCGCACCGCCGGGGGCGGCAACTTCGGTCCAGCGTCCCCGCGCCGTCAGCTGCGGGTGCGCCCAGACGTCGTGCATGTCGTTGAGCCGGGCATTGGCAATCTGCGCCAGTTCGAGCCGTGCCACCAGTTGCTCCGAAGTCAGCGTCGCGAACACTGCGAGGATCAGCTCTCGCAATTCCTCGCGGGCCGCCTGGCGTCGGCCGTTGGAGGAGAAGCGCTCGTCGGTGGCCAGCTCGGGCCGCTCCAGAACCTGGATGCAGAAGGCGCGCCACTCGCGTTCGTTCTGCAGCCCGAGCATGACAGTGCGGCCGTCACCGGCGGCAAACGGTCCGTAAGGGTAGATGGTGGCGTGGGCGGCACCGGCGCGTGGCGGCGGTTCGGCGCCATCCATCGCGTAATAGAGCGGGTAGCTCATCCACTCGACCGTGCTCTCGAGCATCGAGACGTCGATGCGGCAGCCCTCCCCGCTGGTGGCCCGGGCCAGCAGCGCGGCCAGGATGTTGCTGTAGCCGTACATCCCCGCGGCGATGTCGGCAATCGAACAGCCGGCCTTGGCCGGGGTTTCCGGAGTACCGGTGACCGACAGGAACCCGGCCTCGCTCTGGATCAGCAGGTCGTAGGCCTTCTTGTCGCGATACGGGCCGTCCGCGCCGTAGCCCGAGATGTCGCACACGATCAGGCGCGGGAAATCCGCGTGCAATGCCTCGAAAGAGAGCCCGAGTCGCGCTGCCGCGCCAGGTGCCAGGTTCTGGACCAGCACGTCGACCTCGACCAGCATGCGCCGCAGGATCGCGCTCGCCTCGGGATGTTTGAGATCCAGCGTCAGGCTCTCCTTCGAGCGGTTGGTCCAGACGAAGTGCGAGGCGAGACCGCGGGCGCGCTCGTCGTAGCCGCGCGCGAAATCACCGACACCGGGACGCTCGACCTTGATCACCCGGGCACCGAGATCGGCCAGCTGACGGGTGCAGAATGGTGCCGCGATCGCGTGCTCGAGCGTAAGCACGGTGATCCCGGCCAGCGGCAGTTGCGCGGTAGCAGCAGCCATCGTCACCTCAGAACGAGCGCGGCAGGCCGAGCACGTGCTCGGCCACGAACGACAGGACCAGGTTGGTCGAAATCGGCGCGACCTGGTAGAGACGGGTCTCACGGAACTTGCGCTCGATGTCGTACTCGCAGGCGAAACCGAAGCCGCCGTGGGTCTGCAGGCAGGCCTCGCCGGCTTCCCACGACGCCTTGGCTGCGAGGTACTTGGCCATGTTGGCTTCGGCACCGCAGGGCTTGCCGGCATCGAACAATTCGCAGGCACGAAAGCGCATCAGGTTGGCGGCCTCGACCTCGATGTGGCTCTGGGCGATCGGAAACTGCACGCCCTGGTTCTGCCCGATCGGCCGATCGAACACGCGCCGTTCACTGGCATAGCGCGAGGCTCGCTCGATGAACCAGTAGCCGTCGCCGATGCATTCGGCGGCGATCAGGGCGCGCTCGGCATTGAGGCCGTCGAGGATGTACTTGAATCCCCGACCTTCGGCGCCGATCAGGTTCTCGGCGGGAATCTCGAGGTTTTCGAAGAAGAGTTCATTGGTCTCGTGGTTGACCATGTTGGCGATCGGGCGCACCTCCATGCCATTGCCGGTGGCCGCGCGCAGGTCGACCAGGAAGATCGACATTCCCTCCGACTTGCGCTGCACTTCGGCCAGCGGCGTGGTGCGCGCCAGCAGGATCATCAGGTCGGAGTGCTGGATGCGCGAGATCCACACCTTCTGGCCGTTGATCACGTAGCGATCGCCCTTGCGCACCGCGGTGGTCTTGATCTTGGTGGTATCGGTGCCGGTGCTCGGCTCGGTCACGCCCATCGACTGCAGCCGCAGTTCCCCAGCGGCGATCGCCGGCAGATAGCGCTCCTTCTGTTCCGCTGAGCCGTGGCGCAGCAGCGTGCCCATGTTGTACATCTGGCCGTGGCAGGCTCCGGAGTTGCCGCCGCTGCGATTGATTTCCTCCATGATGATCGAGGCCTCGACCAGGCCCAGCCCCGAACCGCCGTACTCCTGCGGGATCAGCGCAGCCATCCAGCCGGCCTTGGTCAGAGCCGCGACGAACTCCTCGGGATAGGCGCGCTGCTCGTCGATGCGGCGGTGGTAATCGTCGGGAAACTCGGCACAGAGCGCACGCACGGCGTCGCGGATCTCGGGGTAAAGGTCGTCGTGAAAGTTCTTCATTGGTTTGGCTTCTGGTTCGTATCGGGAGGGTCAATCAAGTTGCGCGCTGCCTTCCATGGCCAGCGCACCGGTGTCGTCGCGTGCCCAAAGGGCGACGCTGCCATCGGCCTCGTGGCGGCCGCAAACCGCAAATGGCGCGATGTCATACAGCGGGCGAACCGCTCGGAAACTGAAACTGCGCACCTTGGCACAGGGCAGATTGCGGCTCAGCAGATCGAGCAGCAAGGTGGCGATCAGCGGCCCGTGGACGATCAGGCCGGGATAGCCTTCGACCCCGGTAACGTAGCTGCGGTCGTAGTGGATGCGGTGGCCATTGAAAGTCAGTGCCGAGTAGCGAAACAGCAGCACCGGATCAGGGACGATCGTGCGCTCAAATGCGGCATCGGTGGGCGCTGCCACCGGGTCCGGAGCCACCGCTCCCGGCTTGGCAGCCTCGCGATAGACGATGTCGTGCTCTTCGCTGATCGCCACCTCTTTGCCCACCGCGATCTCATGCTGCACCGTGACGAACACCAGGTCACCACTGCGCCCGCTCTTGGCATTTATCGCGGCGATCCGGGAGGTCTTGGTGGCGGTCTCGCCGACCCGCAGCGGGCGCACGAAGCCAAGCCGCCCTCCGGCCCACATCCGCCGCGGCAATTCGACCGGCGGCAGGAATTCGCCGCGCGCCGGGTGCCCGTCCGGCCCCAGGACGCTCTGGCGCGCAGCCGGATTGAACAGCATCCAGTGCCACAGCGGCGGCAGCACCGTCCCTTGCTGTGCCGGGGGATCGTCGTGGTCGAGCGTGGCCGCCATGGCAGTGACCGGCATTGCACCGACGACTTCAGTCAACCGCTCGCTGCGGTTGACCCATTGGCGCAGGTGATCCAGATCGATGGCCATCTTCACTTCCCTGTAGTTGTCAGTCCCGAACGTTAGCAGTCGGGCGCCGGCGCGACAATTCGCGATTCGCGAAGCACCCCTTCCGCGCAGCGAAAGTGGCCAGGAATATTCCTCTGTTGGCGGCCGTGGAATCGCTCCTCACCATCATCGATCCGGTGTAGTCTTGAGCATGGCAACTGAAACTAAAGCGCGCGTTGCGAGGGAACTTTGGGGTCGGCGCGCAGCCTGGTGCGCTGTTGGCGTGCTGCTTTTCTGGGCAATCGCGTGGCTGGCAGTGCCACCGTTGATCAAGCATCAGCTCGAAAAGTCGGGCGGCGAACTGTTGGGACGAAAAGTCACCGTTGGCGCGGTGGACTTCAAACCCTGGTCGCTGGAGCTGACCGTCAACCAGTTGGGCATCGCCGCGGCCGATGGCGCCAGCGCGCAGTTGTCCATCGAACGCCTCTACCTCGACGTCGAGTTGCAGTCGCTGGTGCGGCTGGCGCCAATGGCGGCGGCGATCACTGTCGAGGGGGCAGTGCTTCACCTGGCGCGCCTGGGACCTGGCAAATTTGACATCGATGACGTCCTCCAGCGTCTAACCCCGCCGGCTGACGCCGAGCCATCGGAACCGATCGAGTTCGCGCTCCGCAACCTGTCCTTGAGCGGCGCGGCGGTCGACTTCAACGATGAGGGTCGCGTCCATGCGGTGCGCGATCTGCGCCTGTCAGTGCCGGCGCTGAGCAATTTCACTTCCCGTCGCGACCTGGTCACCGTTGCCAGTTTGAGCTTCAAGCTCAATGGCGCCGAGATTGCGCTCGACGCCCAGAGTTTGCCGTTCGCACCAACCCGTAAAACCTCCGCTACGCTCGAGGTCAAGGCGCTCGACATCTCGCCCTATCTGCCCTACCTGCCGGCACAACTCCCGGTGCACCCCAAAGCGGGGGTACTCGCTGCCGACCTGAAGATCGCGTTCGAACAAGGCCAGCAGGTCGATCTCAAGATTGGTGGTTCGGCGCTTGCCAGCAACGTCGAACTGATCGACGGCAGGCAGCAGACTCTGGTGGGTTTCAAGTCGTTGAAGGTCGAGCTTGACGAAGTCCAGCCGCTGGCAAGCAAGGCCAGCTTCAAGTCGATCGAACTCGATTCGCCCCATCTCAACGCGACGCGCGACCAAGACGGGCGGCTCAACCTGGCACTGGACTTTCCGAAGGGCGACGACAATGCTGCGCCGTGGCAGATCAGCCTGGCCAGCCTGGCGCTGCGTGACGGCAGCGCCGACTGGCGCGACGCCACCACTGCGCGCGGCAAGGTTCCCGCCGCCCAACTGCGGCTCCAGGCGCTCAGCGTCGACGCCGCCGACATCGCCCTGCCCTGGGTCAATCCGATGTCCTTCAGGGGCAGCGCCGAACTGGTCTCGGGGCTGCCCGACGCGCCGCCGGCGGCGAGTCTGCAGTTCGATGGCAGCGCCACCGACAAGGCAGCAAAGGTGGCCGTCACTGCGAAGGCTGTGCCGCTGGCGCTGGTCGCGCCCTATGCTGCACAGTATCTGAAGCCATCGCTCGACGGCACGCTGGAGGCAGCGCTGGCACTCGACTGGCAGGCCGCGTCGCAGGACGATCAGTCGGGCAAGCTCAGGCTGGCCATACCCAAGCTGGTTCTGAACAAGCTCGCTCTCAGCCAGGAACGCACTACCCTCGCCTCGGTGCAAAGCGTAGAGCTCAGTGACGGCGAGCTCGATCTGGTCACGCGTGCCGTCTCGCTGGGCAAGTTGAGCACGACCGACTTCAAGGTCAAGGTCGAACGCGACCGCGACCAGCACTGGATGTTCGAGCAGTGGCTCGATCTTCCCAAGGCCACCGAAGCCAACACGGACCGCGCTGCCAAGCCGGAGCGTCCCTTCAGCTTCGCGATCAAGAACCTGGTGTTGACCGGAGGCCAGGTGGCATGGCTGGATAGCTCGACCGTAAGACCGGTGCAGTTCGAAATCTCGCGTCTGCAGGTCCAGTTGAAGCCACTGGTATTGGGCAGCCGGACGCAGGCAGCGCTGGCAGCGTCGGCAAGCATCAGGACTGGGCAAGGGGAGCCCGGCCGGCTGAGTTACCGCGGGCAACTCAGGCTGAATCAACTGGCCACGAGCGGCACCATCGACGCACGCAACATCCCGGTACAGGCGTTCGAGCCCTACTTTGCCGAACGGCTGAACATGGAACTGCTGCGCGCCGACACCAGTTTCAAGGGGAAAATCGCGTATGCCGACGGTACCGATGGCATGCGGCTCAGCGTCAGCGGCGATACCACGGTCGAGGAATTCAATGCCAACACCTTGGTCGGCAGTGCCGCCGGCAAGGACGCCGGGAGCGGCACGGACCAGCCAGTGTCCGAGGAACTCCTGAGTTGGAAAATCCTGCGCGTCGACGGACTCGAACTGGCGATCGCGCCGGCGACCGCGACCGTTGTCAACGTTGGCGGAACCACTCTGAGCGACTTCTACGCCCGCATCAACATCCGCGAGGACGGCCGGGTCAACCTGCAGGATCTGGTCAAACCCGCTGCCGAGGCCGACAAGGCTGGAGCAGAATCAGACGGGGTCGCAACGCTCTTCAACTTTGGGCCGACTACCTTGCTGGCCGGCAAGGTCTATTTTTCCGACCACTTCATCCAGCCCAATTATTCGGCCGACCTGAGCGAACTCGCCGGCAGTCTCGGAGGTTTCTCGTCGGTTCCGCCCGGCGGTGTGCCGCAAATGGCCCAGCTTGAAGTCCGGGGCCGGGCTCAGGGAACGGCCACGCTGGAAATCCTCGGCCAGATCAACCCTTTGGCCAAACCTTTGGCGCTCGATATCAAGGGCCGGGCCAGCGATCTGGAGTTGCCGCCGCTTTCGCCGTATTCGGTGCGCTACGCCGGCCACGGCATCGAGCGCGGCAAGCTGAGCATGGATGTGTCCTACAAGATCATGCCCGACGGGCAACTTACCGCCAACAACAAGCTGGTCCTGAATCAGCTCGCCTTCGGCGACAAGGTGGAGGGCGCACCTGCGAGCCTGCCGGTCAAGCTGGCGGTGGCGCTACTCGCTGATCGCAATGGGGTAATCGACCTTGACCTGCCGATCAGCGGCTCGTTGAACGACCCGCAGTTCAGTCTTGGCCCGGTGATCTTCAAGGTGGTAGTCAACCTGATCGGCAAGGCCATCACTGCGCCTTTCAGCCTGCTGGCCAGCGCATTTGGAGGTGGCGGCGAGGAGATGAGCATGGTCAGCTTCGCGCCGGGAAGCAAGGAACTGAGCGTGGAGTCGAAACAACGGCTGGACAAGGTCGCCAAGGCACTGAGCGATCGTCCGGCGCTCAAGATGACCGTGGTTGGCACCGCCAACACCGATGCCGAGCGCGAGGGTTACAAGCGCGAGCGCCTCGGGGCGATGCTGCAGGCAGAAAAGCGTCGCGCGCTGATCACCAACGGCGGCAAGAAAGCACCCGAGGCCGAAACCGAGACCGCCGTTGCGGTCAGTGACGGGGAATATCCGCTGCTGCTCAGGGAAGTCTATCGGCGCGCCAACTTCCCCAAGCCGCGCAATGCTGCCGGCGTGGCCAAGGAGCTGAAGCCCGAGGAAATGGAGGCGCTGTTGCTCAGCCATATCCCGGTGACCGATGAGGTGATGCGGGAACTGGCGGTGCAGCGCGGGGTCGCGGTCAAGGACTACCTGGTCGCACAGAAACTGTCCGTGGAGCGGCTCTTTCTCGGCGCCGCCAAGACTGTCGTTCCAGAACCCGACTGGGTTCCGAAAGCCGAACTCAAGCTCGATACGCGTTAGCCCGCCAGATCCTTACGGCTGCTATCGGAACTGCGCCCGGCAACCAGCCAGGCGCTGCTTCAAGCGCGCAGCACCAGCTTCAGCAGCGCCGTGAGGCGCCGCCCGAAGGGCGGGTTGAAGAGCGCCACGCCGGCCAGTCGCGACTGCCGGAATACCGCCTTGAGGTGCGAAAAAGTGTCGAAACCGTCGCGGCCGTGATAGCGCCCAATGCCGCTGGGCCCGACGCCACCAAACGGCAGGTTGTGCTGGGCGATGTGCATGATGGTCTCGTTGATGCTGACCCCGCCAGCCACGGTATCGCGCAGCCAGCGCTCGACCCGTCCGGCGTCGCGGTCGAAGACGTAGAGCGCGAGCGGCCGCGGCCGGGCATTGACGAAGGCGATCGCGCCGTCGACGTCACGATAGCCGATCACCGGCAGGATCGGCCCGAAGATCTCCTGCTGCAAACCCTTGCTCAGTCCGGCGCTGCCGAGCAGGAGGTGGGGCGCCAGCCGCCTCGTCTCCGGGGGCATTTCCGGTCCCAGCCTGATCACTTCGGCGCCATCAGCCGCAGCCTCGTCGATGCAGCGGCGCAGGCGCCGAAAGTGGCGCTCGTCGATGATCGAGGCGTAGTCGGTTGATCCGGCCATGTCCGGGTAAAGTCGCGCGCAGACGCGCCGGGCTTCGGCGACAAAGTCAGCTTCGCTGCCCTCGGGCACCAGGACATAGTCCGGCGCGATGCAGGTCTGCCCGGCATTCATCGTCTTGCCAACCATGATGCGCTCGACGGCGTGCGCCATCGGGTAGCCCGGCGCAATGATTGCCGGCGACTTGCCCCCAAGTTCGAGCGTCACCGGGGTCAGGTTGGTGGCCGCGGCGTGCATGACACTCATGCCGACTTCAGTGGACCCGGTGAACAGCAGGTGGTCAAAGGGCAGCGCCACGAAGGCCTGCGCCACTTCCACCCCGCCCTCGACGACGCTGACTTCGTCGCGATCGAAGTATTCCGCTACCAGCCGCGCGAACAGCGCCGCCGTGCGCGGCGCATGCTCCGACATCTTGATCATCACGCGATTGCCGGCGGCCAGCGCGTCGACCAGCGGGCCGACTGCCATCAGCAGCGGATAATTCCACGGTGCCACTACGCCCACTGCGCCCAGCGGCTGCGGTATCACTTGCGACTTTGCGGGCAGGAACCACAGCCCGGTAGCCCGCCGCCGGGGCCGCATCCAGCCGCCAACCCTGCGGCGCGCGTGACGCAGGCAATCCAAGGCCGGGAAGAACTCGAGCGCCTTGGTCTCGTAGGGTGAACGATTGCCGAAATCGCCGTTGATCGACTCGACAAACTCCTCCATGTGCTCGCGCAAGAGGCTCTCCAGCACTCCGAGCCGCCGCCGCCGCTCCTGGGCCGAGGGGTAGGGATCGCGCCGCGCCGCCGCCCGCAGGGCTTCGAAACGCCCGCTCAGTGTCTCGCTCTGGTCATTTTGCATTGCCGTTTTCCCTCGTGCCCCGTCAGGGCGCTTCGACCTCGATGCCCGCCGTCGCGAATGCCGAACGCAGCGCACGGGCAAATGCCACTGCTCCCGGCTGGTCGCCGTGCAGGCACAGGGTGCCTGGCACGACCGTTACCGGCTGGCCGGTGATGCTGATCACGCTGCCCTCACGGACCATCGCGAGCGCCTGCATCACCGCCCTGGTTTCGTCCTCGATCATGGCCCGCGGAGTGCCGCGCGGCGCCAGGGTGCCGTCGTCGCGATACCCGCGGTCGGCAAAACCCTCGGCGACAACCCGCACTCCGCGGCGACGAGCCACCGCGGCCATGGTGCTGCCGGCGAGCGCATATAGCATCACGTCGCCGTCGAGATCCGCGACCGCCCGCGCCATCGCATCCGAAAGCGCCTCGTCACCGGCAGCGGTGTTGTAGAGCGCTCCGTGGCACTTGACATGGTGCAGGGGCGCACCGGCCACGCGCGCAAACGCCTGCAACGCCCCCGCCTGGTAGAGCACCAGGTCATACATCTCCTGGGGCGAAATCTTCATCGGCCGGCGCCCGAACCCCTGCAGGTCGGGCAGCCCGGGATGGGCGCCAATCGCTACCCCGTGCTCGAGCGCCAGGTCGATGGTGGTCCGGATGGTGGCGCCGTCACCGGCGTGGAAACCGCAGGCGATGTTTGCCGAACTGACGAGCGGCATTACCTCGGCGTCGGCGCCCATCTTCCAGGCCCCGAAACTTTCGCCCATGTCACAGTTGAGATCGATCGTCTTCATCTCGCATACTCCGTGGCTATCGACCGCATCACCGCTGCCAGTACCGACCGGGCCGCAAGGCGACGCTCCCGCGCTTGCTCGAGGGTACACCTGGCAAAGCGCAACTCCTCGCCGGGAGAGATCTGGGCCAGGGCCGGGATATCGACGCTCGCCACTTCGGCAATCTTGGGATACCCGCCCGTGGTCTGGTGATCGGCCATCAGCACGATCGGCGTCCCGTTGGCCGGCACCTGGACAGTGCCCAGGCAGGTCGGCTCCGAGATTATCTCCAGCTTCCCATCGGTCTCCAGCTTCGGGCCGGTGAGGCGAAATCCCATCCGGTTGGAGTCCGGCGACACCCGCCAGGAGCTCTGGTAGAGCGCTTCCAGCGCCTTGGCAGTGAACCGGTCATGGTGCCTTCCGGGCAACACCGCAAACTCCCGCCCCGCTTGATTGATCACCGTCAACGGCGGCGCGAACCAGCGCACGCTGAGCATGCCGCGGCCCAGGTCAATTCCCGGGCCGAGCACCGCAAAACGCTCGCGCGCCAGGTGAGCGCTGTCTTCGGCTAGCGGAATCTGGTCGCCGGCACGCAGCGCGCGCCCGGCCAGCCCGCCAAACCCGGCCGGCAGATAGGTGCTGCGGCTCCCCAGCACCTCGTCGACCGCGATCCCTCCGGCAATCGCCAGGTAGGCGCGACAGCCGCGCAGCGCGCGCCCCAGCGTCAGGCGCGAACCGGCCGCCACCAGCACCGGCCGATCGAGCGGCACCCTCCTGCCCTCGATAGTGGCGTCAAAGCGCGCCCCGCACAGGGCGATCAGGGCGTCCCCGGCAAACTGCAGTTCCGGTCCGAGGAGCGTAATCTCGAGCGTTGCGGCCGAGGCGGGATTGCCCACCAGGGCGTTGGCGATGTCGTGACCGATCTGGTCCATGGCGCCCCCGGGCACCACTCCAAGGTGCTGCAGGCCATGGCGCCCGCGGTCCTGAACGGTGGTCAGCATGCCGGGACGAAGCACGGCCAGTGCCGCGGGATCTGCTCCCGCACACGCCTTCATGCCGCGCCCCGCTTCTTGCGCACAGCCCTGGCGGCCGGGCCGGCGCGCGATTGTTCGGAAACCATGCGGTCGTATTCGGAACGCGATATCGGCACGAACCTGACCCGGTCGCGCGACTCGACGAGGCTCGGCGGGTCGCGATAGGCGTCGAACACCACCAGCGGCGTGCGGCCGATGACGTTCCAGCCGCCCGGAATCGAATACGGGTAGACCACGCACTGGGCGTTGGCGATCGCGATCGCACCGGCCGGCACGGCGGCCCTTGGACTGGCGCGGCGCGGCACCGAAAGTGCCGGGTCGAGCCCGCCGAGGTAGGGGTGTCCGGGAGCAAAGCCGATCATCAGCACCGCGTAGTCGCCGGCGCAGTGGCGGCGGGCGACTTCGTCGATCGTCAAACCGAGGCGTTCGGCGACTTCCGCCAGGTCCAAGGCCAGCTCGGGGTCGTAGCAGACCGGGATTTCCACCTTCCGCCCCATGCTGGCAGCCGCGATCTCGGAGTCGAGGCAGCGGTCAATCAGTTCGGCCACCGCCAGCAGAGGGGTCGCCGGCATTTCCGGATGATCGGGGCTGAAATGGAGCGCGATCCCGCCGAGTGCCGAGACCACGTCCCGTATCCAGGGCGGCTGCAGCGCGCGCAGCGCGACCGCCAGTTGCTGCAAGGCGGCGTTGAGCGCCAGATCGAGCGTTTCGGAGAATTCGACGTAGGCGGCGGTGTCGCCCAGCGGAACGATCCCGGTGGGTCTCAGTTCGTTCACGTGCCCTGGGTCTCGGCTGGCCCCAGAAGCGCCGCCCGGAAGCGGCTGCGCAACCA
>JAHEMI010000129.1 GCA_024643785.1 Burkholderiaceae bacterium
CGATACGCGCACGGCTCCCGCGGTCATCAAGGAGCTGAACCGTCAGGGGCACCTTGGTGTCAAGACCGGGCAGGGCTTCTACTCCTATCCGACCGGGGAGGTCGTTGCCGACAAGATCCGCCGTCGCGACCTGGCTTTCATCCGGTTGTTGAAGCTGCGCAAAGAGGCGTAACCCAGAGGAAGACAACAGGTGAGGCCTTTAAGCCTGTGCCGATGCGCGCGGTGTTGACTTTGTTATGATTGGGAATGCACACATTCAAGGAGGCGAACATGGCTGACAAACAAGCGCTGCCGCGCGTCACCTATTCCAACGTCGCGGCCGACTTCGGTCCGCTGCACGACTGGCTGGACGTCGAACTGCCGAAGTTCCGTGCCAACCTTGGCGGGGCCTGCCCCAATCTGATCGCCGGCGCTGCCGACCGGGACGGCACAGAATTCACGGTTACCAGCCCCATCGACCGCTCCCTGGTGATCGGGCGCTTCGTCGATGCCGGTGATGCTGCCGTCAAGCGGGCGGTCGCCGCGGCGCATGCGGCGCTGCCGGGGTGGTCGGCCCGCCCCTGGCCGGAGCGCGTCGCCCTGCTGCGCCGCTTCGCCAGCGAAGTCGCGGCGCGCAAGTACGAGCTGTCCATGGCGGCCCTGTTCGAGGTCGGCAAGTCGCGGCTCGAGGCGGTCGGCGAGGCCGAGGAGGCCGTCGACCTGGTCAACTACTACTGCGACGAGATGGAGCGCAACCAGGGCTTCGTCCGCGCCATGGCCCGTGCGGTGCCCCAGGAAGAGACGCGCTGCTTATTGCGGCCGGTGGGCGTCTTCGCGGTCATCTCGCCTTTCAACTTCCCGGTGGCGCTGCCGTGCAACCTGATCGGCGCCTGCCTGGTTTCAGGCAACACGGCAGTCTTCAAGCCGAGTCCCGGTTCGTCGTTGACGGGAAAACTGCTGATGGACTGCGCGCTCAGCGCCGGTCTGCCCGCCGGCGTCCTCAACCTGGTGTGCGGCGAGAGCGCCGGACCGCGCCTGGCCGAGGCTCCGGGGATCGACGGCTTCGCCTTTACCGGCAGCCACGAGGTCGGCATGCAGCTGGCGCGCCTGGCCCTGACCGGACCATACTCGCGCCCGGTGATCGCCGAGATGGGCGGCAAGAACCCGGCCTACGTCGCGGCGAGCGCCGACCTGGAAGTGGCTGCCGAGGGGCTGATGCGCTCGGCCTTCGGCCTGCAGGGGGAAAAATGCAGCGCCTGCTCGGTGGCCTATGTCGAGGAGACGGTGTACGATGCGCTGCTCGACCTGCTGGTCAAAAAGGCGCAGGCCCTGGTGGTCGGGTCTCCGGAAAATCGCGCAACCTTCGTCGGCCCCCTGATCGACGCCGCGGCCCTCGAGCGCTTCCATAAAGCCTGTGAAGCGGCCAACCGGGACGGACGCGTGGTGCTTGGCGGCCGGCGCCTGCAGGAAGGGGCCTATGCCGCGGGCAACTTCGTGGCGCCGACCATCGTCGTTGACCTGCCGGAGGACCACTGGCTCAATTTCGAGGAACTGTTCCTGCCGTTCCTCTCGGTGCAGCGCTGCCGCACCCTCGCCGAGGGGATCGCGCGCGGCAACCGCGTGCAGTACGGGTTGACCGCCGGCGTCTACGCGCAGCACCCCGAAGAACTCGAATTCTTCTTCGACAACGCCCAGGCCGGCGCGCTCTACGCCAACCGCCGCAGCGGCGCCACCACGGGCGCCTGGCCCGGCTACCAGACCTTCTGCGGCTGGAAGGGCTCGGGCGTCGACGGCAAGGGCGGCCTCGGACCTTATCACCTGCCGCGCTTCATGCGCGAGCAGAGCCACACCATCATGCACCGCGGCTGATGCCGCCAACGGTGACCCTTGTAGCAGGAGCCTGAGCCATGGCAACCAACGCCGGCCAAACGATGACGGCCGCAGAGATGATCGCCCAGTGTAAAAAGCACACCTTCTGGACCTGGTCCGCCCAGGGCGCGGTCGACCCGATCCCGGTGGTGCGCGCCGAAGGCATCTACTTCTGGGACGCTCACGGCAAGCGCTACATCGACATGAATTCCCAGGCGATGTGCAGCAATATCGGCCACGGCAACCGGCGCGTGATCGAGGCGATCAAGGCCCAGGCCGAGGAGCTGGCCTACGTCGGGCCGGGGATGGCCACCCGCGTCCGCGCCGAGCTCGGCCCGCTGCTGGCAGCGCACACCCCCGGCGACCTGGACACCTTCCTCTTCACCCTGAGCGGCGCCGAGGCCAACGAGAACGCCATCAAGCTGGCCCGCGCCTTCACCGGCCGGCACAAGATCATCGCCCGCTACCGCTCCTATCACGGCGCCAGCGCCGGCGCCGGCACCCTCACCGGCGACCCGCGCCGCTGGGCCTGCGAGCCCGGCATCCCCGGCGTGGTGCGCGCCTTCGACCCCTACGGCTACCGCTGCACCTTCGGTCGCGACGGCTGCCACGGCTGCCCGATGTACTGCCTCAGCCACATCGAGGAGATCATCCAGTTCGAAGGCCCCCACAACGTCGCCGCGATCTTCGTCGAATCGATCACCGGCGCCAACGGCCTGATCATCCCCCCGGACGGCTACCTGCAGGGGCTGCGTGCGCTCTGTGACAAGTACGGCATGCTGATGATCTGCGACGAGGTCATGAGCGGCTTCGGCCGTTCCGGGGCCTGGTTCGCCGTCGATCACTGGGGGGTGGTCCCCGACATGATCACCATGGCCAAGGGCTTCACCTCGGCCTACCTGCCCCTCGGCGGCGTGGCCATGAGCGGGCGCATCGCCGCCCATTTCGAATCGCGCGTCTTCTCCGGGGGGCTGACCTACAACTCCCACCCGATGTGCCTGGCTGCCGCGGTGGCGACCCTGCGGGTGCTCGAGGAGGACGACCTGGTCGGCAACTCCCGGCGCCTCGGCGTGGTCATGGCCGGCCTGCTCCGGGAGCTGATGGAGCGCCACCCGTCGGTGGGCGACGTGCGCTCTCTCGGCCTGTTCGGCGTCATCGAGCTGGTGAAGGACCGTGCCAGCCGCGAACCGCTGGCGCCGTTCAACGGCACCAGCCCGGAGATGACCCGACTCGGGACGTTCCTCAAGCAGAACGGCCTGGCGGCCTTCCTGCGCTGGAACTACCTGTTTACCATCCCGCCGCTCTGCATCACCGAGGAGCAGCTGCGGGACGCCTTTGCGATCATCGACCGCGGTCTCGAAATCACCGATGAGGCGGTCGTCCGCTGAATCCCGTGGCCGCAACTGTTTGTGAGAAGGAGAAACCATGGCAACCAATGAAGTCTGGATAGTTGATGCGCTGCGCACCCCGGTCGGCCGGCATGGCGGTTCCCTGGCCGGGGTCCGCCCCGACGACCTCGCCGCGCACGTGCTCAAGGCCCTGATGGCCAGGAGCGAGGTGCCGCTGGCGGATATCGAGGACGTTTATTTCGGCTGCGTCAACCAGGCCGGTGAAGACAACCGCAACGTGGCCCGCATGAGCCTGCTGCTGGCCGGGTTCCCCGAACAGGTGGCCGGCTGCACGGTCAACCGCCTGTGCGGTTCCGGCCTCGAGGCGGTTGCCTGCGGGGCGCGGGCCATCATGGCCGGCGAGGGGCAGGTCTATGTTGCCGGCGGTGTGGAATCGATGAGCCGCGCGCCGCTGATCGTCGCCAAGGCGGAGCGGCCGTACGCGGTCGGCAACCAGACCCTGTACGACACGACCATCGGCTGGCGCTTCATCAATCCGAGGATGGAAGCGCTGGGTTATACCGATGCGATGGGCATGACCGCCGAAAACCTCGCCGAGCAGTACCGGATCAGCCGCGAGGCCCAGGACCTCTTCGCCCTGGCCAGCCAGCAGAAGGCGGTCAAGGCGCAGGAGGCCGGGGTTTTCAAGGCCGAGATCGTCGCGGTGCCGATGAAAAACGGCCTGGTCGAGTGCGACGAGGGGCCGCGCAAGGAGACCACCCTGGACAAGCTGAGCGCCCTCAAACCGGCGTTCAAGCGGGATGGCACCGTGACCGCGGGGAACTCGAGCATGATCAACGACGGCTCCGCGGCCCTGCTGCTGGTCTCGAAGGAGTATGCCCGGAGCCATGGGCTGAAGCCGCTGGCGAGGATCCGCAGCATGGCCGTCGCCGGCACGGCGCCGCGCATCATGGGGATCGGGCCGGTGCCGGCAACCGCCAAGGCGCTGGCCAGGGCCGGGGCGACGCTCGACGATGTCGGCTTGATCGAGCTCAACGAAGCCTTCGCCGCCCAGTCCCTGGCGGTGCTTGCCGATTGGCGCATGGATTACCAGGACCCGCGGCTCAATCCCAACGGCGGCGCCATCGCCCTCGGGCACCCGCTCGGCGGTACCGGCGCCAAGCTGCTGACGTCACTGGTCTACGAGATGCAGCGCCGCGAGTCGGCCGACCTGGGCCTGGTGACCATGTGCATCGGCGTGGGGCAGGGGATCGCCATGGTGGTGGAAAAAGTCTGACCGGAGATGCGCAGATCGCGCACCCTCACGACCGGGGAGAGATGAGCTTGGATAAAATCATCAGCGCCGAGCAGGCGGTGGAACTTTTCGTGCAGGACGGCATGACCCTGATGGTCGGCGGCTTCGGCCTGGTCGGCGCGCCCCTGACGCTGATTGCGGCCCTCAACGACAGCGAGCGCAAGGACCTGACCATCGTCAGCAACAACCTCGGTGAGCCGGGCAAGGCCCTCGGCCAGACCTACCGGCTGGGCAAGGTCAGGCGTGCGGTCGGTTCCTATTTCACCAGCAACCCGGAGGTTGCCGAAGGCTACGCCAGGGGAGCGATCCAGATCACCCTGCTGCCCCAGGGGACCTTCTCCGAGGCGATCCGGGCCGCGGGCGCCGGCCTCGGCGGTTTTTATACGCCGACCGGGGTCGGCACCCTGCTCGCCGAAGGCCGGGAAGAGCGCGAGATCAATGGCCGGACCTACCTGTTCCAGGAGGCGCTGCCGGCCGACGTGGCCCTGGTGCGCGCCCACCAGGCCGACCGGCTGGGCAACCTCGTTTATTACAAGACGGCGCGCAATTTCAACCCGATGATGGCGACCGCGGCAAAGACGGTGATCGCCGAGGTCGACGAGATCGTCGAGGTGGGGCAACTCGACCCGGAAAAGATCTGCACCCCGCATATCTACGTGGATCGGCTGGTGCTGGCCAGGGAGACGCTATGAACGAAAAGCACCTGATCGCCCGTCGCGCCGCGGCCCTGCTCCGCCCCGGCTGGTTCGTCAACCTGGGGATCGGCATTCCCAACCTGGTGACCCACTACGTTGACGCCGACAGCGTCTGCTTCCAGACCGAAAACGGCCTGCTCGGCGTCGGGCCGCCCCCGGCTGGCGACCGGATCGACCCCAACCTGGTCGATGCGGCCAAGCAGCCGGTCACGGAGCGGCCCGGCAGCGCCTTTTTCGACAGCGCGACCTCCTTCGCCATGATCCGCGGCGGTCATCTCGATGCCGTGGTCTTGGGCGCTCTCGAGGTCGACGAGCGGGGGCGGGTGGCCAACTGGACCGTCCCCGGCAAGCCGGTGCTCGGCGTCGGCGGCGCCATGGACCTGATGGCCGGCGCGCGCAACGT
>JAHEMI010000130.1 GCA_024643785.1 Burkholderiaceae bacterium
CGGTTCAGGCCTTCTGCCCAACCTCGAAGTTGGCCATCATCTCGAGCGCCCGCACCATGCCGGAGTGATCCCATTCGCGTCCGCCGTGGGCAGCGCACATGTTGAACAGTTCCTGGGCCATCGCGGTATTAGGCAACGCGACGCCGAGCGCCTTGCCGGCCGAGAGCGCGAGGTTGAGGTCCTTCTGGTGCAACTCCACCCGGAAACCCGGATTGAAGGTGCGCTTGATCATGCGCTCGCCGTGCACCTCGAGAATGCGCGAGGCAGCGAACCCGCCCATCAGCGCCTGGCGCACCTTGGCGGGGTCGGCACCCGCCTTGGATGCAAACAGCAGCGCCTCGCCCACCGCCTCGATGGTGAGCGCGACGATGATCTGGTTGGCCACCTTGGCGGTCTGCCCGTCGCCGGTACCGCCCACCAGCGTGATGTTCTTGCCCATCAGCTCGAAGAGCGGCTTGACCTTGTCGAACACTTTCTTCTTGCCGCCGACCATGATGGTGAGCGACGCGGCCACCGCCCCGACCTGCCCGCCCGAGACCGGCGCGTCGAGATACTCGCAGCCCAGCTTGCCGATGCGCTTGGCGAATTCCTTGGTCTCGATCGGCGAGATCGAGCTCATGTCGACCACGATCTTGCCCTTGGACAGGCCCGCGGCAACGCCCTCGGCGTCAAAGAGCGCGGCGGCGACGTGCGGCGTATCGGGCACCATGATGAAGATGATGTCGGCCTTCTGCGCCACTTCCTTGCTCGAGGCGCAGGCCTTGGCGCCGGCCGCAATCGTTTCCTTCGGAATACGCGGGATGCTGAAGACGAAGAGTTCGTGACCGCCCTTGATCAGGTGCCCGGCCATTGGTGTTCCCATGATGCCCAAGCCGACGAATCCAATCTTGCTCATTGATGTTCTCCCTGTAATGGCAGCGCGGTGCTGCACGATTCAACCTTGGCGTGCCGGGGGCGAGACATGCTGCGACCACCCCGGGCTCATTGAGATTCGAGGGTCAATCTTATAGGACTGGTTGGCCGTACGTCAGGGGAGCAACGGGCAGGCATTTGCCTGCGAGCGGAAATTGGAGCGGGTGAAGGGAATCGAACCCTCGTATGCAGCTTGGGAAGCTACCGTTCTACCATTGAACTACACCCGCATCGCGCGCTGCAGGCGGGGATTCTACCGCCCTACGCCCGCTGAGTCACGATTGCGTCCCGAACCGGGAGTGCCGCCGCCCTCGTCGCGACCGAGTAGTGCGCGGAAAACTGTTGCACCGATCATTGGTGGTGGTATATTTGTTTTCAGCATATTTTAAGTTTACGGCGGTCGCCAACGTGCGCCGTAGTCGAACAATAGCGAGGTGACTTGATGAGTAATCTCTTGAAATATCTGGCAGCAGTGTTTGCGGCAATCGTCTTGACGCTTGGCAGTCCGCTTGTCGATTCGGCATTGGCAGCGGGCCCGGCAGCGGCCAAGAGCGGCCAGTCTGCGGCGCCGGCCGCACGCAAGGTGTCGGCGGCCGACGCGAAGATCGCCAAGAGATGCGCCAGCTGCCACGACGCCGAGAGCGAGCCTGGCATCTACCGTGAATGGAAGAAAAGTGCCCACGGCAAGTACAACGTCGGTTGCTACGACTGCCACAAGGCGAACGAGGGAGAGAAAGCGGCGATCAAACACAACGGGGCGTTCATCCAGGTGATCGTCACGCCGAAGGCCTGCGCCCAGTGCCACGAGCGGGAAGTAGCGCAACAACAGCGTTCCCACCATGCCAAGGCCGGCAACATCCTGGCTTCGGTCGACAATCTTCTGGGTGAAGTGATCGGCGGTCCGGCTGCCGTCAATGCCGGTTGCCGGCAGTGCCACGGCTCGGTCGTCGAAGTAGATGCCAATGGCCACCCGACGCCGCAGACCTGGCCCAACACCGGCATTGGACGAATCAACCCCGACGGTTCGATCGGCTCGTGCTCGGCATGCCACGTCCGGCACGCCTTCTCGGCGGCCCAGGCACGCGCGCCTGACAACTGCGGCAAGTGCCATCTCGGCCCGGATCATCCGCAGATCGAGGTCTACAACGAATCCAAGCATGGCATCGCCTATCGCGCCAATGTCGGCGACATGAACATGAAGTCGAAGAAGTGGGTCGTCGGTGAGGACTACACCGCAGCACCCACCTGCGCGACCTGCCACATGAGCGCCACCAGGTCACAGCCGGTGACCCATGACGTCGGCGAGCGGATTTCCTGGACCTTGCGCCCGGCAATTTCGACCAAGATCAACATGATCCGCCTGAGCAATGGTGACGAGTTCGACCAGCCCGAGAGCAAGCCGTTGCCGAAGATCGGCGACGAAGTCAAAGGCGCCAAGGTGGTCGAGATCATCACCTGGGAACAGCGTCGCGAGAAAATGAAGGACGTCTGCTCGGCCTGTCACACCAGCAATACGGTGGCCGGTCACTACAAGCAATTCGACGACCTGGTGGAGTTGTACAACGACAAGTACGCCAAGCCGATTGCGGCGGTGATGAAGGAACTCGAGGACAAGGGCTACCTGACCCACGAGCCGATGGATGCCAAGATCAAGTGGACCTGGTTCGAGATCTGGCATCACGAAGGTCGCCGGGCGCGCCATGGCGCCTCGATGAACGGGCCGGACTACACCTGGTGGCACGGTATCTACGAAGTCAGCCAGCACACCTACTTCAAGTGGATTCCGGAGTTGAAGGAAGTGGTGCTCAAGAAGGATGGCAATGAAGACTTTGCCAAAGCGATGCTCGAGAAGTACTTCAAGCCGATTGAAGGCCACGATTGGTTCTTCAGCGGCATGGGCAAGGGCGCCATCGACAAGGTCCGCAAGGGCTATGAAGAGCGCTATGGCAAGGGTTCGCTGAAATAGCCCTGCTGTTGTGCCCGTTGTTCAACGGCCATCGACAATGTCGGTGGCCGTTTCTTTTCCTTTATGGCCTAACGCCGCTTTGGGGGGCAGATGCCGGCAAAATTTCACTTCTCTTTCTTGGCCTTGCTGAGCGCACTCGTCCTGGGCACGGCGTCGCTGGCCACGAGCGCGCAAACTGCGGCGGAATTGATGGCCGGTGGCGACCAGGAATGGGCCGCCGGCAAGCTCGACCAGGCCGAGGATTACTTCAAGCGAGCGGTCGCGGCGGACCCCGGTTCGGTGCCTGCCAACATGAAGCTGGCGGGGCTGCAGTTGTCGCGCCAGCAATTCGCCGCCGGGATCGCAAGCTACCAGCGCACCATCGGACTCGATGCCGGCAATGACAAGGCCTGGCTGGGTCTGGGCTTCTGCTACCTCCACACCGGGAAGAATGAACTGGCGCTCGCAGCGTTCAATCGGGCGATCAGCATCGCGCCGAGCCGCCAGCAAGCCCTGCAACCACTGATTGACAAGCTGCTGCGCCAGTGAGTTACTGACCTAATGGAAACGCTCGACGCAGTCGTCGTTGGTGCGGGCGTCGTCGGCCTGGCGGTAGCGCGCGAACTGGCGCTGCGCGGCCGCGAGGTCTGGGTCCTCGAAGCCGAAGACGCGATCGGCACCCAGACCAGTGCGCGCAACAGCGAGGTGATCCACGCCGGGCTCTACTACCAGGCCGGTTCGCTCAAGGGCCGGCTCTGCGTGGCGGGCAAGGCGCTGCTCTACGACTACTGCGCGGCGCGCGGCATCGATCACCGGCGCTGCGGCAAGCTGATCGTGGCCACCACCGCAGACGAAGTTGCCCAGCTCGAAGCGCTGATCGCCCGCGCCGCGGCGCTCGGGGTGACCGATCTCGTAAGGCTCACAAGCGCCGCGGCCCAAGCCCTCGAGCCGGCGCTCTCCTGCGTCGCAGCCGTGCTCTCGCCCTCGACCGGGATCGTCGACAGCCATGCCCTGATGACCTCGTTCCAGGGCGACCTCGAGAATGCTGGCGGACTGGTGGCCTTGCGCGCCCCGCTGGTTTCGGCGCAACACGACGACGGCGCCTTCCGGCTCGAAGTCGGCGGTGCCGACCCGATCGAGCTGCGCGCCCGAGTGCTGGTCAATTGCGCCGGCCTGGGAGCCGTTGCGCTGGCGCGAAGAATTGCCGGGCTCGATGCGGCACTGATTCCCCCGGCCTATCTCGCCAAGGGCAACTACTACGCGCTCGCCGGCCGCGCCCCCTTCTCGCGGCTGATCTATCCGGTGCCGCAGGCCGCCGGACTGGGAGTGCACCTGACGCTCGACCTCGCCGGGCAGGCGCGTTTCGGCCCCGACGTCGAATGGATCGACGAAGTCGACTACCGCGTCGATCCGGCGCGCTCTGAAGGCTTCTACGCCTCGATTCGCGAGTACTGGCCGGAGCTGCCCGACAACTCGCTGGTGCCGGCCTACTCCGGCATCCGGCCCAAGATCCAGTCGCCCCGGGAAGCGGCGCGCGATTTCCTGATCCAGGGACCGTCAGACCACGGTCGGGCCGGACTGGTCAACCTGTTCGGCATCGAGTCGCCGGGGCTGACCGCCTGCCTGGCGATCGGAACGCACGTGGCGGACCTGATCGCTGCGGCTTGAGGCGCGCGTCGGCGCGCCGTGCGAAAATCAACTTTTCCGTTCGCCGAGTCGCGCCACCCATGATCTTCGTCACCGTCAACGGACAGCCCCGCGAAGTCCCCGACGGCCTGAGCGTCGCCGCCCTGGTCGATGAGCTTGGCTTTGCCGGCAAGCGAGTAGCGATCGAGCTCAATGGCCAGATCGTGCCGCGTTCGCAGCATGCGCGGACCAGCGTCGCACCCGCCGACCAGATCGAGATCGTGGTCGCGGTCGGTGGCGGCTGAACGGGATCCGGATCTGCCAAGAGCTGCGCCAATATTCGAGGAGAGAACCCCGTGGAACACAAATTCGAAGGCACCCTGCGCTGGCTGGGAACCCCGATCAATCCGGCCGACAGTACCAGCTACGAGCGCGTCGCCGAGTTGCGCTTCAGCACCGGCAGCTACCACGCCTCGGCGCCCGCGGTCTACGGCGGTGACGACGCGCTGCCCAATCCCGAGACGCTGCTAATCGCTTCGCTGATGCACTGCCACTTCCTGACCTTCATGGCGATCGCCCACAAGCGCGGCTACGCGGTGCGCTCCTACGCCGATCGCGCCGAAGGCATACTCGGCATGGGCGAGGACAAGAAGATGAAGATGCTCTCGGTAGCTTTGTACCCCGAGGTGATGTTCGTCGATCCGGGCCACGCCGAACACCTGCCGATGCTCCACCAGCGCGCCCACGCCAACTGCTTCATCGCCAATTCGGTCAACTTCCCGGTGACCGTGGCGGGCGAAGCGCACTGACGCCAATCCCGGATGAACCTGCAAGGATCGCCATCATGACTGCCTCTTCCGCCAGCGATGCCACCGGCGGCGCCGACACCATGCGTATCGGCACGCGCAACTTCGGCTCGCGCCTGCTGATCGGCACCGGCAAGTACCGCGACTTCGCGCAGACCCGCGACGCGATCGAGGCGAGCGGTGCGGAGATCGTGACGGTGGCGATCCGGCGCACCAACATCGGCCAGA
>JAHEMI010000043.1 GCA_024643785.1 Burkholderiaceae bacterium
CAATTCGGACGTATAATTTAAGCCTCGCTGAAGATTCGCTGCGGCTGAAGTAGCCGCACTGTTCGGAAACCCGTTGTGCATTGGACGACCGCTCCATGGCACTGACTGGCATCAGGAGGTTTCTCGGCTCGGGTGCAGACCGGGCCACCACACGGCTGCGCTGGCAGGTGTTCGCCCCGCTGGCGTTCGCGATCCTGCTGGCGCTCGGCGCCTGGGTTGCCCTGCTCTACTCGCAACAACGCGGGCAGGTGGCGCTGCAGGTCGCCCAGACCCGCGCGCTGATGGATCATGCCTACCGCAATGATGTCGCCATGCACGCGCGAATGTTGGGAGCGGTGATGGAGACCATTACCCATAACCGCGCACTGATCGGTGCCATGGAGGCGAGCGACCGGACCGCCTTGCTCGCGCTGGCCAGCCCGATGGCGGCCGAGCTCAAGCGCCAGTTCGGCGTCACCCACTTCTACTTCCTCGGCCCCGATCTCAAGGTAGTGCTGCGCGCCAACCAGCCCCACAGTTTCGGCGACGTGATCGGACGCGTCACCACCACCGAGGCCGCGCGCACCGGCACCACGATCCACGGCATGGAACTGGGCGAGTCGAGCATCTTCACGCTGCGCATGGTCGAACCCTGGCGCGACGGCAACCGCCTGCTCGGCTACGTCGAACTGGGCATTGACCTGGAACAGATGCTCGGCGCGCATCACCTGCTGGCTGGCAAGCCGATCTTTCCCCTGCTCTACAAGGAGAACCTCGATCGCGCCTCCTGGGAAGCCGCCATGCTGATGCTCGGACGAATACCGCGCTGGGACCAGTTCCAGAAGTTCGTGATCAGCTCCCACGCCGGAGACGACATGCCAATCGAGCTCGCCGGGCAACTCGAGGCCATCCTCGCCGCTGGCGACGGCGCCGCCGACCTCGGCGTGGGCAGTGCCGCCTACCGGGTAGTGTTCCTGCCGCTCGTCGATGTCTCGGGCAAGACGGTGGGCCAATTGCTGGCGCTGATCGAAGTCTCCGCCGTGCTGGCGACTTCGCGCGAGACTTTCTACGTTGGCACCATCATCAGCATGCTGATCGCCGGTCTGTTGGCGTCAACCTTCAACCGCCTGGTGGTCACGGTCGGCGCCCGCATCGAGAGCCATGAAGAGGAGTTGAAGCGGCTCGCGATCCACGACGGGCTCACGGGGCTGCGCAACCAGCTCGAGTTCTACTCAGTGCTTGCGGCCGAACTGGAGCGCGCCCAGCGCACCCAGCGGCCGGTTTCGCTGCTGTTGATCGACATCGACGACTTCAAGCTGGTCAACGACGAACACGGCCACCAGGCTGGCAACCTGGTACTGCAGGAACTTGCCGAGTTGCTCAAACACCAGGTGCGCGCCATCGACGCCGCCTGCCGCTACGGCGGCGAGGAGTTCGCCGTCATCCTCCCGGAAACCGATCTCGCGGCTGCCAGCGGCCTGGCCGAGCGCATTCGCGTTGCAACGGAAGAACTCGAATTCACAATCGGAGAGGACGAAACCATCGGCATCACTGTGAGCATCGGCGTGGCCTGCTACCCGACTCATGCGGGCAACACCCGCGCGCTGTTCACCGCTGCCGACACCGCTCTCTACTCGGCCAAGAACCACGGCAAGAACCTGGTGATGGCGCACGAAGTGCTCCATCAGTCGCCACCTGGAGCGCAATCGTGACGCCCCGCTGCCTCGCATTCCACCCGGGCGCCCGCGCCCGCTGTGCAGCTCGGCGGGGGCGCCTGCTGCGGCCGCTGTTGGCCATGATCTTCGGCCTCCTTGCCTCTCACGCCGCTGCTGTCGACGTCCACGAACTGATCCGCCACGTCGACCGCCTCTGGCGCGGCGACACCTCGCAGGCCAGCATGACGATGACGGTCAAGACGGTGCGCTACCAGCGCGCGATGACCCTGGAGGCCTGGTCGCTGGGCAAGACCCGCTCGCTGGTGGTGATCCGCGAACCGGTCAAGGACCGCGGCATCGCCACGCTCAAGGTCGACGACAACATCTGGAACTACCTGCCCAAGATCGACCGCGTGATCAAGGTCCCGGCCAGCATGATGTCGGGCTCATGGATGGGCAGCCATTTCACCAACGATGACCTGGTCAAGGAAAGCACTTTCGAGGACGACTACGACGCCACGCTCAGCTTCGAGGGCGCGCGCGCCGGACGCCAGGTCTACGAGCTGACCTTTGTGCCCCGCCCCGACGCCGCGGTAGTCTGGGGCAAGGTGGTGATGGAGATGCAGCAGGACAACCTGGCGCCGATTGCGGCCGCCTACTACGACGAGGCCGGCACGCTGATGCGCACCATGCGCTTCGACGAACTGCGCCAGATCGGTGAGCGCGTGATCCCGATGCGCCTCACCCTGCAGCCCGAGGACAAGCCCGACGAGTCGACGGTTATTCGCTACCGTGACATCGCCTTCGATGTCAGCGTCGGGGAATCATTCTTCTCGCTGCAATCGCTCAAGGCGCGTCACTAGGTGGCCACGATGACGGCGGCGAGCGCCACTTCAACCTTTGCCCGGCTGCGGATCCTGACGTTCACGGCCTGGCGCAACGTCTGGCGCAATCCGGTGCGCAGCCTGCTCACCATTTCGGCGCTGGCTGGCGGCCTGGTGATGGTGATCCTCTACGCCGCGCTGATCGGTGGCATGACCGAGCAGACGGTGCGCTACGCCACCGAGCTCTCGACCTCGCACCTGCAGGCGCACCGCCGGGCATTCATCGCCGACCAGGACCTCTACGCGACCATGCCCTGGCCCTGGCTCGAGCGCGTCGAGGGCGACCTTCCCGACATGCGTTTCGCCCCTCGCCTCTACGCGGCGGCACTCGCCAGCGCGGCCGACAGTTCGTCGGGCGTGCTCGTCAAGGCGATCGACCCGCAGCGTGAGGCCGCGGTAACGACCACGCTGACGCACGTGCGCAGCGGCACGCTCGAGCTTGGCCCGGCCGCCCCCACCGCGCGCGGGCTCGAGCGCTACAACGTTGCGGTGGGCGCGCACCTCGCGCGCAGCCTCAACCTGCGCCCGGGCAGCGAACTGGTGCTGGTGACCCAGGCCGCCGACGGCAGCATCGGCAACGCGCTCTATCGCGTCGCGGCAATCATGAAGCCGATGGAGCCGGCATTCGATCGCATGGGCGTGCTGATGTCGATCGCCGCCTACCGCCAGCTGATGGTGCTCGACGACGGTTTCCACGAGCTGGCGGTCAGGGTCGGCGATGCCGCCGCGCTGGCGAGCGCACAGGCCGAGCTCGACGGTGAACTCGCGCGGCTGCAGGACGCGGCACCGCTCGATGAACTCGGCGGGCCGGCAGTGGTGCGCAACTGGCGCCAGATCTCGCCGGCGCTCTCCGACATGATCGAGATGAGCCGCTCGCTGTTGCTTTTCGTGGGAGTGATCGTGGTCGGGCTCGCATCGATGGGGATGCTCAATACCATGCTGATGGCGGTCCATGAGCGCACCCACGAGTTCGGGATCCTGCTCGCCATCGGCATGAAGCGCCGCTGGCTGCTGCTGATGGTGGTGCTGGAGTCCATTTTCCTGGCGCTGGTCTCGGCGCTGGCGGGAGCGGCGGCCGGCATCCTCGCCGCCGGCGTGCTCGCGCGCCACGGCATCGACTTCAGCGCCTCGATGCCCGATGGCTACGACTGGGCGGGCATAGTCTTCGAGCCGGTGATCCGGGGCCATCTCGAATACTGGCAGGTGCTCCAGGCAGCGCTGCTGATGATCGTGGTGGCGCTTGTCGCCGCGCTGGTGCCGTCCTGGCACACCACGCGCCTCAAGCCGGCCGAGGTGATGCGATGACTTACCGCCAGTGGCCCGGTTCTCCCCCCGGACAGCAGCAATCGGCCGCTGCCGGCGCAGGCGCGGGCGGGCGTCACAGCCACCTGCCATTGGCGATGATGCTGATGCTCGCCTGGCGCAATCTCTGGCGCCACCGGCGCCGCACCGTGATCACCCTGAGTTCGATCGGCATCGGCTTTGCGCTGGCGGTGCTGATGGTGGGGCTGGGCGACGGCAGCCACAACTCGATGGTGCGCAACGCCATCAAGCTCGGCGAGGGGCACGTCACGGTGCAGCCCCCCGGCTATCGCGACGCCCCTGCCAACCACAAGTACCTTGCCAACGGCGGCGAGCTGGCACGCCGTCTCGCGGCACTGGGCGTGCCGGGACGGCTCGAGCAGCGGATCTCGTTGCAGGTCCTCGCCAGCACTGCCGCCAACTCGGTGGGCGCCGCCTTCGAGGGGCTCAACCCCGGCGGCGACCAGCGCTCGGAGATGCTCCAGCCACAGATGGTCGCCGGCCACTGGCCCGAGGCCGACGACGAACGCGGCGTCGTGATCGGCGACGGCATGGCCCGCAAGCTGAAGACCGGCATCGGCAGCAAGATCGTGCTCATGGCCGGGCGCCAGGGCGGCGACTCGCAGGCCCAGCTGGCCCGGGTGCGCGGCATCTTCGATTCGCACATAGACGAGATCGACGACTACCTGGTGCTCGGCGACATGGGCTTCGCGCGCCGCTTCCTCGAAGGCGAAGGCGCGGAGCGCGCGCTCGCACCGGTAACACGCTTCGCCGTGTTTCTCGACGACCCCGACACCATGGCGCTGTGGAAGGCGCGGATCGCCGCGGCGCTGGCCACGGTGCCCGATGCCCCGGCGGTTCTCGACTGGCAGGAAATGATGCCGCAGCTGGTGCAGTTCATCGTCATCGACGACGCCGGCAACTACGTCTTCCTGACGCTGATCCTGGTGATGGTGGTGTTCGGCATCCTCAATACCGTGCTGATGAGCGTGCTCGAGCGCACCCGCGAGTTCGGGCTGTTGCGCGCGCTCGGGCTGGCGCGCCGCCAGCTGCTCTGGCTGGTGTTCTGGGAATCGGTGCTGATGAGCGTGCTGGCGGTGCTGATCGGCTGGCTGCTGGGCGGCGGCACCCATTACTGGTTCTCCACGCACGGAATCGACTTCTCGGCGATCCTGCAAGACGGCACCCAGCTGATGGGGACGTTCATGGATCCCGTCATCTACACCGAATTGTCATGGTCGCGGGTGGGGCAGCTCACCGTCATCATTTTCATCGCCACGCTGGCCAGCGGCATCTACCCGGCCATCAAGGCAGCGCGTATTACGCCGGTGCAGGCGCTGCGCACGTGAGGAACACATGGCACTGTTGAACCTGGAGCAAATCAGCAAGCACTACACCCAGGGCGAGCACATCGTGAAGGCGCTCGAGGACGTCGACCTCGAGGTCGACAAGGGCGAATTCGCGGCGCTGGTCGGTCCCTCCGGTTCCGGCAAGACCACGCTGCTCAACGTCGTCGGCGGGCTCGACGCGCCCTCGCACGGCAAGGTGATCCTCGACGGCACCGACCTCACGGCGCTGCGCGAAGCGGCGTGCTCGGATTTTCGCCTCTTCCAGATCGGCTTCATCTTCCAGGCCTACAACCTGGTCCCGGTGCTGAGCGCGCTCGAGAACGTCGAGCTGGTGATGGTGCTCCAGGGCCGGGCGGCTGCCGAGCGCCGCGAGCGCGCAGCGCACTACCTCGAAATGGTGGGACTCTCGAAACTCCTCGACCGCCGCCCTTCGGCGCTCTCCGGGGGCCAGCAGCAGCGCGTCGCGGTGGCCCGGGCGCTCGCCGCAGGGCCGCGCCTGGTGCTCGCCGACGAGCCCACCGCCAACCTCGACTCGGAGAATGCCAGCGCCCTGCTCGAGATCATGCACCGGCTCTCCCACGACGAGGGCGTGACCTTCCTCTTCTCGACCCATGACCCGCGGGTGATGGAACGCGCCGAGCGCATCATCACGCTGCGCGACGGCCGCATCGTCGGCGATGAACGCGTACCTGAACGCCAGCACAAGCAGTAGCGCCGGCATTGGCACTGTGAGCGCGCCGGCGCAGCGCGCGCGGCGGCGGCGGTGCGCCGCACTCGCGGCGCTGACCGCAGCGCTCCAGCTAATGCCCTTCCTGCCGGGGGCCGCGGCCGAGTTCACGATGCGCGCGTCGGTGCTGGTCACCGCTGCCGACGCCGACCCCGGGGAGCTTGGCGCGGGCCTCGTCTCCAGCGCCACGCCGAGCGCGGACCAGGAGAGCCTGCGCCTGATGCTCGACGCGCTCGCCGGCGACACCGAGTGGTCGCTCCACGTCAAGACGCTGCGCCAGCAGTTGCGCGGCCTCCCGACCCTCGACCGGCACTCGAGCGCGCTCTTTCGCTATCGCGAACTGGCCGGCAACTGGGTCGACGACCGCGACGGCACCAGCGCCACCCGGATCGGCTACGAGCTCGACCGGGCGCTGGTGCGCCGGCGCCTGGGCAACCTCAGGCTGAGCCTCGGGCGCCAGCCGATCGACTGGGGCGAAGGCCGCTTCTGGCAGCCGCTCAACGTCTTCGGCGCATTCGCGCCGGCCGATCTCGACACCGATTACAAGCCGGGCATCGACGCCGCGGTGCTCGACTGGTATCCCTCGCCAATCTCGGCGCTGACCGCCGCCTACGCCTTCGCCCCGCAGCGCGATTCGCCAGTCGCGGACTCGGGCGCGCTCCACTACCAGCGCCAGGTCGGCACGCGTTCGCAGCTGGCGCTGCTCGCCGGCCGGGTGATCGGCAACCGCGTGCTGGGCGCGTCGTTCGCCAGCGAGATCGCCGGCGTGGGCTGGCGCATCGAGGCTTTGCACACCGCCTTCGACGAAGGCTCGAAGGACGCGCTGTTCTGGATCGCCGGTGCCGAGTATGGCTTCGCCGACGGCACGATCGTCAGCGCCGAATGGCACGACAATTCGCGCGGCGCCACCGGTGAAGCGGAGCTCGCCGCGGCGCCCGCCGACCTGCTGTTGCGCTACGGCCTGCAGCAGCAGCTCGGCCGGCGGGTCCTGGCGCTCGGCATCGAGCGCGACCTGACCCCGCTGATGCGCTTCGGCTACAAGCTCCTGGTGAGCAGCCTGCGCGATGCCGACGGCCACCGCGCCGGCTCGCTGCTGCACCAGGTGAGCCTGGTGTACTCGGTGAGCAACGAGTCCGACCTGCTGCTTGCGCTCCAGGCCGGCACCGGCAAGAGGCTGGACGCGGGTGGCCTGCCGCAATCCGAATTCGGCCACCTGCCGCTGCAGCTGACGCTGCGCCTGCGCAGCTACTTCTGAGGCGCGCAGCGCGACGCTGACGCCTTGGGGCGATGGCGGGTAAGATGGGAAGCCATGAAAACCTCGACTCGCTGGCTCCTGGCAGTTCTCGTTCTCGTGGCGATCGCGCTGGCCTTCCTGCTCTTCGAGCAGCGCCCGGAAATCGTGCCGCCACCACCACCGGCGCCGCTGGCCGCGGCCCCGGCGCCGGATCCGGTGCCGGCAGTGCCGGCCACCCCCAACGTCAGGTTCCCGGTCGCCGAGCAGCCCGCCGAGGCCCCGCCGCTGCCCGCGCTCGACCAGAGCGACACCTCGCTGCGCAAGGGACTGGCCCCGCTCGTCGGCAGCAAGAACTTCAACGACTGGTTCATTCCCAAGGACCTGATCCGGCGCATCGTCGCGACGGTCGACAACCTGCCGCGCCAGAGCGCGGCGCGGCGCCTGATGCCGGTGCGCTCGATGAGCGGACTCATGGTCGTCACCGGCAGCGGCGACGAGGTGGCGCTGAGCCCGGAGAACTCCGCCCGCTACCTGCCGTTCGTGACGCTGGCCGAATCGGTCGACTCGGCCAGGCTGGTCGAGGTCTACGCCCGCCACTACCCGCTCTTCCAGCAGGCCTATCGCGAACTGGGCTTTCCGCAGGGCTACTTCAACGATCGGCTGATCGCGGTGATCGACCACCTGCTGGCCACCCCCGAAGTCCGGGAGCCGATCGTGCTGGTCCAGAAGAAGGTGCTCTACCAGTTCGCCGATCCCGCCCTCGAGTCGCTCTCGGCCGGCCAGAAGATCATGATCCGCATCGGCAAAGTCAACGCGGCGCGCCTCAAGGTCAAGCTGCGCGAAATCCGCGCCCAGGTGACCGGCAATCCCGATTAGCGCCGGCCGGGCTCAGAGCGGCCACACCACCAGCAGCAGCGGAATGCTGACCGCCACCACGATCAGTTCCATCGGCACGCCCAGGCGCCAGTAGTCGCCGAAGCGAAAGCCGCCGGGCCCCAGGATCAGGGTGTTGTTCTGGTGCCCGATCGGCGTCAGGAATGCGCACGAGGCGCCGATCGCCACCGCCATCAGGAAGGCATCGACGTTGACCCCGAGTTGCCCCGCGGTGCTCATCGCGAGCGGGCACATCACCGCCGCGGTCGCGGCATTGTTCATGAAATCCGACAGCGTCATGGTCACCACCAGGATCAGCGCCAGCGCGATCACCGGATGTCCCGCGCCGAGGCCTTCGAGCAGGCCAGTGGCGAGAAGGTCGGCGGTGCCGGTGGTCGACATCGCCCCGGCCACCGGGATCAGCGCCGCCAGCAGCACCACCACCGGCCAGTCGACCGCTTCGTAGACCTTGCGCAGCGGCATGATGCGCAAGGCCATGAACAGCAACACGCCGCCGGCAAATGAAACCGCCGCCGGCAGCCAGCCAAACGCGGCGCTCGCCACGGCCAGCGCCATCACCAGCATCGCCATCACTGACTTGCGCTTGTTGGGGATGTTGAGCGGCCGGGCGGCCAGCGGCACGCACCCAAACGCACTTGCGAACCCGGCAAGCGCATCGGGCGGGCCCTGCATCAGCAGCACGTCGCCGGCCGCGATCACGGTGGTGCGCAGCCGCCTGATCGAGCGCCGGCCCTGGCGCGATATCGCCAGCAGGTTGAGCCCGTGGCTGGAGCGCAGGTGCAGGTCGGTGGCACTGCGTCCAATGATGCTCGCCCCGGGCATCACCACCATCTCCTGGACGAGGATCTCGCCGGTATCGGACTTGCGCTCCTCTTCGTCACCTTCCCGCCGCCGGCGATCCCGCTTCGTTCCCTCCTCGCTGGCCTCTTCCTGTTTCGCCTCTTCCTCTGGCTTCACTGCCTCTTCGAGTTTCAACCCGAGCGTCGACATAACGCTGGCGAGCGCGTCGGGCTCGGCCTCGAGCAGCAGGATGTCGCCCGAGCGCAGCCGCCGGCCAAGGTTGGGAGTGATCACGCGGGTGTGCCCGCGCACCAGTCCGACGACCTGGGCGTCGGCATCGCGCAAAACGCTCTCCAATTCGCGCAGGCTCTTGCCCTCGGCTTCACCGCCCTCGAGCACCCGCAGCTCGGTGATGTAGGCGCCGAGATCGAAACCGTTGCTCGCCGATCCCTGGCGCGAAGGCACGATGCGCCAGCCAATGAGCACGATGAACAGCACCCCGGTGGCCGCCACCGCCAGGCCCACCGGCGTGTAGTCGAACATCGCGAAGCTGCCCAGCCCGGCCTCGGCGCGAAAGCCGGCCACGATCAGGTTCGGCGGCGTGCCGATCAGCGTCGTCATGCCGCCGAGAATGGTGCCGAAGGCAAGCGGCATCAGGATCTTGCCGGGCGCCATGCCGTGTTTCTCGGCGAGCTGGATCGCCACCGGCATCAGCAAGGCCAGCGCCCCGACGTTGTTCATGAACGCCGACATCACCGCCCCCATGGCGGTGAGCGCGGCGATGGTCAGCACCGGACCGGTGGCGGTCGGCAGCGCCGCGCGCGCCAGTGCGTCGACCGCGCCGGTGAGCTGCAGGCCGGCGCTGAGCACCAGCACGCAGGCCACGGTGATTACCGCCGGGTGGCCGAACCCGAGGAACGCAGCGCTGCCCGGGATCAATCCCGCCAGCACGCAGGCGAGCAGCGCCGCGACCGCCACGATGTCGTGGCGCCACCGACCCCAAAGGAACAGGCCGACCGTCGCCACGAGGATGGCGATGATCGCGAACTGGTCGTGGTTCATCGGGCTAGGAAACGTAATTCGAGATTTCGATCAGGTTGCGATCGGGATCACGCACGTAGACCGAGCGCAGCGGACCACAGGCGCCGGTGCGATCGACCGGACCCTCCTCGATCACGACCTGGGCGCGACCCAGCTCCGCGATCACCTCGGCGAGCGGCGTGGCAGCGATGAAGCACAGGTCCCCCGAGCCCGGTGTCGGCGTGAGCGCCTTGGGCTCGAACTCATGTCCCGCCAGGTGGAGGTTGATCTTCTGCTGACCGAACACCAGCGCGGTCCGGCCCGCGCCAAAGGTCTCGACCCGGAACCCGAGCACATCGCGGTAGAAGGCGCAGGTGCGCGCGATATCGGCTACGGTCAGGACGAGATGATCGAGTCGGTCGATTTTCATCTGGGGCGCCTCCGCAATGATTGGTGGACCATGTTTCAGGACCACTTCATTCACGATGATGCCACAGCTTCCCGCCGCGGCCAGCGCGGCGAGCGCTCAGGCGAGCGGTGCGGCCAGCCGCCGGCGCAGCAGCCGCATCAACGCGCCGAGCACCGGTACGCGCTCGTAGAGTTCCTCGGCAGCATCCCAGTAGTCGCGGTGCAGCAGCACCAGGCCGGCGTCATCGAATCGCAGGTGGGTCACGCCGCGGATCACGATCTCGCGGCCGCGCAGCTGCAGGAAGAAGTCCCAGCCGAGCATCGCCTGGTCGCCCTGGGCGATGGTGGTGGTGATCACGAACCGCGGCGCGGCAACGGTCTCGAACATGTGGGCAAAGATTCCGGCGATCGCTGCCACCCCCTGGACCTCGTTGAACGGATCCTTGAAGCGCGCCTGCGGCGCGTAGATGGTCGCCAGCCCTGCGACCGATTCAGCGCTCAGTGTTTCGTAGAACCGCGCCACGCGCTGCGCCGCGGCGCCCACATCCCGATTAGTCATTGCGCCCCCGTGAGGCGCCTGACCAGCGCGAAGTAGGTCCGTCGCGGCAACCAGCGCATGGCCCGGAGCACGCAGGTGAAGCGCTTGGGGAAATGAATCTCGAATTTGCCGCGCGCGAAGCCGGCGACGATGGCGGCGGCGGCCTGTTCGGCACTGATCAGCGCCGGCATCCGGAATTTGTTGCGCTCGGTCAGCGGCGTCGCCACGAAGCCGGGGCTGACCAGGAATACCGAGATCCCGCGCGGTCCGAGGTCGAGATAGAGGGATTCGGCGAAATTGATCAGCGCCGCCTTCGAGGGCCCGTAAACGGCCGAGCGTGGCAAGCCGCCGTAACCGGCAACGCTGCCGACGATCGCGATCGCGCCCGCGCCGCGCTCGCAAAACAGCGGCGTCACCGCCCCCACCCCGTTCATCACCCCGACAAGGTTGGTTTCGAGGGTCGTGCGGATGCCGGCGTCGGTCAGCTCCCAGGCGCGCTCGGCGCCGTAGGTGCCGGCGTTGAGCACCACCAGGTCGATTTCGCCCCAACGCGCCACGAGGCTGTCGCGCACCCGCGCGTAATCGGCCGCGCGGGTCACGTCCATCGGCTCGATCAGCGCCGCCTCGCCGCAGGCCGCGGCGGTCTCGCCGAGGCGCTCGCGGCTGCGCGCCGAGAGCGCTACCAGCGCGCCCTGCGCGGCCACCTGCCGCGCCAGCGCCGCACCGATCCCGGTCGAGGCGCCGACGATCCAGACGCGCTGCCCGCGCCAGTCGCGCAGCGGCTTGTTGAGCGGCTTGAAGAACACCATCGCTATTTCCGCTTGTAGAAACTGAGCGTCACATCGCCGAGGTGGACGCCCCATTTGCTCATCGCCGAGCGGTTGAGCATGACCTGGTCGTCCATCAGGAACATCCAGTCGTCGAAGTCGACCTCGTAGACCTTGCCGTCGACCGGCAGCGCCATCACGTAGCGCCAGCGCAGCGCATTGCCCGCGGCCTCGCCCTGGGCCACGCCGACGACATCGCCAGCGCGCCCGGTGTAGCGCCCGCTCCCCAGGCTGGTCAGTGTCCAGACCCGGCGTTGGGTGGTGCCGTCGGAATAGGTGAAGCGCTCGTCGAGCGTGCCGGTGTCGCCCTGCCAGCTGGCGTCGATCACCACGTGGAAGCGCTTGACTACTTCACCCGAGCGATCCTGGAAGATGCCGTGGCCGTCGATGGTGCCGTCGAAATAGCTGCGCAGGTCGAGCGCCGGCTTCTGCCCGGCATACTTGTCCACGCTCACCGAAGAGCAGCCGGCCAGCACCAGCAAGGTCGCCAGCAAGGCGATCAGTTTCTTCATCACTTGATTCCTCCCGTAATTGGTTGCGCCGCAGCGGCGCCGGGCTCGAGCACCTCGCGCCAGCGCCACGCGAGCGCGATCGCGCCGATCTTGAGCACTACCGGCACCCCGGCATAGACCAGCGCCAGCGCCCGTGTGCCGGCAGCATCGGTGCCCCCGGGCGTGTAGCCGAGCGCCGCGAGCAGCGGCAACGCCAGCCCGGCGGCGAGCGCCAGGTTGGCCTTGGTCACGAAGTTCCACCAGCCAAAGCTCGCGCCCGCGCGACTCGCGCCGGACGGGGCGGTGCGCGCGAGCAGGTCGGCGAGCAGCGACGGCGGCAGCGACAGGTCGGCGCCCAGTGCCGCGCCCGAGAGCACGCAGATCACCGCGTAGGCCCAGAGGTCGCCGCTGCCGAGCAGCCCGGCCCAGGCGAAGACTGCAATCGCCAGCGCCATCCCGGCGAGCCAGCCGCGCAGCTTGCCCACCCGGCGCGAGATCGCGACCCAGAGCGGCAGGCTGAGTGCGGCGGCAAGGAAATAGAGCACCAGGAACAGTCCCGCCAGCTCGCGCGCCTGGAGCACGTCGGCGACGAAGAACAGCACCGTCGCCGAGGGGATCGCGGCGGCGATGCCGTTGGCCGCGAAGACCGCCAGCAGGCGCGCAAATGGCCGGTCGGCGAGCGCGGCCGCGAGGTCGCGCAGCACCGGCCGACTGCCGCGCGCGCGCTGCGGCGGAGGCGGTGCGGCGAGCAGCGTCCAGGCGGCGCCGATCGCGAGCAGCGGCAGGAATACCAGCGCCAGCCGCGCCAAACCGCCGGCACCGCCGCCGCCCTCGGCGAGTAGGCTGGGCAGCACCGCGGCCAGCACGACGCCGACGAGCGCGAAGCCCTCGCGGCTCGCGACCACCCGGGTGCGCCCGAGCGGCGTCGCCGCGACCTCGGCACCCCAGGCGTTGTAGGCGATCGTGGCCATCGAATAGCCGAGCGACACCATCACCAGCAACGCGGCCAGCCACCAGGCGCCGGCGCCCTGGGGCGGCGCCAGCAGCCCGAGCATTCCGAGTGCCAGCAGCGGCAAGCCCGCGGCGATGAGTGCGCGCCGTCCGGCGAGGCGGTCGCTGGCCCAGCCGATCAGCGGATCGGTGAGCGCATCGACGATCCGTGCGCCCAGCAGGATCAGGCCGACGGTGGCCAGCGGCAGGCCGAGGCCGTCGGCGTAGAGTTGCGGCACGTGAACGTAGATCGGCAGCGCCGCGAAGGCCAGCGGCAGGCCGAGCGCACCATAGGCCAGCAACGCGCGCAGCGACAGGCTCGCGCCATGTCCGCCGGTTGGGGGACCGCCAGCTGCGGCCCCGTCGCCGGCTGCGGCCAGCGCCTCACTCATCGCGCCGCGCCGTCAAGCCCAGCAGCCGCGCGCGCAGCTCCGGCTCGCGGGTGCGTTCGTCGAGCCAGATTGCGAAGAACGCGCGCGCCAGCTGCTCGTCGTCGATCTCCGCGGTCGGGCGGCCGTTGTGCCAGAAACGCGCGCCGCGTCCCGGCAGGTTCAGTCCGACCAGGGTTTCGCCCGGCGCCACCGAGGGCAGCGCCCGCGCCAAGAGCGCACGCCACTGCTCGCGCCGGGCCGGGTCGCCGAATCCCATCCGCGCCATTTCGTCGATGCTGGTGTCGACCAGCCGCCAGCCCGGAATCTCGCGCTCGTAGCGGATTGCCAGCGCGAACCGGCCCTCGCCGATGCGCGGACCCAGGGGCGGCGTCACCCACAGCGAGGCCTCGTAGACCTTGAACCCGAACCAGGTCATCGCGCCGGCGCCCAGCGGCTGCAGCGACGAGTCCCGGCCGCTCAGCGCCGGCGGCAGGCCTGCCGCGGCGCGCGCGGCGCCGCCGCTGTCGGGCGCATTGGGGGCTGCCGCCGCAAGTGGGGCCAGCCAGCACGCGACCAGCATGACCCACGCCGCGGCAACGCGAGCGGGGGTCATCATCGGCGTTCGCCGCGGTGCTCGAAGACGTACTGATGGACGTCGACATCGCCGCTCATGAAGCCCGCCTCGCAGTAGCTGAGGTAGAAGCGCCACATCCGCACGAAGCGCTCGTCGAAGCCCATTTCACGTACTGCATCGCGCCGGGCTTCGAAAACGTCGCGCCAGCGCACCAGGGTGCGCGCGTAGTCGCGTCCGAAAGCCAGGTCTGCGGTCACCGCGAGGCCGGCGCGCGCCGCCTCGCGGGCGATGGTCGCCGGGCTGAGCAGCATGCCCCCCGGGAAGATGTGGCGCTGGATGAAGTCGGTGCCACGGCGGTAGCGCGCAAAGAGCGAGTCGGCGATGGTGATCGCCTGGACCACTGCGCGACCGCCCGGTTTGAGGCGGGCCGCGAGTTGCGCGAAATAGGCCGGCCAGTAGCGCTCGCCGACGGCCTCGATCATCTCGATCGAGACCACGTGGTCATACTGGCCGCCGATGTCGCGGTAGTCGCAGAGCTGGAAGTCGGCGCGATCGGCAAAGCCGCCGCGCAGTGCGCGCTCGCGCGCGAATGCCAATTGCGCGGGCGAAAGCGTCAGCCCGAGCACGTGACAGCCGAACTCGGTAGCGGCAACTTCCGCAAATCCGCCCCAGCCGCTGCCGATCTCGAGGATGCGCTCGCCGGGACGCGCGCCGGCCTGCTCCAGGATCCGGCGGTACTTGCGCAGCTGCGCCTGCTCGAGCGCCTCGTCGGGAGCCGCGAAGAGTGCCGCCGAATAGGTCATGCTCTGATCGAGCCAGAGCGAGTAGAAGTTGTTGCCCAGGTCGTAATGCTTCTCGATGTTGCGCCGGGCACCGCGCCGGGTGTTGGCGCGCAGCAGGTGGCGGAGGCGATGTCCGAGCAGGCGCAGCACCCGGCCATAGATCCCGGCCGCGAGCACGCTGCGGTTGCGCGCGAGCAGGGTCAGCAACGCGGCGAGATCGTCGGTCTCCCAGCGCCCGGCCATCCAGCATTCCGAAAAACCGATATCGCCATGCGCCAGGACCTCGTCGAACACGCCGTGGTCGCGCACCACCAGGTGTGCCGCGAGCGCCCCGCTGCCGACGCGCAGGCACAGGCCGCCGGGCAATTCGATCGCGACCGCCCCGCCCTCCAGGCGGTCGAGCATTTCCAGCGCCAGTCGGGTCCCGGACGGCAGCTCGCGCGTGGGAGCCGCGGATAGTAGTTGCAGGGTCTGTTCAGCCTGGTTCACGACGTCGTCTCCTCGGTTGGCGGCAACGGTTTGGTATGGAAGGTGACCCGGCGCAGGTAGAGGCGCAGTGCCTGCCAGTGGATCCGGGCCATCACGCCGAGCACCATCATGGGATATTTCAGCAGCCAAGTCATCATTGCCCTGCCGTCGAGCGGCCGGGCGCGGCCAGCGAGATGCGTGCCCAGTTGCAGCACGCCGCCATCCCACAGTTCGATGGCCGCCGCGTGCGCCGCGCCGCGCCCGCCGAAGCGGAAGCGGTACTCGCCGCGCACCGGGAAGAAGGGCGAGACGTGGAAGCGCTTGCGCGCCACCAGTTCGTCGCTGGGCCGGATCGCCCGCAGGTCGGGGTGATGGACGAGGTAATTGTGGTGCTCGCCAAAGGTGTTGTTGACCTCGACCAGCACCACCCGCAGCGCGCCGCTGCGGTCGTGGCAGTACCAGAAGCTGACCGGGTTGAACACGTGGCCGAACACGCGCGGCATGGTCTGCAGCACGACCTCGCCGTCGCAGACCGCGGCGACGTTGTTGGCCGCGAGGACCTTGCGCAACCACGGCAGCAGCGGCGAGCCGTCGCGCGGTCCGTGGTCGCTGCTGCGAAACGAGAACAGGTTGGCGCGCTCGATTCCCAGCAGCGGCACGGCGAGCTCTTCGAGCTGGCCCAGCGGCAGGCGCAGGAACGCCGCCGGATAGTTGAACTTGTGGCTGGTCTCGACGTGGCGCTCATGCCCAACGCTGCCGAAACACGCCGCCGGCGCGAGCCGCGGTACCACCGCGTGGCCGCTCACGCCGCCCGCCGTCGGTCGACCGCGATGTCGACCTCGTGGCCGCGGTGGGCACCCCGAGCGTCGGCGGCAGCGACCTTGTCCGACCACGGCGCGGCCACGCCGAAGCCGGCCGCGACGGCCACCGCCGAGCGCAAGCCATCCTCATGGAATCCATAGCCGGTCCAGGCGCCGGCGAACCAGCTGCGGTTCTGACCCTGGATTCCAGGCAGCGCGGCCTGCGCGGCGATCGCGTCCTCGTCGAACACCGGGTGGGCGTAGTCGATGCGCTGGATCAGCTTGTCGGGCGCCGGTTCGGTGAAGGGGTTGAGCGACACCACTACCGGCTGCTCGAAAGGCAGCGGCTGCAGGCGGTTGATCAGGTAGCTCACCGACACCGGGCGCTGGTCGGCAGCGCCCTCGCCCGCGAGGTAGTTCCACGCCGACCAGACCTTGCGGCGGCGCGGCAGCAAGGCGGCATCGGTGTGCAGCAGCGCGACGTTGTATTGGTAGCCGACGGCGCCGAGGATGCGGCGTTCCTCAGCGCTTGCCTGGTCGCCGAGGATCGCCAGGGTCTGGTCGCTGTGGCAGGCGAAAACCACCTCGTCGAAGCTCTCGACCGCGTCCGCGGTGCGCAGCTTGACCCCGGCAGCCGAGCGCTCGACGCCGAGCACCGGGGTGGCGACGCGCACGTCGTCGAGCTGCGCGACGATCTTGCTGACGTAGCTGCGCGAACCGCCCTGCACGGTCAGCCACTGGGGCCGGCCGGTGATCTGCAGCAGGCCGTGGTTGCTGCAGAAGCGCACGAAGGTGGCGAGCGGATAGGCGAGCATGGTGCCGGTCGGGCACGACCAGATCGCGGCGGCCATCGGCAGCAGGTACCAGTCGCGGAATTCGGCGCTGTAGCGCTCCGCGGCGAGATACTCGCCCAGGCTCAGCGCCGGCATCTCGCCGCCTTCTGCGAGCTTGGTCGCGACCCGGTTGAAGCGCCAGATGTCGCGCAGCATCGCCAGGAATCCGGGGCGTGCGAGGTTGCGGGGTTGCGCGAACAGGGTGCCGAGGTCAGACCCGGCCCACTCGATGTCCGGGCTCGCGAGGCTCAGCCCGAAGCTCATCTCGCTGGGCACGCTGGCCACCCCGAGTTGCTCGAACAAGGCGCACAGGTTCGGGTAGGTGCGGCGATTGAACACCAGGAAGCCGGTGTCGACGGGATGGCTCCGCCCGCCCAGCTCGACGTCGACGGTGTTGCTGTGCCCGCCAACGTAGTCGCCGGCTTCGAACAGCGTGACCTGGTGGCGCTGCGCCAGCAGCCAGGCCGAACCCAGGCCGGCGATACCGCCGCCGACGACCGCGATCCGCAGCCGCCGCCCGGGGTTACCGGTGCTGGCCGAGTTCCGTGGACCGGGATGACGGGTGGCGGCGTTCGAGGTGGCGGGGCGGGCGCTGAGGTTCATGTTAGGGCCTGAATCTGGTTGATGGCTTTCATTATTTGTCCTGGACAAACTGCTTGACCGCCAGACTATAATTGCGATATAAACGTCTGTCAACCCGAAATTTATATTTTTTTGTCCACGACACTATGAACAACATGAGCGGCAACGAAGTGGCCTTTAACATCGCGGCAGTAGCCCGCGATACCGGCCTGTCGCGCGACACGCTGCGCGTCTGGGAGCGCCGCTATGGCTTCCCGGCGCCGGAGCGCGACGAGCACGATGAACGCCTCTACCCTGCCGCGCAGGTCGAGAAGTTGCGCCTGATCCGCCGCCTGCTCGACCAGGGCGCGCGCCCCGGCAAGCTGATCGGGGCGAGCACCGCTGTGCTGCTCGCGATGATCGCCGAACGCGCGGACCAGGACGGAGGCGAAGCGGATGGCGACGCAGCGCTGCTCCAGTTCGTGCGCCTGCACCGCAGCGCGGAGCTCTCGGCGGCGCTGCGCCAGAACCTGCTCAAACAGGGTCTGCAGCGTTTCGTCCAGGAGACGGTGGCGCCGCTCAACCACGCCATCGGTGAAGCCTGGCTGCGCGGCGAACTGAGCGTTCCCGAGGAACACCTCTATTCCGAGCAGGTCCAGAACGTGCTGCGCAGCGCGATCGGCGCCCAGCCCGCGCCGCTGACACGCCCGCGGGTGCTGCTCACCACCCTGCCCGGGGAGCAGCACGTGCTGGGACTGCTGATGGTCGAGGCGACGCTGGTTCCCGAAGGGGTGTCGTGCCTGTCGCTGGGGGCCAGCACCCCGCTTGGCGACATCCGCGAGGCCGCCGCGCGCGGCGGGTTCGACGTCGTCGCCCTGTCGTTCAGCAGCGCCTATCCACTGCGCCAGGCGATCGACGGGGTGCGCGAATTGCGCGCGCTGCTACCGCAGGAAGTGACGATCTGGGCGGGCGGCGGCGCGGTGCACGGCCGCCAGAACCGACTCCCCGAGGTGCGGGTGGTCGAGGACCTGCCCGATGTACTCGCCGCGCTGGCGCAGTGGCGCGCCGCGCACCCGGGCGAGCAGGTTGGTTAGCGCGGCAGCGCCGCGCCCGACGACGGCTAGCCGCGCTTGCGCCGGTAGCGCTTGAGCGCCGCGCTGGGCGTGATTCCCGGCGTCAGCAGCGGATCGTCGATCGGCTTGCCGAACTTCATCTCGACCGGGATCAGCCCGGCCCAGACCGGCAGCGCATAGTCGGGTTCATCGTCCACCGGATGCCCGGTACGCACCTTGGCGACCGCCTCGGTCAGCGGCAGCGCCAGCACCGTGGTCACCCGCAGTTCCTTGGCGCTGGGCCGGCGCAGCTCGGCATTGCGTCCCGGATAAAGGCGCTCGATGAACGCGTCGAGTGCCGCCAGCTTGGCCTCCGGGTCAGCGACCTTGTGCGCGTGCCCAAAGGCCATCACCGAGCGGAAGTTCACCGAATGGTGGAAACCCGAACGTGCCATCACCAGCGCGTCGAGGTGCGAGACCGTGACACAGCACGGCGCCCCGGCCTCGAGCGTGCGCACCATCTGGCCGGCGCTCGAACCATGCCAGTAGAGCGTGTCGCCTTCGCGCCAATAAGAAGTTGGCGTGACGTAGGGCTGGCCATCGATGGCGTAGCCGACATGGCAGACCATCCCGGCGTCGAGGATCGCATAGACGGTTTCACGATCGTAGTGACCGCGCTTGGGCAGGCGGCGCAGCCGCGTCTTCTTGGTGGGCTGGTATGGTTCCATCGCGACATTATCCTTGCTTTTCTGCGCAAACACGTCACAATGCGCGCCTGCGGCATGAAATCCAGTCCCCGCGCCGCGCTCTGACTTCTTCTCATCAAGCTTTGTCCTCCTCGACTGGAATCGCCCGGCACGCCGGCGCGGTTGGTCGACTCAGCATCACCTCCAAGGTGTCTATGTCATTTGCTTCACTGGGCCTCAGTGCGCCCATCCTGCGTGCCGTTTCCGAAACCGGCTACACCGTACCCACGCCGATCCAGCAGCAGGCGATTCCCGCCGTGCTCTCGGGCGGCGACCTGCTCGCCGGGGCGCAAACCGGCACCGGCAAGACTGCCGGCTTCACCCTGCCGATACTGCAGCTGCTGAGCCAGCGCACCGTGCGCGGCACCGGCCGGCGTCCAATTCGCACGCTGGTCCTCACCCCGACCCGCGAACTCGCGGCCCAGATCGAAGAGAGCGTGCGCGTCTACGGCAAGTACGTCGACCTCAATTCGACGGTGATCTTCGGCGGGGTGAGCATCAACCCCCAGATTGCGCAACTCCGCAAGGGCGTCGACATCCTGGTCGCCACCCCGGGCCGGCTGCTCGACCACGTCGGCCAGAAGACGATCGACCTCTCGCAGGTCGAGATCCTGGTGCTCGACGAAGCCGACCGGATGCTCGACATGGGCTTCATCCGCGACATCCGCAAGATCATTGCGCTGCTGCCGCGCCAGCGCCAGAACCTGCTGTTCTCGGCGACCTTCTCCGACGAGATCAAGGCGCTCGCCGACGGCATGCTCAATCGCCCGGCGCTCATCGAGGTCGCGCGCCGCAACGCCCCGACGGAGCTGGTCGACCAGAAAGTGATGCTGATCAACCAGCAGAGCAAGGCGAGCCTGCTCGCCCACCTGATCAGCGAACAGTCCTGGTACCAGGTGCTGGTCTTCACCCGCACCAAGCACCGCGCCAACTGGCTTGCCGAGAAACTCGCCAAGGGCGGCATCGAGGCGCTGGCGATCCACGGCAACAAGAGCCAGAACGCCCGCACCCGGGCACTGGCCGACTTCAAGGACGGCAGCCTGCAGGTGCTGGTTGCGACCGACATCGCGGCGCGCGGACTCGACATCGTCGACCTGCCCCACGTGGTCAACTTCGAGCTGCCCAACGTTCCCGAGGACTACATCCACCGGATCGGGCGCACCGGCCGCGCCGGCACCACCGGCGAGGCGCTCTCGCTGGTGTGCGGCGAGGAACTCAAGTATCTCGCCGACATCGAGAAGCTGCTGCAGCGCAAGCTGCCGCGCCACACCGTGACCGGTTTCGAACCGGTCGCCGAGACCGAGCCGATGGACCGTCCGCCGCGGGGCGCGCAGCAGCAGCGCCGCGGCCAGGGCCAGGGCCGTGGTCAAGGCCAGGGGCGTGGCAAGGCGTCAGCACCGGCCCGGCGTCCGGCCGGAGCAGCCCCGGCGCAGCGTCCGGCCGGCACCCGCTCGTGGGGCAGCCCGCGCGGCTCGTCGCGCACTACCCGCGGTTTCTAGGTCACGCCTGGCGGGGCAGCGGCCGCGGTCCGTGACCGCGGCCTAGCCCTGCCTGGTAGTGCCCACCATCCCGGGATAGAGCTTCTCGAGGATTTCCAGCGTGATCCCGGCGAGGATCCGGTCCAGTTCGAACTTGACCTGCGTCGGGCCCTCGCCGCGAGCCGCCTGCTCCCAGAGCTGGTGCAGGTTGTCGGTGTAGTTGGCGACCACGCCGCTGACCACGCCCAACCAGAACGCCGGCGCCTCGCCCTCGACGTAGCGGCCGCGGCCGCGGCCGAAGTGCGCCACCGCCAGGTAGCGCAGGATTGCCGCCGCCGCGAGCGCGTCGAGCGAGGCCGCGCCCCACCCTAGTGCCGGCTCATCGGCGCCATGGATCAGGTTGTAGCCGCGCGCCACCGCCGCGCCGCCCAGCGCGCCGAGGATCCCGCCGGTGATCATCCCGGCGCCCAGCGTCAGTCCGCCCAGATGCAGGTCCGCGACCAGGCCGGTGAGCGCGCCCGACAGGATTCCGCCCAGCGCTGCCGCCCGCCC
>JAHEMI010000044.1 GCA_024643785.1 Burkholderiaceae bacterium
GCGCCAAGCCAGGTCCGACCACGCCCATCGAGATGACATATTTCAGCGCCTCGTCGACGCTCATCGACAGTTCGATGACATCGGTGCGCGGCAGCATGAGGAAGAAGCCCGAGGTCGGGTTGGGCGTCGTCGGGACGTAGACCGAAATCATGTGCGGCGAAACTTTCGCCAGCACCTCGGGCACCGGAGTTCCGGTCTGGAACGCGATGGTCCACGAACCGGTGCGCGGATACTGCACCAGCACGGCCTTGCGAAACGCCTGGCCACTGGACGAGAACAGCGTATCACTGACCTGCTTGACGCTCGAGTAGATGGTGCGCACGACCGGGATGCGTTGCAGCAGCCCTTCCCATACCACCACCAGCCGGGCGCCGACGAAATTGGTCGCGAGAAATCCGGTGACGAAGATCACTGCCAGCGTCAGCACGACACCCAGGCCCGGCACCCGCATGCCCAGCAGCGCTTCCGACTGCCACCTATCCGGAAGCCAGGCGAGGCTTTGGTCCATCATCCCGACGATCAGGCTCAACACCCAGAAGGTGATCGCCAGCGGCACCCAGATCAACAGTCCGGTGACGAAATAGGCGCGCAGCTTCGGTCGTTCCTTGTTCATCGTGTCCTCGGCGCTGGTGCGGTTCTCGCCCAAACGATCAGTCCGAAGTGCCCGCGGCGGCCGGGCAGGTGGCACACGACGGCGCGGCGGCGGCCGGCTCGGCGGGCTTGGGCGAGCCGCGGAAATCGGTCGCGTACCAGCCGTTGCCCTTCAACTGGAAGGCGGCGGCACTGACCTGCTTGGCAAGCGCCTCATGCCCGCAATGGGGGCAGACGCGCAGTGCCGGATCGGACATTTTTTGCAGTGCTTCGTGATTGCTGCCGCAATCATCGCAGCGGTAGACGTAGATCGGCATGATTCGTTCCGTAGAGTCCACGCAAAAGTGATGGAAAACCTTGAATTGTAAGCGAAAAAGGCCCGGTTGAGCAGCCTTTTCGGAGTGGCTGCCCAGCCGGGCCGGCAGATTTCGTGTCAGCGCTCCGCGCGGCGAACCGGCGGTCGTCCAGGCGCCCATCCCTGGGCGCCCTGGCTCCCCTAGAAGGGGATATCGTCGTCGAGCTTGTCGAACTCGGTGGAAGTACGCTTGGGTGCTGCCGAGCCTGACGATTGACTCCGGGCACCGCCGCCGGAACTGCGCTCCTGGCCCGAACCCCGCTCGGAGTCGTCCCCACCGCGGCCGCCGAGCATCTGCATTTCCTGGGCGATGATCTCGGTCGAGTACTTCTCGACGCCATCCTTGTCGGTGTACTTGCGGGTCTGCAGGCGGCCTTCGATGTAGACCGAACTGCCCTTCTTGAGGTACTCGCCGGCGATCTCGGCGAGGCGGTCGAAGAACACCACCCGGTGCCATTCGGTCTCCTCCTTGCGCTCGCCGCTCGCCTTGTCCTTCCAGTTGCGCGAGGTCGCGATCGAGACGTTGCAGACCGCGCCGCCACTGGGCATGAAGCGGGTTTCCGGGTCGCGGCCCAGGTTGCCGACGATGATGACCTTGTTTACCGATGCCATGAAAGAGTCTCCTTACGATTCGAATGTTGGTCGGAGCCGTTACTGGCCCTGCCGGTCCGGAGCCGCTGGCGAGTCCGGTTCGGCACCCTGCCAGCGCCGCTGCCCCAGCGCCACTACCAGCCAGCCGACCAGCGCCAGCGAGTTGACCGCCCATACCGCTGATTCACCATAGCGCGCCATCGCCCATCCGCCCAGCGCGCCCCCGGCAAACAGCCCCAGCGATTGGGTCGTGTTGTAGACCCCCATCGCCGCCCCCTTGGCGTTACCCGGCGCCAGCTTGGAGATCAGCGACGGCAAGCTCGCTTCGAGGATATTGAACCCCGTAAAGAACAAGGTCAGCAAGAGCGCAGTTACGACTAGGCCGCCCGGATGGGTGGCGAACGCCAGCTGGACCGCCAGCACCAGCACGATCGCGCCCAGGAAAAGCACCCTCATCCCGCCGCTGCGCTCGCGGCGCAGGGCGCCGCCCATCAGCGCGAGCGACAAGATCACCACCGGCAGATACACCTTCCAGTGCTCGGCCAGCGGCAGGCCGCTGCGCTCCACGAGCGCGCGCGGCACCGCGATGAACATCGCCATCTGCACCATGTGCAGGCAGAAGATCCCGGCATTGAGCCGCAGCAAATCGGCATTGCGCAGCACCGCGCGCAGTGCCCGGGCGCCGGGCGAGTGCTCGAGCGGCACCGGGGCGTCGGGAACGATGCGCAGCGTCACCCAGATCGCCACCAGTGCGAGAATCCCGGTCGCGGCAAACAGTCCGCCCATGCCGATCAGGCCATAGAGCACCGGCGCGGCCACCAGGGAAAGGGCGAACATCAGCGCGATCGAGCCGCCGATCATCGCCATCGACTTGGTGCGCTGCGACTCGCGGGTGCTGTCGGCCACCAATGCGGTAACCGCGGCCGAGATCGCGCCCGCGCCCTGGAGCGCGCGGCCGATCAGCGTGATCCAGATGTCGCTGGCACTGGCGGCGACGAAACTGCCGAGCGCGAAGATCACCAGCCCGGCAACGATCACCGGCTTGCGCCCGAAACGGTCCGAGGCCATGCCGGCGGGAATCTGCAGCACACCCTGGGTAAGGCCGTAGATGCCCAGCACCAGTCCGATCAGCAGGGCGTTGGTGCCGCCCGGGAGCGAACGGGCATGTTCGGCGAACACTGGCAGGATCAGGAACAGGCCGAGCATGCGCAGGGCAAAAATCGACGCCAGCGAAATGCTGGAACGCATTTCGAGCCTGGTCATCGACTGGTTTGGGGCGGGCATTGGCGGATCCTGCTGGGTAGGGGCGTGCGCTGGCTTTTGCTGGCAGGTATAGTAATCGATTGCCCTCGCGCGACCCGGAATATCCCGGGTCGCTGTGAGCCGGCCATCGATCAGCCACCCCAACTGGACGCGGAGAAGGACCCAGGGCGCAATGGAATCAATTCGCATCCGCGGCGCGCGCACCCACAACCTGCGCAATGTCAATCTCGAGATCGGCCGCAACCGGCTGGTGGTGATCACCGGAATCTCGGGTTCGGGCAAATCCTCGCTCGCCTTCGACACGCTCTATGCCGAGGGCCAGCGGCGCTATGTCGAATCGCTCTCGACCTACGCCCGGCAATTCCTGCAGCTGATGGAAAAGCCCGACGTCGACCTGATCGAAGGACTGTCGCCGGCGATCGCGATCGAACAGAAGGCCTCGAGCCACAACCCGCGCTCGACGGTCGGCACGGTCACCGAGATTCACGACTACCTGCGCCTGCTCTACGCCCGGGCCGGCACCCCCTATTGCCCGGAACATCCCGAGAACGCGCTCGAGGCGCAGACCATCTCGCAGATGGTCGACACCGTGCTGGCGCTGGCGCCGGGCACACGACTGATGATCCTGGCGCCGGTGGTGGCGGGGCGGCGCGGCGAACATGCCGAACTATTCGACGACCTCCGGGCCCAGGGCTTCGTGCGGGTGCGCATCAGCAGCGATGCCAGTGCGGTGGCCCCGCGCATCTTCGAGCTGAGCGAGCCCACGCCGGAGCTGGCGCGCAACCAGAAACACACCATCGACGTGGTGATCGACCGGATCAAGGTCGCGCCCGAGATTCGCCAGCGCGTCGCCGAGTCGCTGGAGACCGCGCTGCGGCTGGCCGAGGGCCGGGTCATGGTGGCGCCGATGGACGGCGGCGAGGAACAGCTGTTCTCGAGCCGCTTTGCCTGCCCGGTATGCAGTCACGCGCTGCCCGAACTCGAGCCGCGGCTGTTCTCGTTCAACAACCCGATCGGCGCCTGTCCGCAATGCGGCGGGCTGGGCATGGTGCAGTTCTTCGACCCGCGCCGGGTGGTGCAGTTTCCCAACCTGAGCCTGCCGTCGGGCGCGATCAAGGGCTGGGACCGGCGCAACGCCTTCTATCACCAGATGCTGCGCAGCCTCGCGGATTTCTATGGTTTCGACCTCGAGGTGCCGTTCGAGGAGTTGTCCGAGGAGATCCAGAACCTGATCCTCTACGGATCGGGATCCCAGCAGGTGCCGTTCGCCTACCCCGATGCCCGCGATGGCTCGGTGGTGCGCGAGCACAGCTTCGAGGGGGTGCTGCCCAACCTCGAGCGGCGCTATCGCGAGACCGACTCGGCAAACGTGCGCGAGGAGCTGGCGCGCTTCCAGAACATCCGTGCCTGCCCGGCGTGCGACGGAACGCGGCTGCGCGTCGACGCCCGCTTCGTGCGGGTCGGGCCGCGCGGCGCCGACCGGCCGATCTGGGAAGTCTCGGGCTGGACCCTGCGCGAAGCGCTGGCCTGGTTCGAGACGCTCAAACTCGACGGAATCCGCCAGGCGGTGGGTGAACGGATCAGCCAGGAGATCTGCAACCGGCTGCGGTTCCTCAACAACGTCGGGCTCGACTACCTGTCGCTGGACCGCGCCGCCGAGACGCTCTCGGGAGGGGAGTCGCAGCGCATCCGGCTGGCCTCGCAGATCGGCTCGGGGCTCACCGGCGTGATGTACGTCCTCGACGAGCCCTCGATCGGTCTGCACCAGCGCGACAACGCCCGCCTGATCGAGACCCTGCAGCACCTGCGCGACCTCGGCAATTCGGTCCTGGTGGTCGAGCACGACGAGGAAGCGATCCGGGCCGCCGATGAGGTGATCGACATGGGCCCGGGCGCCGGCGAGCACGGCGGCGAGGTCGTCGCGCACGGCACGCCGGCGCAGATCGAGGCCAATCCGGCGTCGCTCACCGGCCGCTACCTGAGCGGCGACCTGGCGATTGCGGTGCCGGCGCGGCGGCGCCAGCCGGGGGCGGCGCGCTTGCTGATCAACGGCGCCAGCGGCAACAACCTGCGCGGGATCGACGCCGACTTCCCGGTGGGCCTGATGATCTGCGTCACCGGGGTATCGGGCTCGGGCAAGTCGACCCTGGTCAACGACACGCTCCACGCCGCCGCGGCCCGCCATCTCTATGGCTCCAAGGAGGAGCCGGCGCCGCACAACTCGATCGAGGGGCTGGAACACTTCGACAAGGTGATCAGCGTCGACCAGGGTCCGATCGGGCGTACGCCGCGCTCCAACCCCGCCACCTACACCGGCGTGTTCACGCCGATCCGCGAACTCTTCGCCCAGACGCCGGGAGCGCGCGAACGCGGCTACAGCGCCGGGCGCTTTTCCTTCAACGTCAAGGGCGGACGGTGCGAAGCCTGCGAGGGCGAGGGACTGATCAAGGTCGAGATGCACTTCCTGCCCGACGTCTACGTCCCTTGCGACGTCTGCCACGGCAGCCGCTTCAACCGCGAGACGCTCGAGGTGGTGTTCAAGGGATACAACATCGCCGAAGTGCTGGCACTGACCGTGGAACAGGCCCACGAGGTGTTCGCCAACGTGCCCCTGGTGACGCGCAAGCTGCGCACGCTGCTCGACGTCGGCCTCGGCTATGTGCGCCTGGGCCAGAGCGCCACCACGCTCTCGGGGGGCGAAGCCCAGCGCGTCAAGCTCTCACTGGAACTGTCCAAGCGCGACACCGGGCGCACGCTCTACATCCTCGACGAACCAACCACCGGGTTGCACTTCCACGACGTCGCGCTGTTCCTCGAGGTCATCCACAAGTTGTGCGAGCACGGCAACACGGTGATCGTGATCGAACACAACCTCGACGTGATCAAGACCGCCGACTGGATCATCGATCTCGGACCGGAAGGCGGGGCCGGGGGCGGGATGATCGTCGCCAGCGGCAGCCCGGAAAAGGTCTCCACCACCGCCGCGAGCCACACCGGGCAGGCGCTGCGCGCGGTGCTGGAGCGCGCCGGCGGATCGTCCTAGCGCGCCGGCATCCCCGCCGGCGGCGGCACCACGCGCCTAGCTGCCGCTCGCTGCCGCCCGGGCGGCGAACTGCCGGTGGACCTGCGCCATCTGTTCGGCGCTGAGCAACTGCGGCGCACCGAGCTGACACGCCTGGGCGTACATCCGGCAGAGCGTCTCGACCTCGAGTGCCAGCGCCAGCGCGGCCGCGAGCGTGGTGCCGGCGGCAGTCTGGCCATGATTGGCCATCAGGCAGGCGCGCCGCCCGGCCATCGCCTCCGCCACCGCCACCGACAGTTCCTGGGTACCGAAGGTTTCGTAACGGGCGCACCTGAGGTCATTGCCGCCGGCGACCGCGACCATGTAGTGGAACGCCGGGATGCCGTCGGCCTGCACCGCCGGCAGGCACGAGAGCGCGGCGGCGAACGAGGAGTGGGCATGGACGATGGCTCCGAACTCCGGCCGCGCCAGGTAGAGATCCCGGTGCAACCGCCACTCCGACGACGGCGCGCGCGCGCCCGGCTGGGGTTGCGGATCCTCGAGGGCCATCCAGACGAGGTCTTCGGCGCCGAGTTCGGCAGCGCCCAGGGCGGCCGGCGTGACCAGCATCCCGTCCAGGGCACCCCGGTGCCAGCGCAGCGACACGTTGCCGGCACTACCCTGGTTGATGCCCAGATCCTGGGCCTGCCGGTAGGTCGCGATGATCGCGGCGCGGGCCGCGAGTTCGGTTTCGGGACTGGAGCGGGACGCCGCCCCGGCCCCGGTGTTGCCGCCGCTGGCGTTCATGTCAGTGCTCCGCAAATAGTGCGGCAATTGCCGCGGAGGTCGCCGGGATCGGACCATGCTCGGTCACGAGGGCGGTGACGAGTGCGGCCGGGGTGAGGTCGAAGGCCGGGTTGAAGGCGGCCGAACCATCGGGGATCACCTGCACCTCGGCGCTCGAGCCGTCGGCCAGGCGGCCGCGCACGTGCGAGAGCTCGCGAGCATCGCGCGCCTCGATCTCGATCGCCGCCGCATCGGCCGAGCTGCGGTCGATCGTCGAACTCGGGCAGGCGACGTAGAAAGGAATGCCATGGGCACGGGCCGCCAACGCCTTGAGATAGGTGCCGACCTTGTTGGCGACGTCGCCGTTGGCGGCGACCCGGTCGCAGCCAACGATGACCGCGTCGACCCGGCCCTGCATCATCAGCAAGCCGCCGGCGTTGTCGGCAATGACGGTATGGGCGACCCCGGCCTGGCCCAGTTCCCAGGCGGTCAGGCTCGCGCCCTGGTTGCGCGGCCGGGTCTCGTCCACCCAGACGTGGACCGGGAAGCCAATCTCGTCGAGCAGGTAGAACGGCGCCAGCGCCGTGCCATAGGCGATGGTCGCGAGGCGTCCGGCGTTGCAGTGGGTCAGCACATCGAGCGCGCCGGTGCGCGCGCCGTCGCGGCGTTGCGCCTGCGCGCGCAACAGGGTCGCCAGATGGGAGCCGATGGCGCGATTGCAGGCGACGTCTTCCTCGCAGATCGCACCGGCCTCGTGCCAGGCGGCCGCCGCCCGCGCGGTGCTCGGCAGCGGCCGCACCCGATCGGCCACGCGCTGCAACGCCCAGCGCAGGTTGACCGCGGTGGGCCGACTCGCCAGCAGATCCTCGAAGTCGTGCTGCAACGCCTCGTCGCTGGCGTCGTGGCGCAGGCCAAAGGCGAGTCCGTAGGCTCCTACTGCGCCGATCAGTGGCGCGCCGCGAACCTGCATCGCACTGATCGCGTAACGGCAACTCGCGAGCGAGTCGAGCTCGATGGTGACCTGTTCGAACGGCAGGCGGGTCTGGTCGAGCGTCAAGACGCGGGAGCGTTCGTCGAGCCAGAGGGTTCTTGCGGGCGTCATCAGTGGCGGGGCCAGGCAGATCGAAAGTGCATAGCATAGCGCGGCGCGCCAGCCTCATGCCTGCCCGAGCGGTCGTCACCCGGTTTAGGCTATCCTGCCCCAAGTTCCCCGGGGCGAGCGTCGCGCCGACCGGAAATACGCCATGGGTCTTGTGAAATGCTGGAAGCTTCTCTGCTGTCGGTCTTCCTGCTGGGTCTGCTGGGCGGCGCGCACTGCGCGGGAATGTGCGGGCCGATCGTCGGCGCGGTAGTCATGGCGGGCGGCCGCGCCCCGGGGCCAGCCGGAACGGCGCAGCAGATCAGGATCGTTGCCGCCCCGGCCGACGCCGCTGCCGGCAGCCAGCCGACCGACTGGCCGCGGCTGCTGGCCTACAACACTGGCCGCATCGTGAGCTACGTCGCCGCTGGCACGCTCGCCGGGGCCGTCGGCTCGGCGGCCTGGTTCGCCGACCATGTCGCACCAGTGCAGCAGGTGGCGCTCGCGCTCGCGGGCGGTGCGCTGATCGCGATGGGACTCTATCTGCTCGGCGTGCTGCGGCCCTTGGGCGCACTCGAAAGCGCCGGACGGCCGCTGTGGCGGCGGCTGGCCCCGCTGGCGGCGCGCGTGCTGCACGCCCGCCATCCGGTCCAGGCGCTGGGAGCCGGCCTGATCTGGGGCTTGATCCCCTGCGGGATGGTCTATGCGGTGCTGGTCGCGGCAATGGCCAGCGGCAGCGCCGCCGACGGCGCGCTGCTGGCCGCCGCCTTTGGTGCCGGAACCCTGCCCAACCTGCTGGCGATCGGCTGGGCGGCGGCGCGCTCCACCGGCTGGCTGCGTTCGGGCTGGCTGCGGCGCGCAGCCGGGGGGCTGATCCTGGTGTTCGGGGTGCTGGGGGTGGTGCGCAGCACCGGCCTGACCCCGATGCCGCTGCCCGGCCACGGCAAGATGGGCGCGTCCGCCAGCCTCGCAACCGGCCAGCATCTACCCGAGGGCAGGCAAGGTGAGCGTCACGACCAGCCCTGAGGCCTGCTATCACTGCGGCGAGCCGCTGCCGCGCTCGGGCCAGTGGAGCGCGGCCATCGATGGCAGCGACCGGCCGATGTGCTGCGCCGGCTGCGCGGCGGTCGCCGAAGCGATCCATGCCGCCGGCCTGGACGACTACTACCGCCACCGCAGTGCCCCGGCCCGGGGCGCCGCGGCGGTGCCGGCCGAACTCGCCAGCCTGGCGATCTACGACGAACCGGAGCTCCAGGAGCGCTTCACCCGCGGCGGCGATGGCGGCACCGGACGCGAGGCGACTCTGGCAATCGACGGGATGCGTTGCGGTGCCTGTGTCTGGCTGATCGAGCGCGCGCTGGCCGACGTCCCCGGGGTGCTTGGCGCCCACGTCAACCTCGCCACCGAGCGGGCGGTGGTGCGCTGGGACCCCGAACGCACGCCGCTGTCGCGGCTGCTGGAGCGCTGCCGCGCGATCGGCTACCAGGTCACCCCGTTCGACGTCCGCCTGCGCGAGGCGGCAATCGAGCGCACCAGCCGCACGCAGTTGCGCCGCCTGTTCGTGGCCGGGTTCGGGATGATGCAGGTGATGATGTACGCCTTCCCGGCCTACACCGCTGCTCCGGGCGAGATCGAGTCCGGTTTCGCGGCGCTGCTGCGCTGGGCCAGCCTGGCACTCACGCTGCCGGTGGTGCTCTACAGCGCGCGGCCGTTTTTCGATGGCGCACTGAGCGACCTGCGGGCGCTGCGCCCCGGGATGGACGTGCCGGTGGCGATCAGCATCGCGGTGGCCTTTGGCGCGAGCGTCTGGGCGACGCTCAGCGGCCAGGGCGAAGTCTATTTCGACTCGGTGACGATGTTCGTCTTCCTGCTGCTCGGTTCACGCCACCTCGAGTGGATCGCCCGCCGCCGCGCGGCCCGCGCGCTCGATGCGATGGCCGCAGCGGCCCCCGAGCAGGTGCAGCGCCTGCTCCCCGGCGAAGCTCCCGGTGGCACCACCGAGACGGTCCCGGCGGCGCGGGTCAGGGTCGGCGACCTGATCGAAGCGGGCAGCGGCGAGCGCATCGCGCTCGACGCCGTTATCGTCGCGGGGCAGACCAGCGTCGACCTGTCACTGCTGACCGGCGAATCAGTGCCGGTGCAGCGCGCCAGCGGTGACGAGATCCCTGGCGGAGCGCTCAACGCCGGCGCTCCGGTCACGTTGCGGGTGCTGCGCGCGGCAGCCGAGAGCACGCTCTCGAGCATCGAACGGCTCGCCGAACGCAGTTCCCAGGACAAGCCCCGGATCGCACAGCTCGCCGACCGCGCCGCGACCTGGTTCGTCGCTGCCCTGCTGGCGCTGGCGCTGCTGGTGCTGATCGTCTGGTGGCAGCTGGATCCAGCGCGGGCGCTGCCGGTGGCGCTGGCAGTGCTGGTCGTCTCCTGTCCGTGCGCGCTATCGATGGCGACGCCCGCGGCGCTGGCCGCAGCCAGCGGCGCGCTGCTGCGTCGCCACGTGCTGATTACCCGCGGACCAGCGCTGGAAACACTGGCTGGCTGCACCGACGTCGTCTTCGACAAGACCGGAACGCTGACCACCGGCACGCCCGCCGTGGTCGCGCTGGAGGTGGCCGCGGACATCGCGCGTGCCGACGCGCTCGCCTGGGCGGCACGGCTCGAGTACGGCTCGGCCCACCCGTTCGCGCGGGCCATCCGCAACTGTGCCGCTGCCGCAGGCGCGTTGGCCGAGACTGCGGAAACCACCCCGGCTACCCTGCTGGAGCGCGTCGCGGAGCCCGGGGCCGGGGTCGGCGCCACGCTGGTCACCGGCGCCGGCCGCCAATTGCGCCTACGCCTGGGCTCGGCACAGTGGTGCGGGATCGAGCCAGCCGGGCCGGCTGATGGCGCGGCCGAGACCCTCTGGTCGGGGGCCGACAGCATGGTATTCATGGTCGAATTGCCCGCCGGCGGCGGACCTGGCGATTCGCCGGGCGCCGGCGCGCCACGGTTGCTGGCGTCGTTTGCGCTGCGCGACAGCCTGCGCCCGGAGGCGCCCGAGCTGGTCGCATTGCTGGCGCGCAGCGGCGTACGCAGCCACCTTGCCTCGGGCGATCGGGCGCCGACCGTCGCGCGTTGCGCCGCCGAACTGGGCATCGACAGCTGGCTTGCAGCGGCCACTCCGGACGGCAAGCTGGCCTTCGTGCGCGCACTGCAGCAACAGGGGGCGCGGGTGCTGATGGTGGGCGACGGCATCAACGATGCGCCGGTGATGGCGGCGGCCGACGTCTCGGTGGCAGTCGGGGGCGCCACCACCCTGGCGCGGGTGGCCGCCGACGCCATTGTTCTTACCCCTTCGATCGACGGCGTGGTCGACCTGGTGAGTACCGCCCGGCGCTGTCTCCGGGTGGTGCGCCAGAACCTCGCCTGGGCCCTGGCCTACAACCTGGTGGCGATTCCGGCCGCAGCCTTGGGCCTGGTGCCGCCCTGGCTGGCGGCACTGGGCATGGCGACAAGCTCGCTCATGGTGGCGGGCAACGCGCTTACACTATGGTCGTGGAAGCGCTCTACCTCCTGATCCCGTTGTCGCTGCTCGCCGTCGCCGCAGCACTCTGGCTGTTTCTGCGGATGAGCAACTCCGGGCAATTCGACGATCTCGACAGCCCGGGCCACCGGATCCTGCTCGACGACGACCGGCCGAAGGCGCGCCCGCCGGGGAGCGGACGCGCGAATACAGGCGAGTAGTCGGCAGCACCTCCGCCAGAGCGAGCAAGCCGACAGTTTTCATAGTATCTTCACACCACGCGAACCCAAGGGAGGCTCAGGCTCATGAGCTCATCAGCTGTCCCGGCCCAAGCCGAGACCTACAACTACCGCGTCGTACGCCAGTTTGCGGTGATGTCCATCGTCTGGGGAGTGGTCGGGATGCTGGTTGGGGTGATCATCGCCTCGCAGCTCACCTGGCCGGCCCTGAATTTCGACGTCGCCTGGCTGTCCTACGGTCGACTGCGGCCGCTGCATACCAATGCGGTGATCTTCGCCTTCGGCGGCTGCGCGCTGATGGGCACCAGCTACTACGTTGTGCAGCGCACCTGCCAGACCAGGCTGTTCGCCGGTCCGCTGGCGGCCTTCACGTTCTGGGGCTGGCAAGCGGTGATCCTGGCCGCGGCCATCACCCTGCCGCTGGGCTTCACCCAGGGCAAGGAATACGCCGAGCTCGAGTGGCCGATCGACATCCTGATCACGCTGGTCTGGGTCTCCTACGCGGTGGTGTTCTTCGGCACGATCATGCGCCGCAAGATTCCCCATATCTACGTCGCCAACTGGTTCTACGGCGCGTTCATCCTGGCCGTCGCGATCCTGCACCTGGTCAACAGCGCGGCGATCCCGGTCAGCGCGCTGAAATCCTACTCGGCCTACGCCGGGGTCCAGGACGCGATGATCCAGTGGTGGTACGGCCACAATGCGGTCGGCTTTTTCCTGACCGCCGGCTTCCTGGGGATGATGTACTACTTCATTCCCAAGCAGGCCGAGCGCCCCGTTTACTCCTATCGCCTGTCGGTGGTCCACTTCTGGGCGCTGGTCTTCACCTACATGTGGGCCGGGCCGCATCACCTGCACTACACCGCACTGCCTGACTGGGTGCAGAGCATCGGCATGGTGTTCTCGCTGATCCTGCTGGCGCCATCCTGGGGCGGGATGATCAACGGCGTGATGACGCTCTCGGGCGCGTGGCACCGGCTGCGCACCGACCCGATCCTGAAATTCCTGGTGGTTTCGCTCTCGTTCTACGGCATGTCGACGTTCGAAGGTCCGATGATGTCGATCAAGACCGTCAACGCGCTGTCGCACTACACCGATTGGACCATCGGGCACGTGCACTCGGGTGCACTGGGCTGGGTGGGGATGGTCTCGATCGGCGCGCTCTACTACCTGGTGCCACGCCTCTATGGGCGCACCGCGATGTACAGCAGCCGGTTGATCGAGGCCCATTTCTGGATCGCGACCATCGGCATCGTGCTCTATGTCGCCTCGATGTGGATCGCGGGCGTGATGCAGGGCCTGATGTGGCGGGCAACCAACGTCGACGGTACGCTGACCTACGCTTTCGCGGAGTCGGTCAAGGCAAGCTTCCCCTACTACGTGATCCGGCTCGGCGGAGGACTGCTCTTCCTGGGCGGCATGATCCTGATGCTCTACAACGTGGCGCTGACGATCCGCGCGGGTCGCTCGGAAGATGCGCCGATCCCCGCGCTGGCGGCGCACGCCTGAGCCCGGGAGGAGATCAACGATGAAAATGTCGCATTCAATCATCGAAAAGAACGTCGGGCTGATGGTCGTGCTGATCGTGCTGCTGCTGAGTGTTGCCGGCCTGGTCGAGATCGTCCCGCTGTTCTTCCAGAAATCGACCACCGAACCCATTACCGGGCTCAAGCCCTACGGCGCACTGCAGCTCACCGGGCGCGACATCTACATCCGTGAGGGCTGCTACAACTGCCACTCGCAGATGATCAGGCCGTTCAGGGCCGAGACCGAACGCTATGGCCATTACTCGGTGGCCGGCGAGTTCGTCTACGACCGGCCGTTCCAGTGGGGCAGCAAACGCACCGGACCGGACCTGCAACGGGTCGGCGGGCGCTACAGCGACCGCTGGCACCAGGTGCACCTGAACGATCCGCGCGCACTGGTTCCGGAATCGAATATGCCGGCCTATCCCTGGCTCGCACGCACGGCGCTGGTGCCGGAGTCGGCGGCGCCCAAGATGACGGCGCTGCGCCGCCTCGGACATCCGTACAGCGACGAGGAAATCGCCAAGGCCGCCGACGAGTTGCGCGGCAAGACCGAACTGGACGCGCTGATTGCCTACCTCCAGGGCCTCGGAACCGCCTTGCGGCCGGCGCGCTGATCATGGACATCAACCTGCTGCGTTCGCTGATCACGGTGCTGAGCCTCGTGACCTTTATCGGGATAGTGGTGTGGGCGTTCGGATCCGGACGCCGGGGGCGCTTCGACGAGGCCGCGCATCTGCCCTTTGCCGACGATGAGATTGCCGACCGGTCCGCGCCGACGGGCGCGCGCCGCTGACGGGAGCATGAACAATGGCTGACTTTGTGAACTCCGGTTGGGGACTTTTCGTTGCGATTGTCACGCTGGTGTCGATCGCCTTCACTTTCGTGCTCGCGCTGGCGATGTCGAAGAAACGCGCTCCCGGCGAAGAGGTCGGGACGACCGGACATGTGTGGGACGAGGACCTGGCTGAATACAACAACCCGCTGCCGCGCTGGTGGCTCTACATGTTCTACCTCGGCTGCGCCTTCGGCCTGGTCTACCTGGTGCTCTACCCCGGTCTGGGCGCGGTCAAGGGCCAGCTCGGCTGGAGTTCGCGAGGCGAGTACGAGCAGGAGGTTGCCGAGGCCAACGCCGCCTACGAGCCGCTGTTCGCCAAGTACCTGGCGCAGGACGTGCCCACCGTGGCGGCCGACCCCGAGGCGCGGGCGATGGGCGAGCGGCTGTTCCTGACCTATTGCACCCAGTGCCATGGTTCCGATGCGCGCGGCAGCAGGGGCTTCCCGAACCTGACCGACAACGACTGGCTTGGGACCGGCGATCCGGCCTACATCCAGACCACCATCATGGACGGGCGCACCGGGGTGATGCCGCCAATGGCTGCGGCCGTGGGCACCCCGGCCGACGTCGAGAACGTCGCCAACTATGTGCTGTCACTCTCGGGCAGCGCCCCGGACGCGATGAAGGCGGCGCTGGGCAAGGAGAAGTTCGTGGCGTGCATGGCCTGCCACGGCGAGGGCGGCGTCGGCAACCCGATGATCGGCGCGCCCCGGCTGGCCGACAAGATCTGGCTCTACGGCGGCTCGCTGGCGACGATCATCGAGGCCATCACCAAGGGACACACCAATCAGATGCCGTCATTCAAGGACGCGCTGGGCGAGGGCAAGGTCCACGTGCTGACGGCCTACGTGTGGGGGCTGTCGCATTCCGAGGGTTCAGGGACGGCCAAATAGGCGCGGCCTGGCGTCGCGATAGCAGATGAGCGGTTCACAAGGCGCGGGCGGGAGCGGCGAGCAGGTAGTCAACCTCTACGAGGTGCGCCGCAAGATCTACCCGCGCGCCGTCCACGGTTGGTTCGCGGCCTGGCGCTGGGCGCTGGTCTGGCTCACCCAGCTGATCTTCTACGGCCTGCCGTGGCTCACTTGGAATGGCCGTCCGGCGGTGCTCTTCGCACTCGAGGCGCGGCGTTTCTACATCTTTGGCCTGGTCCTCTACCCCCAGGATTTCATCTACCTGACCGGCCTGCTGGTCATCTCGGCGCTGGCGCTGTTCCTGTTCACCGCGGTAGCCGGGCGGTTGTGGTGCGGCTATGCCTGTCCACAAACGGTCTATACCGAAATCTTTCTCTGGATCGAGCGCGTCATCGAGGGGGACCGGCCCAAGCGCATGAGGCTCGACGCCCAGCCCTGGAGCGGCGCCAAGCTGGCGCGCAAGGCGGCAAAGCACACCGCCTGGATCGCGGTCGCGGCCTGGACCGGATTCACCTTCGTAGGCTACTTCGTCCCGATCCATACGCTCGGCGCCGAGATCGTTGCCCTGAGCATCGGCCCCTGGGAGACGTTCTGGGTGCTGTTCTACGGTTTCGCGACCTGGGGCAACGCCGGGTTCATGCGCGAGCAGGTCTGCAAATACATGTGCCCCTACGCGCGCTTCCAGAGCGCGATGTTCGACCGTGACACGCTGATCGTGACCTATGACCAGGAGCGCGGCGAACCGCGCGGGTCGCGCTCGCGCAAGGCCGATCGCACCGCCCAGGGGCTGGGCGACTGCGTCAACTGCGGCCTGTGTGTCGAGGTCTGTCCGACCGGCATCGACATCCGCAACGGACTGCAATACGAGTGCATCGGTTGCACGGCCTGCATCGATGCCTGCAACCAGATCATGGAGCGGATGGAATATCCGCGCGGCCTGATCCGTTACGACACCGAAAACGGCCTGGCCAATCGTTGGGACAGCAAGCAGCTGCTGCGCCGGACCCTGCGACCGCGGGTGCTGGTCTACGCCGCGATCCTGGTTACGGTGACCACCGCGCTGTTCACGCAGATCGCTCTGCGCGTGCCGCTCTCGGTCAATGTGATCCGCGATCGGGGCGGCCTGGCCCGCGAAGTCGAGAACGGCCAGATCGAGAACGTCTATCGACTCCAGATCAGCAGCAGCGAGGAGGTATCGCGGCGCTATCGCATCAGCGTCGAAGGCATCGCGGGGGCGAGCGTTGCCTCGGAGGCCGAAGTCGAGATCGGCGCGACGGCCACCCGGCTGGTGCCGGTACGGGTGCGGGCCAGCGCCGACGCCGCGCCCTCGGGAAGCCAGCGGATCTCCTTCGTGGTTACGGGCATCGACGAGCCGGACATCGTGGTGCGCGAGAAATCGAGCTTCTACAACCTGCGATGACCCCGACCAACCCACCCGACCCCAGGGTCGAGCCCTGGTATCGTTACCTCTGGCCCTGGCTGCTGATCAGCATCCCGGCGCTGGCGGTAATTGGCGGCGGGATTACGCTGTGGCTGGCACTGAATTCGAACAATGCCCTGGTGGTCGACGACTACTATCGCGAAGGGCGGACGATCAATCGCGTGATCGCCCGTGACCAGGAAGCCGCGCGGCTCGGGCTGCGCGCCCGGATCGACGACAGCAGCGCCGGACTGCGCCTCGAACTGCAGGCCGCACCCCCGGCGCCGGAGTTTCCGGCAACCCTTAGGTTGCGGCTGATTCACGCCACCGACGCCGCGCGCGACCGCGACGTCACACTGCGATCACTGGAGCCAGGGCACTACCTCGGCGCCGGCGAGCACCTCCCGGGCGAATCCCGCTGGTCGGTGATCGTCGAGGATCCGGGATTGCGCTGGCGGCTGATAACCGGCAACGAGGTACTGACTGCGCCGATCGAGATCATGGGGGGAACGAGATGACCGGCACCAAACCCAACGACCGTCCGCACACTGGCACGGCGCGCAACGGCCAGCCGGCAGCAGAGCCGGCGACCCGCGGCCGCTTCGCGATGCAGGTCCTGTGGCCGTCGTTCATGATCGCAGTTCCCTGCGTCGGGATTTTCTTTTCCGCGGTTCCGCCCGGCGACCTCGCGGTCGTGCGCGACTACCTCGATGGCAGCGCCAAGGGCGCCTATACCCTCGGCTTCCTGTTGGCCTGGGTCGGGCTGGCCGCCTCCAGCGCCCTGACCTACATCCTGGCCCACCGGCCGCGCTAGGAAACCGCCCTCACCGCTCCGCGGCGCTCTCCTGGCGCCGCCCGGGGAGCGGCGCGACGTTCAATGGCCAGCGAAACCGACCATCGTATAGACCGCCAACCCGGCGGCGCGCAGCTTTTCGGAGCCGCCCAGTTCGGGAAGGTCGACGATGGCAGCGGCCTCGATCACCTGGCCGCCGAGACGCTCGATCAGCTGCTTGCCGGCCATCATGGTGCCGCCAGTGGCAATCAGGTCGTCGATCAGCAGCACCCGGTCGCCGGGCGCGCAGGCATCGGCGTGGAGTTCGACGGTGGCGCTGCCGTACTCGAGTTCATACTCCTCGGCGATGGTCGCGAACGGCAGTTTGCCCTTCTTGCGAATCGGGATGAACCCGAGGTTCAGTTCGTAGGCCACGACCGCCCCGATGATGAAGCCGCGCGCGTCGATCCCGGCTACCAGGTCCAGTTTCGCGTCGAAGTAGCGGTGCACCAGGATGTCGATCAGCACCCGCATCGTCCGGGGGTCCTGCAACAAGGGGGTGATATCGCGAAACTGGACCCCGGGTTCGGGCCAGTCGCTCACCGTCCGGATGTGCCGTCGAATATAGTCAGTGTTGTCCAAGGATTTCCCCGCAGCAGTTCGTCCTCCGGATACTATCGCGTCTGCGCCCGGCGAGAGACATGACCGGGCATTGGAGAGAATCGCCATGATTGCAGTAAAGCAGCGCTACTTCGAGGACTACCGGGTCGGCGAGAGCTTCGAGTTCGGCAGCTATGCCGTGACCGAGAGCGAAATCATCGAGTTCGCAACCCGTTACGACCCCCAGCCGTTTCACGTCGACCGGCGGGCGGGCGAGGAGAGTCATTTTGGCGGCCTGGTCGCGAGCGGGTGGATGACCGCCGGCGCCCTGATGAGGATGCTCGTCGATGACTTCATTTCGCCGCTCTCGAGCATGGGCTCGCCGGGCGTCGACGAACTGCGCTGGCTGGTGCCGGTGCGCCCCGGCGACCGGCTGCGGGCGCGGGTCACGATCCTGGCTGCCCGGCGCTCCGAATCCAAGCCTGACCGTGGCTCGCTGCAGGTGCTCCAGGAGGCGCTCAACCAGAACGGCGAAATCGTGCTGTCGATGCGCGGCTGGGGAATCTACAAACTGCGCGCGCCCTGATCGCCCGCGCGCGGCGGCGGCTCCGGCCAGGTGCGCTGCGGGCCCCGCAATCCTTCCAGGGCACGCGACAGCCGCAAGACGCCGAGGTCGTCGAAGCGCTGGCCGATCACCTGGACACCGACGGGCAGGCCATCGCCGCTGAAGCTCCAGTTCAATGATGCCGCCGGCTGCTCGCTCATGTTGTACGCGACGGTGAATGCGATGTGCGGCAGGGCGTCGTGGGGATCGCTGCCGGGACATGGAATCCCCGCTTCGTAGGGCAGGATCGGGGAGGTCGGCGACAGCACGAAGTCGAAACGGCCAACGGCGCGCACCGCGGCCTCGCGCATCGCGACCACCTGGCCATACGCCCCCATGACCTCGGAACCCGAGAAATTGCGAGCGCGATAGGTGCACCACTCGACGATGAACGGCAGGATCCGGTCGCGCTGCTCCTGGTCCATGGCAAGGACATCGCGGCACGATCGCGCCTCGAAGAACATCAGCATCCCGTCGAGCATCTCGGCGCTGAGAAACGACGGCAACGGTTCAACGATCGCACCGGCGCCCTCGAGCGCGCGCGCAGCATCGCGCACCGCCGCGAGCACTTCCGGGGCTACCGGCAGGCCGACCCCCATGGTCTCGAGCAGCCCGATGCGCAGCCCGCGCAAGTCAAGGCTCTCGAGTCCGGCAGCGTAATCGACCTCCCGGTACGGCAGGCTCATGAAGTCGCGCGGATCGGGGCGGGTCAGGACATTCATCAAGAGCGCGGCATCGAGGACCGTGCGCGTCATAGGTCCGGCGACCCGGCCCATGTAGGGCGGATCGATCGGGATCCTGCCAAGGCTGGGCTTGAGCCCAAAGAGCCCGCAATGCGTCGCCGGCAGCCGCACCGAGCCACCGATGTCGGTGCCCACGTGCAGCGGTCCGTAACCCGCGGCAGCCGCAGCTGCCGCACCCGCCGACGATCCCGAAGGGTTGCGGTCGAGCCGCCAGGGATTGCGGGTCACCCCGTGAACTGACGAGAGACCCGAAGAGAGCATCCCGAAATCCGGCATCGTGGTCTTGCCCAGCAGCACCAGACCGGCCTCGCGGGAACGCGCCGCGGGCGGAGCGTCCTTGATCCTGGGCCGATGGTCACCGGCAGCAGTGCCCAGCGGCGCCGGGTCGCCGCGAGTGTAGAGGTTCTCCTTGAGCGTGATCGGCACGCCGTCGAGCACGGAGGCCGGCTCGCGAGCGCGCCAGCGCGCTTCCGCGGCGCTGGCTGCCGCGAGCGCCGATTCGCTGCGGATCCGGTACATCGCGTTGAGCTCCGGCTCCCAGCGCGCGATGTGGGCGAACAGCGACTTTGCCACTTCCACCGGAGACAGTGACTTCGAGCGAAACGCAGCGGCAAGTTCGGCGGCGCTGAGCTGGTGGATATGGGTCATCGACAGTCCTGTTCTGGTGGCAGCCGCGAGCGCTGCCAATGACCTATATTGTCGCGTCCCTGAAGTCCCCGCAAGTCTGGCCGCAGGATCACTCCGGTCGGGCTATGGCACTCAGCCGCGCTGACCGCGTGCCGCGCGCCGCGCCAGCCGCTCCCGGACCAGCTGTCGCTGCTCGGGAGTGAGCGCCTGATAGATCTCGTTGGCGGAGCGCGAGCGAATCATCGCGTTGGCCGCGATGGCGCGCGAGATGTTCTCGCTGAGCGCCTGCGCGCGGGCTTCATCATAGTTCTCGGCAAGCGTCAGGACGCGCAGCTCCTTGCTGGCATTGCGCCGCTCTTTGGCGTTGGCGCGCAATTGCGGCGCCTGGGCGTGCAGGACCGCAAAGACCTTGTCGCGCTGCTCTTCGCTGAGCTTGAGCCCGTGCAACATCGCCCTTATGCCGCGGTCACCGCCGCGGCGCCCGAAGTGCCGCCTGGCGCCGTGATCCTGCCAGCCGGCACTCGCCTGTTCCTGACCATAGCCGGCGCGCATCGCTCCCGGCGTGGACGCCGGCTGCGCCAGCGCCGCCAAGGGGAATGCCGCGGCGCAACAAAGAGTTGCTGCCGAGCGCACCATCAGCCCGTGAAAATTGCTCATTTCCTGCTCCTGGAAGAATGGTGAAGCTTACTGTGGGCCACTGGCCCGGGAATCCAACACCAGTGTGGCGCAAGCGGGGTCAAGAGTGTGCAACCAACCGTAAACCTTGGTTAACAGCGGTAAGCCGATGCACGCTGCAAGCAGAGCTTTCGCCGTGACCGTATCATGGCGCTACGCGCAATTTTTCAGGCTGCCTTTATGACCCGCGTCCTGCTCGTTGACGACGACCGCGAACTGAGCGCGATGCTCAGCGAATACCTGACCCACGATGGCTTCGAGGTGGCCGCCAGCTACAACGGCGAAGACGGTGCCGAAGCCGCCGTCAGTGGAGATTTCGACATCGTGATCCTCGACGTGATGATGCCGCTGGTCTCGGGGGTCGAAGCCTTGCGGCGGATCCGCTCACAGAGCCAGGTTCCGGTGCTGATGCTGACTGCCAAGGGCGATGACGTCGATCGCATCGTGGGCCTGGAAATGGGTGCCGACGACTACGTTCCCAAACCGTGTACGCCACGGGAACTGGCGGCGCGGGTGCGGGCCATCCTGCGCCGCTCGCGGCCCGACCCGGCGCCCAGCCAGGACCGAATCAAGGTCGGCGCACTGGTGCTCTGGCCGCAGCGGCGCAAAGCCCAGTGGAACGGAGTCACGCTCTCGCTGACCGGAACCGAATTCAATCTGCTGCGAATCCTGGCGCTCAATGCCGGCGAGGTGGTGAGCCGCAAGGAGCTCTCCGAAAAGGGCCTGGGGCGGGAGTTGGCGCGTTTCGATCGCAGCATCGACGTGCATCTGAGCAGCGTTCGCCA
>JAHEMI010000131.1 GCA_024643785.1 Burkholderiaceae bacterium
CCGCTCGCCGTGCCCGCGCCCGCGGCGACAGTGGCCAGCGCCGCGCCCGAGCGCCTGTCGGTCGAGACCACCATCAACGCTCCGCCGCCGCCTGTCCCTGCGCCGGCCGCGCCCGTTTCGGCGCCAGCCATTGCCGCGCCCGGAGGCGGTGCCGGCGCCCGGATTGAGCTGAGCGATGGGGCCGCAGGGATCTACCTGCAGCTCGGCGCCTTCTCTTCGCTCGAGAGCGCCCGGTTGGTCGAGACGCGGCTGGGACGCGAGATCGACTGGCTCGCAGATCGGCTGGTGGTGCGTTCCGAGCAGTCGCTGTTCAAGGTCCAGGCGGGGCCGTGGAGCGCCCGGCCCGAGGCCCAGGCGGCGGCCGAGCGCATTCTGCGCGAGGCCGGCGTGCCATCGTTCACGGTCACTCGCTAGCCAGGGTTCTGGCCAGCTCGAGAGTGCGCGGGTAGACCGCCCGGTGCGGCAGCCCGGTAAGGGTTTCCGCCAGCCGCGCCGCGCGGCTCGGCGGCAATTCAGCCAGCAGGCTGGTGAGCAACTCGTCGAGACTGGTTTCGATCGTAACGGCCGCGGCGGCCTGTTCACGGTCGGCGGCGGCAACCCGGACCGGTGGTGCGATCGCGATCGCATATTCGCCGCGCTCGCGGTTGGGATCCGCGGCCAGCCAGCCAGGCGCCTCGCCAGCGGCAAGAGCGACGATCTCCTCGAACTTCTTGGTCAGCTCGCGTCCCAGCACCAGCTTGCGTTCCGGCCCGAGCACCTCGGCAATGGCTCCGAGCGTTGCCGCAATCCGGTGCGGCGACTCGAAGATCACGACGACGCTGGCGTTTCGCCCCAGGCTCGCCAGCCGCTCGGCGCGTGCCCGCGCCCTGCTGGGAAGGAAGCCGGCGAACAGGAACGACCCGTCATCGACCAGGCCGCTGGCCGACAGCAGCGCGAGCACTGCCGATGGCCCCGGCACCGGGATCACGCGATGACCAGCCGAGCGCGCGGCCGCTACCACCCTCGCGCCAGGATCGCTGACCGCCGGGGTGCCGGCGTCGCTCACCAGCGCCACCAGCTTGCCCTCGCCGAGCAGGGCCACTATCCGCTGCGCCGCGCTGCTTTCGTTGTGTTCGTGAACGGCGATCATTCGTGCCCGGCTGGCTACCAGCGTGAGCAGCTTCTGGCTGACGCGGGTGTCTTCGGCGGCGACCCAATCGGCGGCACGCAACACTTCCATCGCCCTCGGACTTAGATCGCCCAGATTACCGATCGGCGTGGCCACTACATATAATCCAGCTTCGAGGGTCATGCCAGGCAGGAGTTCCTTATGTCGCGTCGCCGTGTGCTGTGGACTATTGGCCGCGTTGCCGCTGCGGGATGGGTGGCGACGAAGGGATTGTCCGGTCTGGCGCAGCCGACGGCAAGCGCGGCGACTCGTTCCGCCCCCGCCCCGGCCCGGATAGCCCTGGTACTGCCCGCCGCCGACGGCGCGTTTCGCACGGCTACCGCAGCGGTGCTGGCGGGCGTGCGCGCGGCGCACGCGCGCGACGGATACGGCGTCGCCATTGAAGTATTCGTCGAGCCGACCAATGAAGAGGAGATGATCGAGCTCTACCGCGATTTGGTAGCGCGCTCGACCAGGCTGGTTATCGGACCGCTCACCCGCGACGCGGTCAACATGTTGGGCGCCATCGACGTGCTGCCCATCCCCACGGTGACCCTCAACTTCCCGGAAGCGGGCGCACGGCTGCCGGGCAATCTGCTGCTGTTTGGACTGTCGGTCGAGAATGAAGCCGCCCAGATGGCACGTCTTGCGTTCCAGGAGGCGCGTGACCGCGCGCCAATGCGCCACCCGCTCGCCGCGCTGGCGGTGTCGAATTCGACACCGTTGGCGCGCCGCGGCGCGCAGGCGTTCATGGAAACCTGGCGCTCGCTGGGTGGCCTGGTGCTGGAGCCGGTCACCGCCGACACCCGCGCGCTCGGCGAGCTGCGCGCCCTGTTGAGCGGCAAGCGCGCGGACGCCTACTTTGTCGGTTTGCATCCCGATGTGGTGATCATGATGCGCAGCGTGGTGGGATTCGACGCAGCCCTCTACGGAACCTCGACGCTCAACACCGGGTTATCCCAGGCCCAGGGGCCGCTGCCGGAAGGCGAGATGGAACGTCAGCTCGACGGGGTGCGCCTGGTCGAGATGCCCTGGCAAGTGCAACCGGCGGATCCCGCGGTGATGGCGTACGGGCGCTCTTCGGAGGCATTTCCGCACATCGAGTTGCAGCGCCTCTACGCACTGGGCATCGACGCGTTCCGGATCGCGCGGGAGCGACTCGCCGGCAGGGAGCTGTTCGAGCTCGACGGTGTCACCGGGCGGCTGAGCGTCCGGGCCCGGATCGACGAGCGGGTGGCGCGCTCGATGGTCCTGTGCCAGTACCGCAACGGGGTAGCCGTTCCGCTCGAGATGCAGTGAGCGCGACCCGCTCGCCGAGCCAGCGCCAGGGTGCCGCTGCCGAAGATCTGGCCCTTGAATTCCTGCGCGCTCAGGGGCTCGAGTTGCTGGCCCGCAATGTTGCCAGCCGGGTCGGTGAAATCGACCTGCTGATGCGCGACGGCGGCGCGTGGGTGTTCGTCGAGGTGCGCAGCCGGACGAACCCGGGATACGGCGGAGCGGCCGCCAGCGTCACCCCGGCCAAGCAGCGCCGGATCCGGCTGCAGGCGCAGTTCATGCTGCAACGGCAATTCGGGTCGGGATCATGGCCCGCCTGCCGATTCGACGTCTGCGCGCTCGACGGCGCGTCGCGCCAGACCGGACAGATCACATGGATACGCGGGGCGTTCTGAAACCGGTCGCCGCTATAATCGCTGGTGATGAGTCTATCGTCGCGGACCCTTCTGATGCGCGCTGCCGCCTCGTTCTCGGCATGATCAGCGCGGTCACAACCGGGTGACGAAAAACGGAGGAAAGATGAGAAAGACATGGAAGGCTGGATTGGTTGCGTCTCTGGTGGCGGCCGGCTTCGCCTTGAGTGCCTGCGCTCCGCTTCTGGTCGGTGCCGGTGCAACCATGGGCACGCTCTCCGCGCTTGATCGCCGCACTGTCGGCGCCCAGACCGAGGACGAGCTGATCGAACTGAAGGGCAAGAATCGCCTGAGCGAATCGATGCGCCACGCTGATGGCATCAGCATCACGAGCTACAACCGCAAGGTGTTGCTCACCGGCCAGGTGCTCAGCGCCGAGGACAAGAGCAATGCCGCGAAGGTCATCTCGCGCATGGACAACGTGCGCTCGGTCGACAATGAACTGCAGGTTTCAGGGCGGGTGTCGATGGGGGTAGCGGCCAGCGACACGCTGGTTACGACGCGGGTCAAGACGGCGTTGCTCGACTCCAATCGGGTTCAGGCGAACACCATCAAGGTGATCACCGAAGCCAGCGTCGTTTACCTGATGGGCATCGTCACCGCCAATGAGGGCACGGCCGCAGCCGATATCGCCAGCAGGGTTAGTGGCGTGGCGCGCGTCGTGACAGTCTTCGAAACCATCAGCGACGAGGAACTGATCAGGATCAAACGCGAGATCGAAGGCAAGCGCTCATAGCGTAGAAATGCGCGCGGACGGATAAACGCGCGCACCAGCCTGACCGATGGCCCGCGCGCGTCGCCCCAGGAGTGTGATTTAGTCGGAAAATTCAACCATTGGAAACAACTCTGATGGGTGAACTATCCGATGTCCACTGGTTTGATAATCCTGCTGGTCGTTTTGGTGGCTCCGCTGTTCTGGGCGGTGGTCCGGTTCAACGCCTTTGTTGCCGCCCGCAATCGGCTGGAGAACGCCTTCGCGCAGATCGACGTGCAGTTGAAGCGTCGACACGACCTGGTGCCGAACCTGGTAACGGCGACCCGCGCCTATCTTGCGCATGAGCGTGAAACGCTCGAGGCGGTCACCGCCGCCCGCCAACGTGCGGTCGCGGCCCAGGTCGCCAGCGCGCGCAAGGCGGTGGGCGGAGCGGCCCTCGCGGCTCTCGAAGCGGCGGAGGGCGAGTTGGGCGGACAACTCGGCCGGCTGCTGGCGCTGGTCGAGTCCTACCCTGAACTGCGCGCCGACGACACCGTCGCCAGGCTGACCGAGGAACTGTCCTCGACCGAGAACCGGATCGCGTTTGCGCGCCAGGCCTTCAATGACCAGGTTCTGAGCTACAACAACGTAATTGAGATCTTCCCGGCGTCGCTGGTCGCGACCATTACCGGATTTCGACGGGCGGCAATGATGCGCGCCACGCACTCGAGCGCGGAAGCGGCAGCAGTGCCGGTCACGCTCTGAGCGCGGCGCCGAACCGCCGCTGACGGACATCACCATGGATTTCTACACCGGGCAGGCCAGGGCTCTCAAACAGTCCCGCCGCCTGGCGGCGTTGTTCGTGGTGGCGCTGGTCGCGGTGGTGCTGGCGACCAACGTCGCCGCCTGGCTGGTCTGGCGCCTGTTCCTGGGCGAACTCGGCCCCCCGCGTCACTTCTGGCTGACCAACACCCTGGCGGTGCTGCTCGTGGTCGTTGGTGGCGCCTGGCTCGAGATCCTGCGGCTGCGTGAAGGCGGCGCCGCACTGGCGCTGCGCCTTGGCGCCCGGCACCTCGACGAGTACCAGCCATTGCAGCGCCGGCTGCGCAACGTCGTGGAAGAAATCGCGGTCTCCGCAGGGATGGCAGTGCCGGAGGTTTTCGTGCTGGCCCATCCCTCGATCAATGCGCTGACGGCCGGATCAAGGCCCGGCCAGTTTGCAATCGTGGTCACCAGCGGGGCGCTCGAGAGCCTGCAGCGCGACGAGTTGCAGGCGGTCGTGGCCCACGAAGTTGCCCACGTGCTCCACGGCGACGTGGCGCTGCACACCAGGCTGGCCGGCGGGCTCTACGGGTTCTGTTCGCTCGGCCTGCTCGGCGCCAGCCTGATGCAGGGCACGCTGAGTTCGCGGCACCATTTTCGCCGGACTACCTTCGCTTGGCCGATGCTGGCGCTCATGGGCGTCGCGCTGATTGCGATCGGCTCCGTGGGACGGTTGGCGGCGATCGCCCTTCAGGCTGGCGTGAGTCGCCAGCGCGAGTATCTGGCCGACGCCCGAGCGGTCCAGCTGACGCGCCGCACCGATGCCCTTGCGGGCGCACTGCGCAAGATTCTTGGCGCCGGCAGCCAGCGGCGTCTGGGCGGATACGCGCAAATCGCGGCACATCTGTGGTTCGCCAACGAGCGCGGCGCGAACGGCTGGTCGCAAACCCATCCGCCGCTGCGCGAACGCATCCGGCGCGTTTGCAGCTATGCCTTTGCGGTGGGCGGGGCGGACAGTGTCAGCGCATTGCATGGCGTCACCACGTCCTCTAGTGGCGAACCCTACCTCTACCCGGTGCGCTCCTCGGTGGGCCAGCTCGACATTACAAGTC
>JAHEMI010000045.1:0-17344 GCA_024643785.1 Burkholderiaceae bacterium
GGACCTCAGGAACTGGAAGTCGAACCAGAAGAACTCCGGCTTCCTGCCCGAGGAACGCGCCTGGATGTCAGGGGTGTTCGACGAAGCCGGCTGGGTCGATGTCTACCGCCGGCTGCATCCCGAGGCCACCGGCGAGAGCTACACCTGGTGGAGCAACCGCGGTCAGGCCTGGGCCAAGAACGTCGGCTGGCGGCTCGACTACCAGGTTGCCACCCCGGGCATTGCCGCGACGGCGCGCGCCGCCGCGGTTTACAAGGACGAACGCTTCAGCGACCACGCGCCGCTCAGCGTCGACTACGCTGTCGGGCTGTGAGCCCGACTGTCATCTACTTCTGCAGCTTGGCTTCCTCGACCAGCACCGGGTAGGTATAGCCGGAGCCGAAGTCGCGGTCGTTGCCGACCACGCCCTTGACCAGCACAACGTCGCCGATCTTGGTCGAGTCGAGCGTCGTCACCAGGATGTCGTGGTTCTTGGCCGCTGCCGTGCCCGAGCCGTCCTGGAGATGGACCCAGTTGCGCTGCATGATCCCAGGCGTGAACTTGACCACCTGGCCGCGGATCTGCACCTGCTTGCCCTTGAGTTCGGTGCGCTTGGCGATCACGTCGGCGACGGTGTAGGCCCCCGCTCCGGTGGCCTTGGCGACCTTGATCGGAGCGCTGGGCGCCGCCGCGGCCGGGGCCGTGGCGCTGGGCGCGCCGCTGCCGGCCAGGGTGGCGAACAGGATCGTGTCGAACTTCTTCTTGAGCGTTTTGCTCTCGAAGTTGGTCATCGTCATCGGTCTCAACAGCGTGACCTTGTCGCCCTTGGCGAGCTTGGCGCTGGGCACTGCGGCCCAGATATCGCCCTTGGCGGTCTTCACGCGCAGGTAGGTATAGGACTCGACATCGTGTACCTCGAGCACCTCGCCGCTGATTCCTGACGCCGCTGCGGGCGCCGACGCTGCCGCCGGCGCAGCAGCGGCTGCCTTGGGATTGGCCCAAACGGCGTTGACGCTGATCAAGGCGAGAGCCGCCACCATCAATTTCATAATTTGCTTCATTTCCAGTCCTTGGTTGTCGGAGGGATCCGCACCCGGCTTCCTGTCTCCAGGTCGGTTGGCCGCGAGTGTACCGCGATCATCTCATTGGTCCTGATTAGCACCCTTTGCCAAGGCGGAATACTTGATTGTTTCTATCTTTTGAGTATCATCGAAATATAAATCAGCTTCATGCCGCCGCCATGACCCACGCCCCCGCCGACCTCACCACATTCGCGCGCCGTTTCGGCGCCATCGGCACCGAGCCAAGGCTGCGCATCCTGGGACTCCTCGTCAGTGCCGGCGTGCATGGCCTGGTGGTCGGCGAGATCGCCCGGGAACTGGGCATTGGCGGTTCAACACTGTCGCATCACCTCGAGAAATTGCGCCAGGAAGGTTTGGTGCGGGTGCGTCGTGAAGGGACTTTCCTCAGGTACTCGGTGGACGCTGAGGCGCTGGAAGAATTGCTTGCTTTTCTAACGACACAGCTTCGCGCTACCGCCGGTGTGGAGGGCGCGCGCATCGCGGCCGAGGGGCTGCAGTGACAGAATCGAACCGGCAGGGGACGTGGCAATGATGCGGTCGCAGCGAGTATGCGGATGGTTGGCGGGGGTAGCGGCGCTTGCGCTGCTGGTTGGCGGCTGCCAACGCGAAGAGCCGGGGACCTTTGCCGGTTATATCGAAGGTGAGTACCTCTACCTGTCAGCCCCGCAGGGTGGTTACCTCGCGAGCCTCGACGTGGCGCGCGGCACGCGGGTCGCAACCGGGGCGCTGGTCTTCGCTGTCGCCGCCGAACCGGAAACGCAGGCCCTGGAAGAGGCGCAGGCCGGTGCGAAGTCGGCGCAGGCGCGGGCATCGAACCTGCGCGCGCCACATCGACCTTCCGAGATTGCGGTGTTCGCCGCGCAGTTGCGGGCCGCGGAATCGGCCCTCCAGCTGGCACAGGCGCAACTGGCGCAGCAGCAGGCCCTGGCGAGCCGCAACTATATCTCGGCGGCGGGTCTCGACCAGGCCATGGCGGCGCGTGATCAGGCCGGCGCGCAAGTCGAGGCGCTCCGGGGACAACTCGCGACCCTGCAGGCGGCGCTGGGCCGGCACTCCGAGGTGCTCGGCGCCGAGGCCGAAGCCGCCGCCGCCGCGTCGCGCGTCGCGCAGGCCCGCTGGCGGCTTGAGCGCAAGACCGTGGCGGCGCCGGTTGCCGGCGAGATCGCCGACACCTATTTCCGTCCCGGCGAATGGGTGCCCGCCGGTTCGCCGGTAGTGAGCCTGTTGTCCGACGCCCGGCGACTGATCCGCTTCTTCGTTCCCGAAACAGCGCTGGCGACGCTGCGGCCGGGACAGCTGATCAAGGCGACCTGTGATGGCTGCCCGGCACCGATCACGGCGAAGATCGAGTTCATCGGCACCCAGGCCGAGTACACGCCGCCGGTGATCTTCAGCCGCGAGAGCCGCGCCAAGCTCGTCTACCGGATCGAAGCGCGCCCCGACGAGGGTGATGCGGGCAGCTTGCGCCCCGGACTGCCGGTCGAGGTTCACCCCGGGGCGCGGCCGCAGTGAAGCCTTTCACGGAGGGTGTGCGAGCGGAGCAGCGGCGATGAGTTACGCCATCGATGTCAGTGGCCTCAACAAGAGTTTCGACGGCAAGCACGTCGTCAGGGACCTGGCGCTGCGGGTCGAGGAAGGCGAGATCTACGGTTTCCTCGGCCCCAACGGGAGTGGCAAGACCACCTCGATCAGGATGATCTGCGGGCTGCTGACACCCGACAGCGGCCAGGGCACCTGCCTGGGGTTCGACGTCATCGCGCAAGCCGCGCGCATCAAGCGCGAAGTCGGCTACATGACGCAGAGATTCTCGCTGTGGGACGACCTGACTATCGCCGAAAACCTTGATTTCGTGGCTCGGATGTTCGGGATGAAGCAGCGCCGGGAAGTGGTCGCGGAGGCGCTCGATGAGCTCGGCCTGACTTCGCGGCGCGATCAGCTCGCCGGCACCCTGTCGGGAGGCTGGAAGCAGCGCCTGGCGCTCGCCTCGTGCCTGCTGCACAAGCCGCGGCTGCTGCTGCTCGATGAGCCGACCGCCGGTGTCGATCCCAAGGCGCGGCGCGACTTCTGGGAGGAGATCCACCACCTCTCCGATACCGGTATCACGGTCCTGGTATCGACCCACTACATGGACGAGGCCGAGCGCTGTCACCGCCTCGCCTATATCGCCTACGGGGATCTGTTGGCCGCTGGCACCGCGGAGCAGATCGTCGCCGCTCAGGGCCTCCACACCTTTGAGCTGCGCGGCGAAGGTATCGCCGGGCTGGCCGGCCGGCTCCGGCCATTGCCGGCGGTGGGCCAGGTTGCCAGTTTTGGATCGGCGTTGCACGTCAGCGGCCCCGACCGGGACGCGTTGGCGGCGAGCCTCGCGCCGCTGCGCGAGCGCTCCGATCTCACGCTCCGAGCGGTTGAGCCGTCGTTGGAAGACGCCTTCATCCACCTGATGCAGGGGGTCTCCGATGAACCCCAGGGCTAGGTCATGAGCGCGATGGGGAACGGTTTCTCGCTCTCGCGCTGGCTCGGGATCCTGATCAAGGAGTTCATCCAGCTGCGCCGTGACCGGCTCACTTTCGGCATGATCGTGGGCATTCCGTTCATCCAGCTGCTGCTTTTTGGCTATGCCATCAACTCCGATCCCCGCCACCTGCCGACCGCGGTGGTGATGGCCGACCCCGGCCCGGCCGCCCGCTCCTTCGTGGCGGCGATGGAGAACAGCGGCTACTTCCGGATCGTTGGCTCGGTCGCGGGCGAAGCCCAGGGCCGCGAATTGCTCGCGCATGGCGACGTGCAGTTCGTGGTGACCTTCCCGGTGGGGTTCCACCGCGAACTCGTTCGCGGCAACCGGCCGACGTTGCTGGTCCAAGCCGACGCCAGCGACCCGGCGGCTCTCGGTGGCGCAACCGCGGTGCTCGAGCGGCTTGCCGGCCAGGCCTTCGTCCGTGACCTGCCCGGAGCCGTGCGGGGCGCCCGGGACGCCGGTGCCTTCGCCGGTGGCACCGGTGCTGCGAGCGGGACCGCGGCGCCGGTCGGCGGTGCTGCCGTTGCCGCAGCCCGAGCGGGCAGCGTCGGGCAGATCGACCTGCGGTTGCAGCGCTACTACAACCCCGAGGGGGTCACGGCGTTCAATATCGTTCCAGGCCTGCTCGGCGTGATCCTGACGATGACGATGGTGCTGATGACCGGGCTGGCCATGACACGCGAGCGCGAACGCGGCACCTTCGAGAACCTGCTGGCCACGCCGGCCACGGCGTTCGAGGTGATGACCGGCAAGATCGTGCCCTACATCATGATCGGCCTGATCCAGGTCACGCTCGTTCTTCTTGCGGCCCGCTGGATCTTCGACGTGCCGATGATCGGCAGCATCACCTTGCTCTATGCGGTCGTGCTGCTCTTCATCTGCGCGAACCTGACGCTGGGCATTACCTTCAGCTCGATCGCCCGCAATCAGCTCCAGGCGATGCAGATGACCTTCTTCTTCTTCCTGCCGTCGATCATCCTCTCCGGCTTTATGTTTCCGTTCCGCGGCATGCCCGAGTGGGCGCAGGTGATCGGCAGCATCCTGCCGCTCACCCATTTCCTGGTGCTGGTCCGTGGCATTCTGCTCAAGGGCAACGGCCCGGAAATGCTCTGGAGCCATATCTGGCCAATCATGCTGTTCATGGCGGCCGTGCTGGCCCTGGGGCTGCGTACCTTCAAGCGCACGCTCGACTGAGCCAGAGATGGCACCGGGCGCTATCATGAAGCCTGCGGCTCCCCCGCAGGCACCGCAGTGACGTGAGCCAAGGAGACTGGATGCGCAGCTATGCTGGTGATGTGATCGTGATCGGCGCCGGACTGGCGGGTATTTGTGCCTGCCTCGAGTTGCTCGACGCCGGGCAGCGGGTGATCCTGCTTGATCGCGACCGGCAGGAGAATTTCGGCGGGCTGGCCAAGGAAAGCTTCGGCGGCATCTTTGTGGTCGGCAGCAACGAGCAACGGCGCGCCGGCGTCCACGACACCCCGGCCCTGGCCTATGCCGATTGGGCCAGTTTTGCGGAATTCACCGCCGACGACCTCTGGCCGCGGCGCTGGGCGGAAGCCTACGTCGAGCGCTGCCACGAGGACGTCTATCAGTGGGTCAAGGCGCGCGGGGTCTCATTTTTCCCGGTGCCGCACTGGATCGAACGCGGCGGCGCCACCCAGGGCAACTCGGTGCCGCGCTTCCACATGGTCTGGGGTACCGGCTTCGAGCTGGTGCGGCGGCTGTTGCTCCGGCTCGAGGGCCATCCGCGCCGCGACCGCCTCGAAATCGCCTTCGGCCACCGCGTCGAACAACTGGTCAGCAGCGCCGGCAGCATCAGCGGCTGCGCCGGCGCGCTCGAGGAGGACGGCACGCCGTTCGAAGCCAGCGCCCCCTGCGTGCTGGTGGCGGCGGGTGGAATCAATGGCAGCATCGAGAGGGTCCGGCGCCACTGGCATGCCGACTGGCGGACGCCGCCGGCGACCATCCTCAACGGCTCGCACCGCTTTGCCGACGGTACGCTGCACGATGCCGCACAAGCTCACGGCGCCCGCCTGACCAATCTCGACCGGATGTGGAACTACGCCTCGGGCGTACACCACTGGCGGCCGCGCAAGCCCGACCACGGCCTCTCGGTAGTGCCGCCGCGTTCGGCCCTGTGGCTCGATTGGCGGGGCGAGCGGATCGGGCCGGAACCGATGATGAGCGGCTTGGACACCAGGGAACTGGTAACCCGGGTGTGCGCGCAGGAGCGGCAGTATTCCTGGCAGCTGCTGAACCGGCGCATCGCGTTGAAGGAACTGGCCATTTCGGGTGCGGAATTCAACCCCTCGATGCGCCAGCGCAAGATCCTGGCGACGCTGCGCGACCTGCTGCTTGGCAACCGCTGGCTCTATCGCCAGCTGACCGAGAACTGCGCCGACGTCGTGGTCGCGCCCAACCTGCGCGAACTGGTCGCGGCGATGAACCGCGCCAATGGCGATGAGGCCGTGGAGTTCGAACGCGTTGCCGCCGCGGTCAGCCGTTACGACACGGCGGTGGCGCGCGGTGCGCCCTACGACGATCCCCAGCTCGCCAGGATCGCGGCGATGAAGGCCTGGCGTGGCGACCGGGTGCGCACCGCCAGTTCGCAACGCATCGTCGACGATGGCGCGCTGCCGCTGGTGGCGATCCGCGAGTTCGTGATCAGCCGGAAATCGCTCGGCGGTATCCAGACCGACCTCTCGAGCCGGGTGCTCGACGCCGCTGGCGAGCCCATCCCCGGACTGTTCGCTGCCGGCGAGGCTGCCGGCTTCGGCGGCGGCGGAATGCACGGCCTGCGCGGCCTGGAGGGCGGGTTCCTGGGAGGCTGTATCCTCGGTGGACGGATTGCCGGTCGGGCGATCAGCGGAACATCAAGCGGGAATCAACCATGAACAAGACTGCCGCCTGGCTCGCCGTGCGGGCCCTCGAGCAACTTGGAGTGCGCCACACCTTCGGCATTCCGGGGGTCCACAACACCGAGCTCTACGATGAACTCAACAGTTCCAAGCTGATCACGCCGGTGCTCGTCACCCACGAGGGCGGGGCGGCGTTCATGGCCGACGCGGTCAGCCGGGTCTCGGACTCGATCGGCACCATCGTGATCGTCCCGGCCGCCGGCGTCACCCACGCGGCCAGCGGCATCGCCGAGGCCTTTCTCGACGGCATCCCGATGCTGGTCATCTGCGGCGGGATTCGCACCGATACCGACCGGCGCTACCAGCTCCACGAGATCGACCAGCTGGCGTTCGTAGCGCCGCTCACCAAGGCGGTGTTTCGCGTCGACAGCCATGAGCGTGTGATGGCGACGATCTTCGAGGCCCATCGCATTGCCACTGGCGGGGTGCCCGGACCGGTATTCGTGGAACTGCCGGTCAACCTGCAACTGTTCGCCGGCGAAGTCGGCGAAATCCCGAAATACGTTCCCGGCGCACCCGAGGCGCCGCCCCTGCCAGCGGCTGCGCGCTTTGCCGAGGCCGCAGCGCTGCTGCGCGCGGCCCGCCGACCGGCGATCTTCGCCGGCTGGGGCGCGCGCGACGCGACCGCGACGCTGAGGAAGATCGCCGACCATCTCCAGGCGCCGGTGGCGACCACGCTCCAGGGTTTGTCGGCATTTCCGGCGAATCACCCGCTGCACGTCGGTTTCGGTTTCGGGCCGGCGGCAGTGCCGGCGGCGCGCAACGCCTTCAAGGACTGCGACTGCCTGCTGGCGGTGGGCGCGCGTTTCTCCGAGATCGCCACCGGCAGTTTCGGGGTCCAGGTGCCCGAGAACCTGATCCACCTCGACATCGACTCGCGGGTCTTCAACGCCAACTATCCGGCGAAGATCGAGCTGGCCTGCGATGCCGGCGCCGGACTCGAAGCGCTCTGGCAGGCGCTCTCGAATGACGAAACGGGGGGCGGCGAGGCCGCGCCGCGGCCCCGCAACGATGCGCTCCATGCGGCGATCGCCCGCGACAAGCGGGCCTACCACGACGAGTGGCTCGAGCACGACAGCAAGGAGCGGGTCAATCCGGGGCGCTTCTACGCTGCCCTGCGCCACGCCGTCCCTGACGACGCGATCGCGGTGGTCGACGACGGCAACCATACCTATCTGACCGCGGAACTTTTCCCGGTGCACTCGCCCCGGTCGTTCATCCTGCCGACCGACTTCAACTGCATGGGCTATGCGGTACCGGCGGCGATCGGCGCCAAGCTCGCGCAGCCCGAGCGCGAGGTGTTCGCGATCGTCGGCGACGGCGCGTTCATGATGACCTGCATGGAGATTGCCACCGCCGCCCGCCAGGGCCTGGGCATCGTCTACTACGTGTTCCACGACGGCGAGCTCTCCCAGATCGCGCAGGCGCAGGAAATCACCTTCAACCGCAAGTCTTGTTCGGCGCTGGGCGCACTGCAGGTCGAAGGGGTTGCGCTGGCCACCGGCGCCGCCTTCGTGACGATCGCCAACAACGACGAGATCGAGTCTGGCGTCGAACGCGCACGCCGGGCGGCGGCGGGCGGCTGGCCGGTGATCGTCGATGTGCAGATCGACTACACCAAGCGCACCGCCTTCACTCAGGGCGCGGTCAAGACCAATTTCAGCCGCTTCAGCCTGGCCCAGAAACTGCGCCTGGGAGCGCGGGCGCTGCTGCGCAAGATCACCGGCTGAGGGCGCCTCAACTTGCGCCCCACGTCGCCGGCCAACCCGGCCCGCCACCCGATCCTCGATGTCTTTGCCAACCGCCGCATCGCGGCGATGCTGGCGCTGGGTTTCGCCAGCGGCCTGCCGCTGGCGCTTTCCGCCGGGACGCTGCAGGCCTGGCTGACGGTCGAGGGAGTCGATATCCGCACCATCGGCTTCTTCGCGCTGGTCGGCCTGCCCTATACCTTCAAGTTCGTCTGGGCGCCGCTGGTTGACCGTTTTGAGCCGCCACGCATCGGCCGCCGGCGCGGCTGGCTGATCGTCACCCAGGCCGGGCTGGCCCTGGCTTGCCTGGCGATGGCCATGCTCGATCCGGCTCGCCAGATCGGCCTGGTGGGCGCGGCCGCCGTGGCGATCGCGTTCCTCTCGGCGTCGCAGGACATCGTCTTCGACGCCTATCGCAGCGATCTGCTGGAACCGGCCGAGCGCGGCGCCGGCGCGGCGGTCTCGGTGCTCGGCTACCGGATCGCGATGATCGTCTCCGGCGGCCTGGCGCTGATCCTCGCCGACCAGGTGCTGGGCTGGCCCAACACTTACCGCCTGATGGCCCTGATCTTCGCGCTGTTCACCATCGTCAGCATGCTGGTGCCGCGACTGCCCCGACCCGAAGTCAACAGGGCTCCGGTCGGGGTCGAGTTGCGCGGTTTCGCAGCGCTGGTGGGCGCGGGTGCGGGCGTGTTCCTGGCATTGCGCTGGCTCTCCGGTGACTGGGTCGGCGGCGACGGTTTCGCGCGCCTGGCCTACAACTCGGCCACGATGCTGGTCGCTTTTGCGGCGGCGTTGCGGGCGGCGCGCTGGTCCGGCTTCCCATCTTTCGTGGCGCCCTGGGATGCGTTCTTCGAGCGCCGCAACGCGCTCGCGCTGCTCGCACTGATCGTGCTCTACAAGCTCGGCGACGCCTTCGCGGGCAGCCTCTCGACCACCTTCCTGATCCGTGGCGCCGGCTTCAGCGTCACCGAGGTCGGCGCGGTCAACAAGGTGCTTGGGCTGGCCGCGACCATCGTCGGCGCCCTTGCCGGTGGCGCCTGGCTCGCCCGGCGACCGCTCTATTCGGCATTGATGCTCTTTGGTCTGCTCCAGGCAGTGTCCAACTTCGGCTACTGGCTGCTCGCGGTGCTGCCCAAGAGTTTCGTGCTGATGGCCAGTGCGATCGGCGTCGAGAATCTTTGCGGCGGCATGGGCACTGCGGCTTTCGTGGCGTTCCTGATGTCGCTCACCGATCGGCGCTTCTCGGCGGCGCAGTTCGCGCTGCTCTCGGCACTCGCCGCGGTCGGCCGGGTCTATGTCGGTCCGGCTGCCGGTGTGATGGTCGCGACCTGGGGCTGGCCGACGTTTTTCCTGGTCACGGTGTTGACCGCCTTGCCGGGCCTGGCCCTGCTGCGCTGGCTGCGTGCGGACGTCGATGCCGCCGATGCCGACGCCGCACGGCGCGCGGCGGGTAAACTTTGAGGTTGCGCCCGGCTGGCGGCGCGCACCAGGCTTACGAGGGCTGGAGATGATCAACAAGATTGTGGAGTCGGCGCAGGCGGCGGTGGCTGATGTCCCCGACGGCGCGACCATCCTGATTGGCGGTTTTGGCGGGGCGGGGATGCCCCATGAGCTGATCGATGCGCTGATCGACCAGGGCGCGCGCGACCTGGTGGTGGTCAGCAACAACGCCGGCAATGGCGAGACCGGGCTGGCGGCGCTCCTGAAGGCGGGACGGGTGCGCAAGATCGTCTGCTCGTTTCCGCGCCAGGCCGATTCCCAGGTCTTCGACGATCTCTACCGCCGGGGCGCGATCGAGACCGAACTAGTGCCCCAGGGCAATCTCGCCGAACGGATCAGGGCCGCCGGTGCCGGCATCGGCGCGTTCTTCTCCCCGACCGGATTCGGCACCACGCTCGCCGCGGGCAAGGAAACGCGGGTCATCAATGGCCGCAACTACGTGCTCGAGTACCCGATCGACGCCGACTTCGCGCTGATCCGCGCGGAGCGCGCTGACCGCTGGGGCAACCTGGTCTATCGCAAGGCGGCGCGCAATTTCGGGCCGATCATGGCGAGTGCCGCGCGCTGCGCGGTGGCGCAGGTTAGCGCGACCGTCGAGCTGGGCGAACTCGATCCGGAAGCCGTCGTAACACCCGGGATCTTCGTCAAGCGGGTGGTCTGCATCCCGCCGGCGGGCCTCGCCGCCGGCTCCAGGAAGGAGGCGCAGCGATGAAGCGGCTGACGCGTGAGCAGATGGCGGCCCGGGTTGCCCGGGACATCGACGAGGGCGCCTACGTCAACCTCGGGATCGGGCTGCCGACCATGGTGGCCGACAAGTTGCCGGCCGGACGCGAGATCGTGCTCCACAGCGAGAATGGCATCCTCGGGATGGGACCGGCTCCGGCGCCCGGTGCCGAGGATGGCGACCTGATCAACGCCGGCAAGCAGCCGGTAACGTTGCTGCCGGGCGGGGCATATTTCCACCATGCCGACTCGTTCGCGATGATGCGCGGCGGGCACCTCGACATCTGCGTGCTCGGCGCCTTCCAGGTGTCGGTCAACGGCGACCTCGCCAACTGGCATACCGGCGCCCCGGACGCGATTCCGGCGGTGGGTGGCGCAATGGACCTCGCGGTCGGTGCGCGGCAGGTGTTCGTGATGATGGAGCACCTGACCCGCGGCGGCGAGAGCAAGCTGGTCGCGAGCTGCACCTATCCGCTCACCGGCGTTGCCTGCGTGAGTCGGATCTACACCGATCTGGCGGTGATCGAAGTGACCGCTGACGGCCTGGTGGCGCTGGAGTGGGTTCCGGGGCTGGAACTGGAAGAGTTGTGCAAATTGAGCGGCGTGCCCATGCGGGCGGCGCCGGGTGCAGGCGATACCTTGGGAGTGCAATGATGAGTGAAGCGTTTATCTGCGATGCGGTCCGGACCCCGATCGGCCGTTACGGCGGCTCGCTGGCCAGCGTGCGTACCGATGACCTCGCGGCAATCCCGCTGCGCGCGCTGCTGGCGCGCAACCCGGGCCTGGACCCGGCGGCGATCGAAGATGTGGTCATGGGTTGCGCCAACCAGGCGGGCGAGGACAACCGCAACGTTGCAAGGATGGCGCTGTTGCTGGCGGGACTGCCCCAGGAGGTTCCCGGCGCCACGGTCAACCGCCTGTGCGGCTCGGGAATGGACGCCGTGGGCACGCTGGCGCGCGCGGTCAGCGCCGGTGAGCTCGAGCTCGGGATTGCCGGCGGAGTGGAGAGCATGTCGCGGGCGCCGTTCGTGATGCCCAAGGCCGATGCGGCATTTGCGCGCAACAACGCGGTCTACGACACGACCATCGGCTGGCGCTTCATCAACCCGCTGATGCGCAAGATCTACGGCGTCGACCAGATGCCTGAAACCGCCGAGAACGTTGCCGCCGACTACCAGATCGCGCGCGAGGACCAGGACCAGTTCGCACTGCGCAGCCAGTCGCGGGCCGCGGCGGCGCAGCGCAGCGGGTTTTTTGACGCCGAGATCGTTCCGGTCGAGATTCCCCAGCGCAAGGGTGACCCGGTGGTCGTCGAACGCGACGAACACCCGCGCGACACCACCATCGAAGCGCTCCGCAAGCTCAAGCCGTTCGTGCGCGCCGACGGCTCGATCACGGCCGGGAATGCCTCCGGGGTCAACGACGGCGCTGCCGGCATCATCGTCGCTTCCGAGGCGGCGGCCCGGGCGCACGGCCTGACCCCGCGGGCACGGGTAATCGGCATGGCCACCGCCGGGGTGGCGCCGCGGATCATGGGCATCGGCCCGGCGCCGGCGACGCAGAAGCTGCTGGCACGCACCGGCATCGCACTGGACGCGCTCGATGTGATCGAACTCAACGAGGCGTTCGCGGCGCAGGGGCTGGCGACGCTACGGCTGCTCGGCCTCGACGACGACGATCCCCGGGTCAACCCCAATGGCGGCGCAATCGCGCTCGGGCACCCGCTGGGCATGTCGGGGGCGCGATTGGTCTTGACCGCGCTCAACCAGCTGCAGCGCACCGGCGGGCGCTATGGACTGTGCACCATGTGCATCGGTGTCGGCCAGGGAATCGCGCTCCTGATCGAGCGCGTCTGAATGCCGCGCCACGGCACAGGCCGCGGCGCCAACCAGTAACGGGAGGCAGGACCAATGAATGAATCCGAAGTCATCGCGCGCATCGAGGAACTCGAGAAGAAGCGGCTCGCCGCCACTGTCGCCGGCGACATCGCGGCGCTTGGCGGGCTGATCGGCGACGATCTGCGCTACGTCCATGCCTCGGGCACCGATGAAACCAAGCAGCAATACCTCGAGCGCCTGGCCAGCCGCCACTACGTCTACAAGGCCCTGGTGCCGGGGCACCGCGACTTTCGCGTGATCGGCGACGTGGTGCTGGTCAACGGCCATATCGGGATCGAAGTGATCTCCAACGGCAAGGACAAGCTGATCCAGTCGAAGTATCTCCAGGTCTGGGCGCGCCGCGCCGGGGGCTGGCAGATGGTGGCCTGGCAGTCGACCCAGGAGCCGGTCGCGCTCTAGGCCAGATGACTCTCCGGGAGCCTTGCCCGGGGCCCCGGGGCTTGCTTAGGAACGCTTGAAATTCATGCTCTCGCCCTCATCTTTGGCGTGCGGGAAAGCCAATCCCCGCGATCCGTAAAGGAGAGAGTAATGAACCGGCTTTCTATCTATGATCCGTTCTTCGAAGTATTCCCGGAACTGGTCAAGGGAAGGTTTCCGATCATGGGCCATGAGTCCCTCGGGATTCGCGTCGATGTCAAGGAAACCGACGGCGTCTACCAGGTGAGCGCCGAGATTCCGGGGGTCAAGAAGGAGGACATCCACGTCGAGATCGACGGCAACGTGGTGTCGATCTCCGCCGAGGTCGAGAGCAAGTCCGAGGAAAAGGAAGGCGAAAAGGTGCTGCGCAGTGAACGCTACCATGGTGCAGCGTCACGCAGCTTCACGCTCGCGACCGAGGTCGACGAATCCAAGGCGACCGCCAAGTACCACGACGGAGTGCTCGACCTGACGCTGCCCAAGAAAGCTTCAGCCGCGGCCAAGCGGCTGGCGATTTCCTGAGCGTCAGGGTGGGGGTGCTGGTCCCCGGCAGCTTGCCGGGAACTAGCCCCCTACGACCTCGTAGCCATCATCGACGATTGCCGCGACCAGGGCTTCGCGCGGCACGTTCGACTCCACATCGACCTTCCCGCTCGGGAGGTCGATGGAGACTTTGGCGTTGGCGTCGAGCGCGCCGATCGCCTTTTTTACTGACTGAACGCAGTGCTGGCAGGTCATTCCTGTGACGTTGAGGCTGATCATGACTACTTTTCTCCAAAGGTCGATGGGATAAGTATGCACCGGCGCAAGTATCATGGTTGACTAGTAGGGAAGGAATAATCTCGCACGGTTGTGATGCGAGCGGAGATGAGAATGGATGCTTCCACCAGGGCGGCCAGCCCGATGTTGGAAGAAGCTGGACCAGCGGGCGCACAGTTCGAGATCGATGTCGGCGGCATGACCTGCGCGTCGTGCTCGAATCGGGTCGAACGCGCGCTGCGCAAGGTTCCCGGTGTGCTTGCGGCTTCGGTCAATCTCGCCACCGAGGTGGCGTCGGTGCAGGTGGCCGCCGGTTCCCCGACCGGCCTTGAAGATGTGGTCGGGGCGATCGTTGCCGCTGGCTACGAGGCCAGCGAGCGCCGTCCGGCCGGCGAATCCGCCGCGGAGCAGGAAATCTCGCCGGGGCTCCCCGCCTGGGTGCCGGTGGCAGTCGCGGCCCTGCTGTCGCTGCCGCTGGCAGCGCCGATGGTGCTCCAGCCCTTCGGGATTGCCTTCACCCTGCCGCCGCTATGGCAGTGGTTGCTGGCGACCCCGGTCCAGTTTGTGCTCGGGGCGCACTTCTACGTCGCCGCCTGGCGCGCGCTCAAGGCCGGCGCCGGGAACATGGACCAGCTGGTGGCGCTCGGAACCAGTGCCGCCTACGGGCTGAGTGTCTACCAGTGGCTGGGGCAAGGCGCGGGCCATGACGCCCATCTCTATTTCGAGGCCTCGGCCGTGGTGATCACCCTGGTGATGCTCGGCAAGTGGCTCGAGCTGCGGGCCAAGCACAAGACGGTCGCTGCGATCCGGGCCCTGCAGGCGCTGCGCCCGGAGGTGGCGACCGTGCTGCGCCAGGGTGTGGAGCAGACCGTGGCCCTGGCGCGGGTTCAGCTGGGCGACATCGTGGTAGTGAGGCCGGGAGAACGAATTCCGACTGACGGGCAGATCAGCACTGGCTCGACCCACGTCGACGAGTCGCTGCTGACCGGGGAAAGCGATCCCGTCGCCAAGCACCCGGGTGATCCGGTTACCGGCGGCGCGGTCAACGGCGAGGGCCGGATCGAAGTCGCGGTCGGTGCGGTCGGTTCCGAGACCGTACTGTCGCGCATCATCAGGATGGTCGAGGATGCCCAGTCCAAGAAGGCGCCGATCCAGCGCCTGGTCGACCGGGTCAGCGCGGTGTTCGTGCCGGTGGTGTTGCTCGCGGCGCTGGCGACGCTGCTGGGCTGGGGACTGGTCCAGGGCGACTGGACGGTCGCCACGCTCAACGCGGTCGCGGTCCTGGTGATCGCCTGCCCCTGTGCGCTGGGCCTGGCGACGCCGACTGCGATCATGGCCGGAACCGGGGTCGCGGCGCGCCACGGCATCCTGATCAAGGACGCCGAGGCGCTTGAACTGGCCCACCGGATCGGGGTCGTGGCCTTCGACAAGACCGGCACCCTGACGGTTGGGCGCCCGCTGCTGGTCGCCGTCGAGGTTGTGCCTGGCGCCGACAGCGACCGTCTGGTCGCGGCCGTTGCCGGGATCCAGGGCGGAAGTGAACACCCACTGGCAAGAGCCGTCACCGAATACGCCGCGCAGCACCAGCTGATGCCGTTGCAGGCGAGCGAGGTCCAGGCGGTTGCCGGGCGCGGTGTGGTCGGGGTGGTGGCGGAAGAGACCATGCTGATTGGCAATCGCGCGCTGATGCAGGAGCGCGGCGTCGCCGTCGGCGCGTTTGCGGATCGGAGCGCGGCTCTCGAGGACGAGGGCCGAACGGTATCGTTCGTGGCCATAGCCGGCGACCAGCCGATAGCGGTCGGGCTGCTGGCCTTTGGCGATGAGCTCAAGCCGACTGCGGTGCACGCGGTGAGTGCGCTGCGCGCCCTGGGCGTGCGCACCGTGCTGCTCACCGGCGACAACGAAGGAGCAGCCCGGCGGGTGGGGGCGGCGCTCGGGATCGACGAAGTCCGCGCCCGCGTGCTGCCCGAGATGAAGGCGGCGGCGATCGCCGCCCTGGGTGCGGGCGGCAAGATCGTGGCCATGGTCGGCGACGGCATCAACGACGCGCCGGCGCTGGCGGCCGCCCACGTCGGCATCGCGATGTCCACCGGCACCGACGTGGCGATGCACACCGCCGGGATCACGCTGATGCGTGGTGATCCGGCGCTGGTGGCCGACGCGATCTCGATCTCGCGCCGGACCTACCGCAAGATTCGCCAGAACCTGTTCTGGGCCTTCATCTACAACGTCATCGGGATACCGCTGGCGGCAGCCGGGCTGCTCAATCCGGTGGTCGCTGGCGGGGCGATGGCGATGTCCAGTGTCAGCGTGGTCAGCAACGCCCTGTTGCTGCGGCGCTGGCGTCCGGCGCGCAGGGCCGCCAGCGAGCGCCCGGACGCGTCACATTCTGTAGCAATTGATACCGAAGTGGCATAGCCGGCCATGCGCAATTGCGCGTTAATGGGCCAGGAGGAACAAACCATGTATGCCTTGCACAGACGTATCTTCAAGAAGTTCTTTGCAGTGATCGCGGTAACGCTGCTCACTTTCTCCCAGGCGGGGGTCAGTGTGGCCGCGCCCCGGCCTTTCCAGGACCCTGAACTCGAACAGATGCTGGCGCCGATCGCCCTCTACCCGGATTCCTTGCTGTCGCAGATCATGATGGCCGCGACCTATCCGATCGAGGTGGTCGAGGCGGCGCGCTGGTCGCGCGCCAATCGCCAGTTGCGCGGTGACGACGCGGTCTGGGCGGTCGACGAGCGTGACTGGGACGAAAGCGTCAAGTCGCTGGTGGCGTTCCCCAACATCCTTGACCGGATGGACCAGAAACTCGACTGGATGAGGGATTTGGGCGATGCCTTCCTGGCACAGGAAGAGGATGTGATGGACACGATCCAGCGCCTGCGCCAGCGCGCGGCAGCTGCCGGTTCGCTCTACAGTGACGAGCGCCAGCGCATCATCTACGATGGCGGCGTGATCATCATCGAACCGGTCAATCCGCTGGTGGTGTACGTGCCTTATTACGATCCGCTGATTGTCTACGGGACTTGGGGATGGAGAGCCTACCCGCCAGTGGCGTGGGCACCGTGGCCAGGGTATGTGCCATACCGTGCGCCGCGCCCGGGTGTGAGCATCGGATTCAGCTGGGGCCCGGCGGTCAGCATCTCGAGCGGCTTCTTCTTTGGCGTGCCCGACTGGCGCGAACGCCACGTGCGGGTGCGGCAGGAACGCCACTACTACTATCAGCGACCGCCGGAGAGACGCAACGGGGCCGTCATCCGCTCCGGCCCGACCGTGATAATCAAGCCGGCGCCGGAACGGCGCGCCGAGCCGCCAGTGCGCTGGGAACGTCGTGCTCCCGCCCAGCGCCGTATCGAGACTCGCGAGCGCCGGGAAGAAAGGCGCGGCGACGGGAAGCCGAACGATCGCCGGGATGATCGCCGCGACGACCGCAAGGACGGGCGCAAGGACGATCGCAAGGACGATCGCAAGGACGGACGCAAACCCGGCAGCAACTCCGATCAGCCCGGAATGCGTCCCGAAGAGCGCCCGTAGGAGTATTGAACGGCCATGGTCCGAGCCATCAAGGGGGAACTGTCCTGAGTGATAGTGCAGCGCAGCAGCAAGCATCGTCCCAGCAAACGGTCGAATTCGTTACCGACCGGCGCTTTGTAAAACGCAGGACCGAAGTCAGGACGATCGCGGTGATGGTGGGCATGTATTGCCGCCATCACCATCCCGATCAACAACAGGGCGACGAGCAGCTCTGCGCGCAATGCGCCGAGCTGCTCGCGTATGCGCGCCGCCGGCTCGAACG
>JAHEMI010000045.1:17444-20806 GCA_024643785.1 Burkholderiaceae bacterium
GCCGCCAGGGACAGCGCGACCAGCAAGGTGCTGCCGGCGCGCAGGAAATGCGCCGCGATCAGCAATGCCGCGATGGCCACCATTACGACGCGCACCACCAGGGGCCAGTGCGACGGGCGCCGGGGCAACCCGTCACCCCTGACCTCCGGGGTCATTTCAGGCGATCCAGCGCGCTCTCGAGAGTGGCCACGGTGCGCTCGACGTTGAGCAGCTTGTCGAGACCGAACAGGCCGACCCGGAACGAGCGGTAGTCGGCCGGTTCATCGCATTGCAGCGGCACTCCGGCGGCGATCTGCATGCCGAGATTGACGAACTTCTTGCCCGACTGGATGTCGGGATCGGTGGTGTAGCTGACCACCACCCCGGGCGCCTGGAAGCCTTGGGCCGCGACACTGGGAAAACCGCGTGCCACCAGTACCTTGCGGACCCGGTCGCCGAGTTCCTGTTGCGCGGCGCGCAGCTTTTCAAAGCCGATCGCGCGCGCTTCCTGCATCACGTCGCGCAGGCTGGCCAGCGCGTCGGTGGGTGGCGTGGCGTGATAGGCGTGGGCGCCACCCTCGTAGGCTTCCATGATCTGCAGCCACTTCTTGAGGTCGCAGGCGAAGCTGGTGCTGGTGGTCGAGTCGATCCGCTCGCGGGCCAGTTCGCTCAACATCACCAGGCCGCAACCGGGCGATCCGCTCCAGCCCTTTTGCGGTGCGGTGACCAGCACGTCGACGCCGACATCAGCCATGTCGATCCAGATCGCGCCCGAGGCCACGCAGTCGATGACCAGCATGCCGCCGACCGAGTGCACCGCGGCGGCGAGCGCGCGCAGGTAGTCGTGGGGCAGGATCATCCCCGACGACGTGTCGACGTGGGGGACAAAGACCAGGTCCGGGCGCTGGGCGTTGATCGCCGCCACGACTTCGGCGAGCGGGGGTGGCGCGAACGGCGCCTGCGCCCCGTCGCCGGTGCGGCGCGCCTTGATGACGGTCGATTGCGCCGGGATCTGGCCCATTTCGAAGATCTGCGTCCAGCGGAAGCTGAACCAGCCGTTGCGGATCACCAGCACTTTCTTGCCGGTCGCGAACTGCCGGGCGATCGCCTCCATCCCGAAGGTTCCGCTGCCCGGCACCACGATCGCCGAGCGCGCGTGGTAGACCTCCTTGAGCATGGCGGAGATGTCCTTCATCACCGTCTGGAAACGCTGCGACATGTGGTTCAGCGAGCGGTCGGTGTAGACCACCGAGTATTCGAGCAGGCCGTCGGGATCGACGTTCGGAAGCAGGGCTGGCATCTATTTCTCCGCAGTGAGTGGGCTGCCGTCACCGGCGACGTTTCGGGCTGCCGGCAGGGGGCCAAAACGATAATGCTAAATCGTTGTGGGTTTCCGTGCTTGGTGAGACCACGATCCGCCGGTCGGAAGTTACACTTAGCGGCTTTGCGGCGGGGAGTGGCGCGTGACGACAGCGGAGCAGACACTGGCACAGTGGGATGCCCAGATCAGGCAGGTGCAGGCCCGCCATCAGGCCAGCGGCGCGGTTCCGGGGGTGATTGCACCGGCAACCGTGGGCGCAATGACCGGGCTCGAGGTGATGGAGGCGATCCTGGCGGGTGAACTGCCGTTTGCTCATATCGCCCAGACGCTCGATTACCTGCTGGTAGCGGTCGAGCGCGGCCGGGCGATATTCCAGGGGACACCGCAGTTGCGCCACTACAACCCGCTGGGGACGGTGCACGGCGGCTGGTATGCGACCCTGCTGGACTCGGCACTGGGTTGCGCGGTTCATACCATGATGCCGGCGGGGCGCGCCTACACCACCGCGGAATTCAGTCTCAACATCGTGCGCGCCGCAACCGAGCGCACCGGCCCGTTGCGCGCCACGGGAACGGTGATCCACTGCGGCAATCGGCTGGCCACCGCCGAGGGCCGGATCGAAGGTCCCGACGGCCGGCTCTACGCTCACGCCACCACCACCTGTTTCGTGTTCGAGGCCCAGGCGCCGGCGTCCTGACCGCCGCCAGCGCGGCTGTCCAGGGGCGAGCCTGTGGTATACAAGAGTCTCGTTAGCGAGTGACGAAAGCGCCCGGAGATCTGCCGGGCGTCGTCGTGTTCCAAGGAGCCAGTCATGACCACACCCTGCATCATCAGCGTTGCCATTACCGGCTCGGTGCCGCAGAAGAAGGACAACCCGGCAGTGCCGATCAGCACTGCCGAGCAGGTCGAATCGACCCAGCAGGCCTTTGAGGCGGGCGCGACCCTGGTGCACCTGCACGTGCGCAACGAAGACGGCACGACGAGCGCCGACCCCGAGCGTTTCGCCCGGTCGCTCGAGGGGATCCGCAAGCACTGTCCCGGCATGATCACGCAGGTGTCCACTGGCGGACGCTCGGGTACCGGGCACGAGCGCGGTGCGATGCTGTCGTTGCGTCCCGACATGGCCTCGCTGGCGAGCGGGTCGTGCAACTTCCCGACCCGGGTCTACGAGAACTCCCCCGACCTGGTCGACTGGCTCGCTGCCGAGATGCTCAAGTACGACGTCAAGCCCGAGATCGAGGCCTTCGACCTGTCGATGATCTTCCAGGCCGTGAAGATGGCCCAGGATGGGCGCCTCAAGACCCCGCTGCACGTCCAGTTCGTGATGGGGGTGAAGAACGCAATGCCGGTCGATCGCGAGTCGTTCGAGTTCTACGCCCGGACGTTGCAGCGGCTGGCACCGGACGCGACCTGGACCGGGGCCGGGATCGCGTCGGGGCAACTCAAGCTCGCCCACTGGTCGCTGGAACTGGGGGGGCATTGCCGCACCGGGCTCGAGGACAACATCCGTCTGACCAAGGACCAACTGGCACCGTCCAATGCCGCGCTGGTCGAGCAGGTGGTGGGGTTGTGCGGCAACTACGGCCGCCACCCGGCAAGCGTCGCCGAGGCGCGCCAGCTGTTGTCGCTGCCGGCGGCGCCTTAGGACGATCGCGGATACAAGCAAAAGGCGCGCCGGAAGCGGCGCGCCTGCTCTGTGCCCTGAGGTCAGCCGGGCGGGCAGGAGACTAGCCCCACCGGTACCGACTCAGGCGGTGGCCGGGGTCGCCAGCGCCGCCCTGACGGCGATCCGGGCGATCATCGCGAACCCGACGACGGGCAGCGCCACGATGTAGGCCAGGCCGATGAAGGGCGCGGCGAGGAAGAGTGCGATGTTCCTGGCGGTGGTCTTGCCGGCGTGGGTCGCTTTGGGCATCGTCCTCACGGTGTCCGCGCTAGTCACGTGACCAGCACCACTGCTGGGAACAAATCCGGTATGGAGGATTGCCGGTGCCAGGAATCCGGCTTTGTGGCTGATTGTCGATTTCATTTTCGCCTCCTGCTGTGGTTTGACTTCTGTCAC
>JAHEMI010000046.1:0-2650 GCA_024643785.1 Burkholderiaceae bacterium
AGCGAAATGGTCTTGCCGATCGCGTCGCCGAGACCGGCGAGCGGCTGCGCCTCCTCCTCGAGGAACAGGTCGATGACCGCCTGGGAGGCGAGGATGCGAAACTCGCGCGGGTTGAATTGGGTTGCCTCGCGCCGGATCTCGCGCAGGATCTCGTAGCAGATGGTGCGCGCGGTCTTCAGTTCGCGCTTGCCATCGCACGTCGGGCAGGGTTCGCACAGCACGTGGGAGAGCGACTCGCGGGTGCGCTTGCGGGTCATCTCCACCAGCCCCAGGGTGGTGAAGCCAGCGACGTTCGAGCGCGTGCGGTCGCGCGCCAGCGCGCGGCGCAGTTCGGCGAGCACGCTCTCGCGGTGTTCGTCGGTCACCATGTCGATGAAGTCGATGACGATGATCCCGCCAAGATTGCGCAGCCGCAGCTGGCGCGCAATCGCGTGAGCCGCCTCGAGGTTGGTCTTGAACACGGTGTCGTCGAAGTTGCGCTCGCCGACGAAGCCGCCGGTATTGACGTCCACCGTGGTCAGCGCCTCGGTCTGGTCGATCACCAGGTAGCCGCCGGACTTGAGTTCGACCCGGCGCGAGAGCGCGCGTTCGATCTCCTCTTCGACCCCGTGGACGTCAAAGAGCGGCAGCTCCCCGCGGTAGCCGCGCAGCAGGGGGGCGGCGTCGGGCGAATAGGTGGCGGCGAACGCGCGCAGGCGCGCCAGCTCGGCGTCGGAATCGACGATGATCGACTCGGTGGCCTCGGCGCTAAGATCGCGCACCACGCGCTCGCTCAGGCTCAGGCCCTGGTAGAGGAGCGCCGGGATGTCGCTGCGGTGGCTGCCGGCGACGATCTCCAGCCAGCACTTGCGCAGGTACATGAGATCGGACTCGAGCTCGGCGCTGCCGGCGGCCTCGGCCAGCGTGCGGATGATGAAGCCGCCCTTCTCGTCGGGCGGCATCACTGCTCCAAGCCGGGCGCGCAGCGCAGAGCGTTCGTCCTCGTCCTCGATGCGCTGGGAAACGCCGATGTGCGGGTCCTGCGGCAGGTAGACCAGCAACCGGCCGGCGATGCTGATCTGGGTGGTGAGCCGGGCGCCTTTGGTCCCGAGCGGATCCTTGAGCACCTGCACCAGGATCGGCTGGCCCTCGAAGATCGTCTTCTCGATCGGCAGCGTCTGGGCCGGTTCGTGGGCGCGCGATTGCCAGAGATCACCGACATGCAGGAAGGCGGCACGCTCGAGCCCGATGTCGATGAATGCCGACTGCATCCCGGGGAGCACCCGCGCGACCTTGCCGAGGTAGATGTTGCTGACGATGCCGCGGGCGGCGGCGCGTTCGATGTGCAACTCCTGCACCACACCCTGGTCCACGATCGCGACCCGCGTCTCGTGTGCCGTGTGGTTGATGAGGATTTCTTCGCTCTCCATGCCTAGCGCCCGGTGCCGGTATCCCGCAGCAGGCGTGCGGTCTCATAGAGCGGCAGGCCCATGATACCGGAGTAGCTGCCGTCGATGCGCCGGATGAACTGCGCCGCCTCGCCCTGCACAGCGTAGGCGCCGGCCTTGTCCATCGGCTCGCCGCCGGCGACGTAGTGCGCGATCTGCGCGGCCGTGATGCGCCCGAAACGGACCCGCGAGCGGCTCAGCAGATGCCTGGTGCGAGCGCCGCGGACCAGCGCCACCGCGGTCAGCACGCTGTGCGTACGACCGGCCAGCGCACTGAGCATCGCGCTGGCCTCGGCGGCGCTGGCGGGTTTGCCGAGCATGCGCGAGCCGAGCACCACCGTGGTGTCGGCGGCGAGGATCGGGGCCGCCGGCAACGCACTCGCCGCCAGCCGGTCGGCGGCAGCCTGCGCCTTGGCCAGTGTGACGCGCACCACGTATGCCGCCGGCGCCTCTCCCCGCCGGGTATGTTCGAGCGCTTCGGCGGCATGTTCGTCATCGTCGAGCAGCAGCTCGAAGTGCACCCCGATCTGGCGCAGCAGTTCGGCGCGCCGGGGGCTCTTCGAAGCGAGGTAGATGAAGTCGGTGGCTGGCACGGGGGTCGCTCTCAGGCGCGGTGGTAGGGGTGGCCGCTGATGATCGACCAGGCCCGGAACAGCTGTTCGGCGAGCAGCACCCGCACCATCGCGTGGGGCAGCGTCAGGCTCGACAGGCGGATGGTCTCGTGGGCGGCGTCCTTGAGCGCGGGGTCGATGCCGTCGGGGCCGCCGATGAGGATCGCTACCGGGCGGGCCTGGTCGCGCCAGCGCCCAAGTGCGCCCGCCAGCTTCACCGTGCTCAGGTCGGCGCCGCGCTCGTCGAGTACGACGATGTGGGCGCCCTCGGGCAGCGCCGCCCTGATGCGCTCGGCCTCGCGCGCCAGCCAGCGTCCGGTGTCGGCGCTGCGGCTGCGCGGCTCGGCGCGCACTTCGCGCCACTCCGGCTTCATGTCTGCAGGGAAACGCTGGGTGTAGTCGGCTACCGCGCTGTCGACCCAGTCTGGCATCCGGGTGCCCACTGCAATGACCCGGAGCAGCATCGCTGCAAGCCGCCTGGCTGACTGGCTCAGCGCGCCTTGGCGCGCGTCGCCGCCGGTTTCGTGGCCGCGGGCCTGGCCTTGGCCCTGGCGGTCGTTGGCGAGGCGCCGGACTTCGGTGCCGCCTTCTTCGGTGCCGCCTTCTTTGCTG
>JAHEMI010000046.1:2750-20679 GCA_024643785.1 Burkholderiaceae bacterium
CCTTCTTCGCGGCCGCGGGCTTGGCCGGCCCCGCCCCGATCTTGAGCCGCACCGGTTTCACGCCCCAGATTTCCTCGAGGTTGTAGTAGGCGCGAATCGACGGCTGCATCGCGTGCACGACGATGTCGCCGGCGTCGACCAGCACCCATTCGCCCGTTTCGGCGCCTTCGATCGAGATCACTTCGCCGCCGGCCGCCTTCACCTTATCGGCGACGTGGCTGGCCAAAGAACGGGTGTGCCGGTTGGAAGTGCCGCTGGCGATGACCACCCGATCGAACATCCCGGTGATGCCGGTGGTATTGAAGACGCGAACGTCCTGGGCCTTGAGATCATCAAGGGCGTCGACCACGATCCGTTGCAGCTTGGTGAGATCCATCCGCGGGCTTAACTCCGTAGGTAAAGGCGATTGTGTTCAATATAGTCGAGAACTCCCGCCGGCAACAGTTCCGCCGGACGCTGCCCGGCGGCCAGTTGCGCGCGGATGCCGCTCGATGAGACCGGAACCGGAGGCATGTTGAAGAACACGATCCGGCCGGCCGGGGTATCGGGCAGGGCGTCGCTGCCGCGCTCGGCGAGCAGCTCCTCGAGTGCCGCCGGCAGGTCACTGAGCTGGCGCGGGGCGCGCTGCGTTACCGCCAGGTGGCAGTGCAACGGCAGTTCGGCGAAACGGTGCCAGGTCGGCAGGTTGCGGAACTGGTCGGCGCCAAGCAGCAGCACCAGCGCCGGTTCCGGGCCCAGCGCGGCACGCAGTTCGAGCAGGGTATCGATGGTGTAGCTGGCGCCGGGGCGGCGCAGCTCGCAGTGATCGATGGTCCAGTCGGGCGTGGCGGCGAGCGCGAGTTGCAGCATCGCGACGCGATCATCGGCGCTGGCCGCGGCGCCGCCTTTCTGCCAGGCGATCCCGGCCGGAATGAAGCGCACTTCGTCCAGGAGCAGCGCGCTCTGCGCCGCGCGCCCCAGCGCAAGGTGACCGACATGAACCGGATCAAAGCTGCCGCCGAGCAGGCCGATGCGGCGCCGCTGCCCGGCCGCGCGGGTCACACCCATTCGCGGGGCCGCAGAAAATCGGCGAGGCGGGCCTCCGGCGAATCCGGTTCGGGGTGCCAGTCGTAGCGCCATCTGGCCAGCGGCGGCATCGACACCAGGATCGACTCGGTGCGCCCGCCCGATTGCAGCCCGAAGAGCGTGCCGCGGTCGTACACCAGGTTGAACTCGACGTAGCGGCCGCGGCGATAGAGCTGGAAATCACGCTCGCGCTCGGTGTAGGGACGGTCGCGATTGCGCTCGACGATCGGCACGTAGGCCGGGATGAAGGCCTCGGCAACGCTGCGGGTCAGCGCGAACGAGGTCTCGAAGCCGGGTTCGCTGAGATCGTCGAAGAACACCCCGCCGACGCCGCGCGGTTCGCCGCGGTGGGGCAGGAAGAAGTATTCGTCGCACCACTTCTTGAAGCGCGGGTGGTAGTGCTCGCCGAACGGCGCCAGCGCTTCCTTGCAGGCCGAGTGGAAACGCACCACGTCCTTTTCGAACGGATAGTAGGGGGTCAGGTCCATGCCGCCGCCGAACCACCAGACCGGCGACTCGGCGCTGCCTGCCGGGGCGTGCGCGACGAAGAAGCGCACGTTGAGGTGGGTGGTCGGAACGAACGGGTTGCGCGGGTGCATCACCAGCGAGACCCCCATCGCCTCGAAGCTGCGGCCGGCAATCTGCGGTCGCGCCGCCGAGGCCGTTGCCGGCAGCGACTTGCCCATGACGTGCGAGAACAGCACCCCGCCGCGCTCGAACACCGAACCGTCCTCGATGACCCGGCTGATCCCGCCGCCGCCGGCTGGCCGCTCCCAGCGTTCGGAGAGGAATTCCCCGGTGTCGAGCGCCTGGAGCTGGTCGCCGATGTTCTGCTGCAGTCCCAGCAGGAAATCGCGCACCTCGGCGATGCGCGGCTCCTGTGAGGCCCCGGAAAGGATGTCGCTCATCGATCTAGCCCTGCGCCTGGCGGCCTTCGGCGCGCCGGGAAATCGCCCGGTGACCGATGTCGCGGCGGAAATGCATGCCGTCAAAGGAAATGTGCTGCAGTACTTCGTAGGCCCGGCCCTGGGCCATCTTCACCGAGTCGGCCAGCACGGTCACGCACAGCACGCGCCCACCGCTGGTCAGCAGGTGGCCGTCGCGCTCCACCGTGCCGGCGTGGAAGACCATGGTGTCGGAGCCGAAGGAATTGCCGTTGGCCGGCAGGCCGTCGATCCGGTCGCCCTTGCGCGGGTCGGCCGGATAGCCGTGCGCCGACATCACCACTCCCAGCGCGGTGCGCCGGTCCCACTCGAGTTCGACCTGGTCGAGCGTGCCGGCGATGGCGTGTTCGATCACGGTGGCGTAATCGCTCTTGATCCGCATCATGATCGGCTGGGCTTCGGGGTCGCCGAGCCGGCAGTTGAACTCCAGCGCCCGCGGCTTGCCGGCGGCGTCAATCATCAGCCCGGCATAGAGAAAGCCGGTGAACGCGATGCCCTCGGCTGCCATGCCCTCGACCGTCGGGCGAATGATCTCGCGCAGCACCCGGGCATAGATCTCGGGCGTGACCAGCGGCGCCGGGGAATAGGCGCCCATCCCGCCGGTATTTGGACCCTGGTCGCCATCGAGCAGGCGCTTGTGGTCCTGGCTGGTTGCGAGGGTCAGGACGTTGGAACCGTCGGCCATTACGATGAAGCTGGCCTCTTCGCCGGCCAGGAAGTCCTCGATCACGACCCGGGAGCCGGCTGCGCCGAACGCGGCGTCGCCGAGCATCGCGTCGATGGCGGCCTGCGCCTGTGCCACCGTCTGGGCGACGACCACGCCCTTGCCGGCTGCCAGGCCGTCGGCCTTGACCACGATCGGCGCGCCGCGCGCAGCGACGTAGTCGCGGGCTGCCTGGGCGTCGGTGAAGGTCTGGTAGTCGGCCGTCGGGATGCCGTGGCGGCGCATGAATGCCTTGGCGAAGTCCTTGGAGGACTCGAGTTGCGCCGCCGCCTGGGTCGGTCCGAAGATCGGCAATTCGCGGGAGCGGAACAGGTCGACGATCCCGGCAGCCAGCGGCGCCTCCGGTCCCACCACCGTAAATGCGATGCCCTCGTCGGCGGCGAACCGGGCGAGTTCCTCGATCCCGGTGATCGGGAGGTTCTCCATCGCCGATTCGCGCGCGGTGCCGCCATTGCCCGGCGCGACGTAGATCTTCTGGACGCGCGGTGACTGTGCCAGCCGCCAGGCGAGCGCGTGCTCGCGTCCGCCGCCGCCGACTACGAGCAATTTCATGGCTGGGCTCCTTCGATTCTGGCGGCGCGCGCCATCATGCGTCGATCACTGCGTTGGTGTAGACCTGCTGGACGTCGTCGAGGTTCTCGAGCGCGTCCAGCAGCGTCTGCAGGCTCTCGCCCTCGTCGCCGGAGAACTCGGTTTCGGTCAGGGCCTTCATGGTCACCTCGGCGATCTCGGCCTTGAGGCCGGCCTTGGCCAGCGCATCCTTGACTGCGGCGAAGTCGGCCGGCGCGCAGATCACCTCGACGCCACCCTCGTCGTCGCCGACCACATCCTCGGCGCCGGCTGCTACCGCCGCTTCCATGACCGCTTCCTCGGAGGTGCCGGGCGGGAACAGGAATTGCCCGCAGTGCTTGAACATGAACGCGACCGAGCCATCGGTGCCGAGGTTGCCGCCATTCTTGGAGAACGCGTGGCGGACCTCGGCGACGGTGCGGGTGCGGTTGTCGGTCAGGCAGTCGACGATGATCGCCGCGCCCCCGGTGCCGTAGCCCTCGTAGCGGATCTCCTCGTAATTCGCGCCATCGACGTCGCCCGATCCGCGCTGGATCGCCCGGGTCACTGTATCCTTGGGCATGTTGGCTTCGGAGGCCTTGTCTATCGCCAGCCGCAGCCGCGGGTTGGAGTCCGGGTCAGGGCCGCCGAGTTTCGCTGCGACGTTGATTTCCTTGATCACACGCGTGAAGATCTTGCCGCGCTTCGCGTCCGAACGTTCCTTCTTGTGCTTTATATTGGCCCACTTGGAATGCCCAGCCATTGCGTCCTGCCTTTTGCCTTAGGGGTTTTCCCGCCGCGAAGCCGGGATGCGGCAGAATCCAAGCCTGGATCGTGCCCGTCGAACCAATAATTTTACCATCCGAACCATGACCGCAAACCCTTCCCAGTCACTGCCCGTAGCCCGCAACGCCGAAGTGGAATTGGCGCTGTTGCCGGCGCTCGCCAACCGCCACGGCCTGATCACCGGGGCCACCGGGACCGGCAAGACCGTGACCCTGCAGGTACTCGCAGAACGGTTTTCGACGATCGGGGTGCCGGTCTTCATGGCCGACGTCAAGGGCGACCTGACCGGACTCTCGGCGGCTGGGGTCAATTCGGCCAAGCTCGCCGAGCGCCTTGAGCGCCTCGGCCTGCCGACCCCCGAGTTCCGGGGCTACCCGGTCACGCTCTGGGACGTATTCGGCAAACAGGGGCACCCGCTGCGCGCCACCGTCTCCGACATGGGCCCGCTGTTGCTGGCGCGGATGCTAGGTCTCAACGAGACCCAGGAAGGGGTGCTGCAACTGGTTTTCAAGATCGCCGACGAGCGCGGCATGCTGCTGCTCGACGCCAAGGATCTGCGCGCGATGCTGCAATACATCGGCGAGAACGCGCGCTCGTTCACGACCGAATACGGCAACGTCTCGGCGGCGTCGATCGGTGCGATCCAGCGCGGATTGCTGGCGCTGGACGCCCAGGGTGCCGACCAGTTCTTCGGCGAGCCGATGCTCAACCTCGACGATCTGCTCCAGACCGACGGCGAAGGGCTGGGCGTGATCAACATCCTGGCCGCCGACCAGTTGATGAACGCGCCGCGTCTCTATGCCGCCTTCCTCCTATGGCTGCTGTCTGAACTGTTCGAGCAGTTGCCCGAGATCGGCGACCCTGACAAGCCCCGCATCGTATTCTTCTTCGACGAGGCGCACCTGCTCTTCAATGACGCGCCCAAGGCCTTGCTCGAGAAGGTCGAACAGGTGGTGCGGCTGATTCGTTCCAAGGGCGTCGGTGTCTACTTCGTAACCCAGAACCCGATCGATATTCCCGACACGGTCCTGGGGCAGCTCGGCAACCGGGTGCAGCATGCGCTGCGCGCGTTCACCGCGCGCGACCAGAAAGCGGTGCGGGCGGCCGCCCAGACCATGCGCACCAATCCCAAGCTCGACGCCGAGCAGGCGATCACCGACCTCGGGGTCGGCGAGGCGCTGGTCTCGCTGCTCGATGCCAAAGGTCGTCCTCAGGTGGTCGAACGGGCGTTCATGATGGCGCCCGCTTCGCAGATCGGTCCGATCGACCAATCGGCCCGGACCGCGCTGATGCGCAAATCGATTGTTGCCGGCGTCTACGACAAGACGCTCGATCGCGAATCGGCCTACGAAATGCTGACGGCCGCAGCCAGTGCCAGGGCCGAAGCGGCGGCCCAGGCCGCTGCCGAGGCTGCCGCCGCCAAGAATGAGCGTGGCGGTGGGACTTCGTCGACGGGCTCGATCCTCGGGGGCATGTTGAGCGGCAGCGGTCGCAAGGACTCGCTCGTCGAAGCGGTCGCCAAGAGCGCCGCCCGGACCATCGGCTCGACGATCGGGCGCCAGATCGTGCGCGGCGTGCTGGGCTCGATCTTCGGGTCCGGCAGTGGTCGCCGCTAGGCCATCCAGACCCTCCCTGCTGGTCGAGCCGGGCACCCCGGCCGAAGCCCGGCGGCGCTTCCTGGTCGGGCTGGCAATGGCGGCAAGCGGCGCCATGCTCGTGTCGGGCAAGGCGATCATCGTGAAGCTCGCCTACCGCTACAACATCGACGCCGTGACTTTCCTGGCGCTGCGCATGGCCATGGCGCTGCCGTTCTTCGTGCTGGTCGCGTGGTATGTCGGGGCACGCCGACCGGCGCAGTGGCAGCCGGGAGATCGCTGGCGGGTGGTGGCGATCGGGCTGTGCGGCTACTACCTCGCGAGCTTTCTCGATTTCCTCGGGCTGCAGTACGTTACGGTGGGCCTGGAGCGGGTGATCCTCTACCTCAGTCCGACCATCGTGGTGTTCCTGTCGGCAGTCCTGCTGCGGCGCCGGATCGAGCCGCGCGACTGGATCGCAATGGCGCTCGCCTATACCGGCGTGGTCTTCGTTTTCTGGCACGATGTCAGCCTGACCGGCTCCAACGTAGCGTTGGGGTCGCTGCTGGTATTCGGCAGCGCAAGCTCATATGCGGTATATCTGGTGGCCAGCGGGGAACTGGTGAAGCGCCTCGGGGCCTTGCGCCTGACCTCGTACGCCAGCATGGTTGCGGCAGTGGCGTGCATCGTGCAGTCGCTAGTCCTTGATGCCGGGGCCCTGTGGTCGCAGCCCGCGCCAGTCTACGGGATGTCGCTGATCAACGCCGTGCTGTGTACCGTGGCGCCAGTATTCCTGATCATGACCGCCGTCGAGCGCATCGGCTCTGCGGCGGCGTCGCAGACCGGGATGATCGGTCCGGCTGCGACCATCGCCATGGGTGCAATTTTTCTCGATGAACCGGTGTCCGCCGAGCAGCTCTTCGGCACGGCCATAGTCATCGCCGGAATGCTGGTTCTGGGCAGCAGGAAATTCAACTGAGAGGAGCAGGGAATGGACTTGGGAATTAGTGGGCGCTGGGCGCTGGTATGCGGGTCGAGCAAGGGGCTGGGCTATGGTTGTGCGCGGGCGCTGGCGCTCGAGGGGGTCAACCTGGTGATCAACGCACGCTCGGCGGACACGCTCCTGCAGGCGGCGCAGCGCCTGCACGCCGAAACCGGAGTCGAGGTGCGCTCCGTGGCCTGTGACATCACCACCGAGGACGGGCGGGCGCAGGCACTAGCCGCTGCGCCGCAGATCGACATCCTGGTCAACAATGCCGGCGGCCCGCCCCCGGGGGATTTCCGCAAGTTCACCCGCGACGACTGGATCAAGGCGATCGACGCCAACATGCTCACCCCGATCGAACTGATCAAGGCCACCGTCGACGGCATGCTCGAGCGCAAGTTCGGCCGCATCGTCAACATCACCTCGAGCGCCGTCAAGGCGCCGATCGAGATCCTGGGTCTGTCCAACGGCGCCCGTTCCGGGCTGACCGGGTTCATAGCCGGCATCGGGCGCAAGACCGCGGCGCAGAACGTCACGATGAACAACCTGCTGCCGGGATTCTTCGACACCGATCGGCAGCGCAGCAATATCGAGGCGCTCGCCAAGCAGCAGGGCGTAACGCCGGAAGTGGCCCGCGCGCGGCGCGTGGCGACAATTCCGGCCGGCCGCCTCGGCGATCCAGACGAGTTCGGTCAGGCCTGCGCATACCTGTGTTCGGCGCAGGCGGCGTTCGTGACCGGGCAGAATTTCCTGATCGATGGCGGCGCCTATCCGGGCACGTTTTAGGTAGCTCCCGGGGATCGACCATCCCCGGAACCGCGCCAGCCGCTCTCAGGCCGCGTTGTGGCGGGTTGGCGGCTCGAGATTTCGGCTGGCCAACAGGTACGATCCCAGTGTGTCGTGGATGTGAGCGGCCAGAAACTGCTGTGACTTGGCGACATCCTTGGTGCGGATCTGCCTGACCAGTTCCGAGTGCTTCGCCAGGCACTGTCCGACACGCTCGTTTTCCTCCGGCAGTCGCGCCCGCAGGGCGCGAATCTTGTGCCCAATGAGTTGGTAGGACGCCTGCAGGTAGGCATTGCCCGAACTGGCGATGATCGTTTCGTGGAATTCCTGGTCGAGCAGCGGCAGGCGCTTGAGGTCGCGGGCCTCGTAGGCCTTGGCGATCCTGGCCAGGTTTGCCTCGAGCCGAGCGATCAGTTCCTTCGGACAATTACGCATCGCTTCGGCCAGCGACGCGGACTCGATGATTTCGCGGAAACGGCAGACTTCGGCGACGCCATCATCATCGAGGCTGAAGACAAAAGTGCCGCGCTGCGGGTGAACTTCGACCAGCCCCTCGGTCTGCAGCCGGAGCAGTGCCTCGCGCACCGGGGTCTTGCTGATCCCAAGGCTCGCCGCCAGCGTCGCTTCGGAGAGGTGTTCCCCCAGGGCGTACGGGCCACTGACAATCGCTTCGCGAATCTTGGCAAGCGCAATCCCGGTAAGTGTCTGCGGCCGTTCTACTCGCGCGACCTTCATGCCCTGCTCCCCGATAGAAGTGTCCTGACCTGGTCGCCGCGCGGCAGCGGCGCGACCGCGCCAAAGCCGGTGCAGGCGAGTGCTGCGGCTGCATTGGCGTAACGGGCGGCGTCCCAGATCGAATCTCCCGCGGCGATGCGTGCCAGGGCCGCGCCGCAGAAGCAATCGCCGGCTCCAGTGGCGTCGAGGGTCGCGACTTGGTGTCCGCTGATGTGCTCGCGACGTACTCCGTCACTGACAATCACGCCCTTGGGACCGAGTTTGAGGAAGACCACCTTTGCGCCCAGCGCGTGGCACCATTTGATGATGGTTTCGGGGTCGTCTTGCCCGGATAGTGCGGCCGCGTCCTCGAGGCTCGGGAAAAACAGGTCCGAGAGCGAGACGGCGGCGGCGATCAGGGCGCGGGCTCGCGGCATTGGCCAGAGCTTGAGTCTGAGGTTGGAGTCGAACGCCACGGTCGAGCCCGCCGAACGCGCCGTCGCAAACGCCTCCAGAACGGTGTCACAGGCACTCGCGGAAATTGCCATGCTGATACCCGAGGCGTGGACGATCGCACTGGCCGCCAGCAGTCCTGCCGGCACATCATCTGGCGTCATGCGGCTCGCGGCCGAGCCCGCGCGCAGGTAGCTGAAATGATGGCCGCTGGCATCGTGGTGGACGAAATACACGCCGGTGTGCGCGCTCGAATCTATCTTCACCGCCTGGGTGTCAATGCCCTCGCTGCGCCACAGCTCCATGAACGACTGCCCAAAGCTGTCGTCGCCGAGCCGGGTCAGGTAGCCGGCCCTTGCTCCACTGCGCGCCGCGGCAATGATCATGTTCGAGGTATCGCCACCAAATCCCTGCAGGTATCCCGGCTCGCCCGCAGTGGTCTGGTTGAACTCGACCATCGGCTCGCCGATGGCAACGATGTCGAAGCGCATACCTGTCCGCCCTCCCAAAAGGCCCAAGTGGCCGTCAGATCCTGCCGTATTTCGCCAGCCCGCCACGCAGCGACTTGAGCTCGACGATCAACCGTGCCTGTTCCAGTTCGCGCTTGTCGATTTCCTGGGCCATTGCCAGAACGGCCTCGGCGTCGGCACGCGGTACGACCACGACCCCATCGATGTCGCCAACGATGATGTCGCCCGGATTGACCTCGATGCCGCCACAAGAGACTGGCACGTTGGCGTCCAGCGTCTTGTGCCGTCCGAGAGTAGTGCCGGGGGAAACCGACCGTGCGATGACCGGAAAGTCATAGTCGCGCCGAATCTCTGCCAGGTCGCGCACGCCGCCATCCAGGATCGCGCCCGCCAGACCGTTGGCGAATGCGCCGGCAGTCATCAGTCCGCCCCACACCGCAACGTCGCGCTCACCGCCAATGGCGATCACCATGACGCTGCCCGTCTCGCATTCGTCGATCAGGTCAAGGGCGTGCTGAGGCGGGACGAACTCGTCGGTTGGCCCCTCGAGAACGGTTACCGCCGGCCCAACTATCCGCTTCTCGTTGATCCGCGGCTTGAGTTCATGATCCATGTAACCGCGTTTGCCGCACACCTTGTCGACCGCGTCGGCTACCGATGCTGTTGCGACCGCCTCGAAGGCGCTGACCAATTGCTTGATATTCATCAGATGCTCCATTGGGTTGCTGCACTCAAAAGTCTCCGGGCGCCATCGATCACAGCGGCGTGATCGCCGCGCGCGAGGGCTCCCCGATCGAGAATGTTGTTGCCCATGCCCACCACGGCGGCACCGGCTGCGAAGTAGGCTGCGGCGTTTTCCGCGGTTACGCCACCCGTTGGACAGAATGCCGCCTGGGGGAAGACTGCCCGCAGCGCCGCCAGATGGGTGGGACCGCCGCTGGACGCCGGGAAGATCTTGATCACGTCTGCGCCGGCACGGATGGCAGCCAGCACCTCGCTCGGCGTGTAGCCGCCGGGCAGCGCCGCAGCCCCGGCCTCGTGGGCGCGAGCGACCAGGTCGGGATCGATGCAGGGAGAAACCAGGAAGCGCGCGCCGCGCTTCAGGCAATCATCCGCCGTGCCGGCGTCGAGGACCGTTCCTGCGCCGATCAGGCTGTCGGGATAGTCTGTCGCAAGCGCGCCGATCAGGTTCAACGCGTCCGGGGTCGTCATCGTGATCTCGAAGACCCTGAAGCCGGCGCCATGCAGGCAGCTTACCGCCACGCTGGTCAGGTCCGCCGAATCAAGTCGCAGCACCGGGATTACCCGTTGCGCGACCAGGCGCGCGGCGATCGCGGTGGCGCTCATGAGTCCCACCGGTTGAGCCAGTTCTTCGGCGCCAACCCGCCCAGTACGCGCGCGAGCTCCTCGGCCGCCTTCTGTTGGAGCTCGGCGACCGATTCCTCCGAGTACCACCCGGTGTGGTCGGAGAGCACGACGTTATCGAGGCCGAACAAGGGGTTGTCAGGTGCCGGCGGCTCGGATTCATAGACGTCCAGACCGGCTCCGAGGATTCGTTCGCTGCGCAACGCCGCGGCCAGCGCAGCCTCGTCGATCAGCGCGCCGCGCGCCGTGTTCACGATCACCGCAGTCGGCTTCATCAGGCTGATGCAGCGAGCGCTTATCAGGTGGCGGTTTTGGGGCAGCAGCGGCGCGTGCACCGAAATGAAGTCGGCCTCCCGGAACAATTCTTCCAGTGCGACCATCTCCACCCCGGCACCAGGTTCGGCAAAGGGGTCATAGGCCAGCACCCGGGAGGTGCCGATGCCGCGCATCTTGCGTTCGAAGGAGCGCGCAATGCGGCCGTATCCGACCAAACCGAGAGTGCGTCCGGCAACCCGGTACATCTTCTGGCTGCGCGACAGGTTCCAAGCCCCGGCGCGCACCGCCCGATCACGCGATGCAATCCGGCGCACGACCGCCAGCAGCAGCGCGAGCGCATGATCGCTAACTTCCTCGGCGCCGTAGTCAGGAACGTTGGCCACGTAGATCCGGCGCGCGCGGGCGGCTTCCAGGTCGATGTTGTCGACCCCGATGCCGTAGCGCACGATCGCACGGCACCGCGGCATCCGGTCCATCGCGTCGGCGCCAACCGGAGACTCGCGGACCAGCACGGCGTCCGCCTCCTTAACCGCAGCAAGCACGCGCTTGGGATCGCGGTCGCAAGGACGAACTTCGAGCTGCACTCCGTATGGGGAAAGGATCTTCTCCTCAGTGGTGTAGCTGTCGTAGCCGCCGTCGATGACAACGACGCGCAGGCTGGCGGTAACTTTCATCGTCGTAGCGTCATTATGTCTTTGTGCCGCAGTCATACGGACGTCATGCCCGTACGACTGCTGCACTTTGGGATGTGATCCCGTTACGGCCTATTGGCGGGTGGCGTCGATGGCCTTGAACAGGCTATCAACGTAGTTCTTGCCGATTTCCTTTTCAGCCCAGGCCCGTACCGGTGGTTGCGCCAGCTTGCGGAACTCCCCTATCTCCGCCGGCGTGAGCGTCGTGACCTGCATGCCGACCTTCTCGAGGATTGCCTTGGCATTGAGGTCCTGGTCACTGGTCATCTTGCGATGGATCGCGATTGCCTTCTTCGTCCCTTCGTCAACGGCTGCGCGTTCAACCGGGGTCAGCGATTGGTAGAACTTCTCGTTGATCAGGTAACCGTGAACGCTCCAGACGTGACCGTCCAGAGAGATGTACTTCTGGCTCTGGTACAGGCTGGCTGCCAGGATGTTGGTGACTCCGTTCTCCTGCCCATCGACGACTTTCTGCTGCAGTGCGGTCGGCAGTTCAGCCCAGGGGATCGCCGAAGCCGAGGCCCCAAGCGATTCGACCAGGAACTTGTAAACCGGCGAAGGCTGGATCCTGATCTTCATGCCCTTCATGTCCGCCGGCGACTTGATCGGACGCAGGCTGTTGGTGAAGTGACGCACGCCGTTGTCGGCCAGACCAAGGAGGCGGATGCCCTGGGTCTTGATCATGTCATTCGAGAACTCGGTGAGCCACGGGCTGTCGTAGACGCGCCAGGCGTGCTGGTGGTTCTCGAACGTAAACGGAATACCGAGAACGCCGATTGGCTTGTAGACAGTTGAAATAGCGCCGTCGTGGGCGACGGCCATCTCGAGCGTGCCGAGCTTTACGCCCTCCATCGTCGGTTGGTCCTTGCCGAACTGGCCGGCCGGGAAGATCTCGACCTTGATCGAACCGCTGGTGGCCTTTTCGACATACTCCTTGAAGGCGACCGCAGCCGCGTGTTTCGGCTGGTCCATCTTGGCCGGCTGGAAGTGGGCGTACTTCAGCACCTTCTCGGCTTGCACCGGGCTCGCTGCGACCAGCAGCGCCGCGGCGATGATTGACATCATTCGGATCGGTTTCATTGCGTCTCCTTGGGTTGCAGGTGGGGGTGGGTGATGACTGACTTTCAGTGACCGTAGCCGAACAGGGCCGGCACAAACGTGCTGAGCGATGGGACCAGGATGACGAGCGCCAGAACGATCAGTTCGGTAGCCAGCAGGGGCACGATCGCCCGCGACAGCAGCGACAGCTTGAGGCGCCCGACCGACGTGATCACGAACAGCACCGCACCGACCGGTGGGGTGATCATGCCGATGGTCAGGTTGAGCACGATCGCCATCGCAAAATGCAGCGGCTGGATACCGAACTGGTCGGAGATGGGCCCGAGCACCGGGACCAGAATGATTACCGCCGGCAGGGTGTCGATGAACAGGCCACACACCAGCACGAAGGCCGCGATGATGAACAGCACCACGACCGGGTTGGAGGTGAGGCCACCGATGGTTCCGGCAATCTGTTGCGGAATCTGCAGCAGCGTGAGCAACCATGCGAACAACGAAGCCATCGCAACGATAATCAGCGCCGCCGAAGTGACCAGCGAACTCTGCAGCAAGACCTTCGCAATGATCGGTCCGTTCAGCGTCTTGGTTACAAACAATCCTACGAAAAGCGCGTAGAAGACCGCGACCGCGGACGCCTCGGTGGGCGTGAACAGGCCAGACAGAATCCCGCCAATGATGATCGCCGGCATCGCTATGACCGGCAGCGCCTTGCGCAGCGCCGTCAATCTCTGACGCCAACTTTGCCGTGGCGCGCCAGAACCATAGCCGCGGCGCAGCGAGATCACGTGATTGGTGACCATCAGCATTGCGCCGAGCAGCAGGCCCGGTACGACTCCGGCGAGGAACAATCCCGCCACGGTCACGCGGCTGTCGGTGAGCGCGTAGATCACCATGATGATCGACGGCGGGATGATCGGCCCGATCACCGCCGTCGCCGCCGAGAGCGCGGCCGAGTAATAGCGGTCGTACCCCGAGCGATGCATCATGCGCATCAGGATCGCGCCAGGACCGGCGGCATCGGCCAGCGCCGAGCCGCTGATGCCGGCGAACAACATGGCGGTGACCACGTTGACGTGGCCGAGGCCGCCCCGGATGTGGCCGACCAGGCTTTGCGAGAAGCGCAGCAAAGCTGTTGTGATGCCGCTTGCGGTCATCAGGTCGGCGGCAAGAATGAAGAACGGCACCGCCATCAGCGGGAAGGAATTGATGCCGTCGAACATCCGCTGGGGAACGGACAACAGCGACAACTTCCCTTCCCAGACGAGCGCCACGAATCCGGAGAGTCCCATGACGAAGGCGATCGGCACGCCTATCGCGAGCGCCAGGACAAAGACCAGCAGCAGAGGTGCGGTCATTTCACTCGGCCTCGATGGCAGGGTCGGCGGTGTGTTCGAAACGCCGGTCGACGAACTCGCGGAACGTCAGAACCAGGTGCAGCGCACACAAGGCCGCGCCGATCGGCACCCCCAGGTAGGGGATGCCGGTGCGAATCCCCATCATCGGCGTTTCCTGGTTCCAGGTGAACTGGGTGATCTGCAAGCCGAGCAGGGTCATCGCAATCAGCAGGACCAGGATGGCCACGCCGATAAACATGCGGAGCGCCCGCCGGAACCCGGGGGGAAGGTAATCCTCGAGGATTTCGACCGCCACATGGCGGCCTTCACGCAATGCCAGGCCGGCGCCTAGGAAGGTGATCCAGATCATCTCGAACTGGGTAAATTCCTCCACCCAGATGATCGAATCGTTGAATAGGTAGCGTGCGATGACATTGGCGAACACCAGACAGGCCATCGAGCCCATCATCGCGATCAGCGTCCAGCGGTTGATCGCCAGCAGCGCCCGCTCGGCTGCCGAAAGCGTGCGTGGGATACCAACGTCGCTGGTCGTAGACATGAGATCTAAGATATCAGATCTGACATTGGCGAACAAGATTTCGTTCCCTGAGACCGGGCCCAGTATCCGGTTCCGGCGCGGGTCATTGGTAGCCCCCTCGAGTGCCTCGCTATACTTGGGGCAGAAAGCGGCTGAAAGACCCGACAAACACCAGGAATTGGAGATTCAAGATGACCAAAGCAATCCGCATCGAAGCAACCGGCGGTCCCGAGGTGATGAAGCTGGTCGACATCGACCTGCCGGCGCCTGGTCCCCAGGAGGTCCAGGTTCGCCACCACGCCATCGGGCTGAACTACATCGACGTCTATTTCCGCACCGGCCTGTATCCGATGCCGCTGCCGGCGGGCATCGGCCTCGAGGGTGCCGGCGTGGTCAGCGCCGTGGGGTCTGAAATCAATCATCTGCGCCCCGGTGACCGCGTCGCCTACGCCGGCCGCCCGCCGGGCTCGTACTCCCAGGCGCGCAACATGCCCACCAACGCCCTGGTCAAGCTGCCCAACACCATCGACTTCGACACTGGCGCGGCGATGATGCTCAAGGGCCTGACCGCTGAATACCTGCTGCATCGCAGCTACGCAGTGCGCGAGGGCCAGACGGTCCTGCTGCACGCCGCTGCCGGCGGGGTCGGGCTGATCTTCAGCCAGTGGGCCAAGGCGCTCGGCGTGACGGTGATCGGCACAGTTGGTTCGGAGGAAAAGGCCAAGCTGGCGCGCGCCCACGGTTGCGACCACGTGATCCTCTATCGCAAGGAAAACGTGGTCGAGCGGGTGCGCGAGATTACCGGCGGTGCGATGCTGCCGGTGGTCTACGACTCGGTCGGCAAGGACACCTTCCAGACCTCGCTCGACTGCCTGCAGCCGTTTGGCACGATGGTGAGCTTCGGCAACGCGTCCGGAGCGGTGCCGCCGGTGCCGCTGACCGCCCTGCGCGGCTCGCTGTTCCTCACCAGACCCTCGCTGATGGCGCACACCGAAAGTCGCGCCACGCTCGAGGAGATGGCCGGGCGGCTGTTCCGGATCGTCGGTTCGGGCAAGGTCAAGATCCGCATCGACCAGCGCTATCCGCTGGCCGAGGCGGTGCAGGCGCACATCGACCTGGAAAGCCGCAAGACGACGGGATCGACCCTGCTGATGCCCTGAGCGTGGACGCTGAACGCCGCTTCGGCGGGGTTGCCAGGCTCTTCGGTGACGAAGGTCTGGCGCGCCTGCGCGCCGCGCACGTGGTGGTGATCGGGATTGGCGGCGTCGGTTCGTGGGCGGCCGAGGCCCTGGCCCGCTCCGGCGTCGGGAGGCTGACGCTGATCGACCTCGACCACGTGGCGGAATCGAACGTCAATCGCCAGGTCCTGGCTCTCGAATCGACACTGGGCGCCGCCAAGATCGAGGTGATGGCGGCGCGCATCGCCGACATCGCCCCGCAGTGCCGGGTCGAATGCGTCGATGATTTCGTCTCGGCCGGCAACGTTGCCGACCTGGTGCCCGGTCCGCCGGCCCTGGTGCTCGACGCCATCGATGGCGCGCCGGCCAAGGCGGCGCTGATCGCGCACTGCGTGGCGCGTGCGCAGCCGATCGTGGTCTGCGGCGCGGCCGGCGGACGGATCGATCCGCTCGCGTTGCGCCGCGAGGACCTCGCCGGCACCCGGGGCGACGCCCTGCTGGCATCGGTTCGTGCGCGCCTGCGCCGCAATTACGAATTTCCCCGTGCCGGACGCGGCGCGTTCGGGGTAACTGCCATTCACAGCACCGAGCTGCCCCTGGGGCTGGGCGGCGAATCAGCGGCCCTCGGTGAACCGGGCACCGCGCTGAGCTGCGCTGGTTACGGCTCGATCGTGACCGTGACCGCGGCGATGGGCCTGGCTGCGGCGGCGTTGGTGATGGAGCAGTTGCGCAAACCGGGGAAGGCGACCCCGAACGCCGTCCGGGCGTAGAATTGCCCGACAAGCGCCGGAGCTGGCAGCCGCGCGTCTCTGGCGCATCAAGTTCCTTTTCGGAGGGATGGACGATGCGAGCGATCGACCTGGCACGTCGACCAGAACCCAGCGAGAAGCTGGCTTTTTTGCGTGGATTCCTGCGCGACCCGCGCTCGGTAGGATCGGTGATCCCGAGCTCGCGGTTCCTGGAACGCCGGATTATCGGTGCCGCCGGAGTCGGGCACGCCCGGATGGTCGTCGAACTCGGCCCCGGCACCGGTGGAACCACTCGCGCGATCCTGGCAGCGCTGGGTCCACAGTCCCGCTTGTTGTGCATCGAACGTGATCCCTGGTTCGCCGAGGGACTGGGTGCGATCGAAGATCGGCGCCTGATCGTCCATCGCGGCGACGCGCTTGACTTTGCGGCGACGCTCGCCGACCACGGGCTGTCGGCGCCGGACACGGTGATCTCCGGCATCCCGTTTTCGACCCTGCCACGCCCGGTCTGCCGCCAGATCGCCGAACGGGTCGTCCATGGCCTGATCCCCGGGGGCTGTTTCGTCGCTTACCAGTTCCGGCCCCACGTTACCGGGTTTTTCTCGCCGCTGATGGGCGAGCATGAAACCAGCGACCTGGAACTGCGCAACCTGCCGCCGATGCGCGTCTACCGCTGGCGCAAGCGCGGCTTCAGCGCGGACGCCGCAAGGTGAGCGCGGTCCCGAATGTGCATTTGCGCGACGGCACGATCGTGCCGGCGCTGGGAATGGGCACCTGGAAGATGGGCGAGAGCCGTGCCCGGCTGCGCGCCGAGATCGACGCTCTGGTGTGCGGCCTCGAACTCGGACTACGGGTGATCGATACCGCCGAGATGTATGCCGACGGTGGCGCGGAACGGGTGACCGGCGAAGCGCTGATCGGCCGGCGCGACCAGGCGTTCGTCGTGACCAAGGTGCTGCCGCACAACGCCTCACGGCGCGGCACCGTGGCGGCGTGCGAACGCAGCCTCAAGCGCCTGGGCATCGGGACCATCGACCTTTACCTGCTGCACTGGCGCGGCAGCCACCCGCTCGCGGAAACGCTCGCGGCATTCGAGGAACTCCAGAGCGCGGGCAAGATTCGCCGCTGGGGGGTGTCGAACTTCGACGTCGCCGACCTGCGCGAACTCGAGGCCCTGCCCGGAGGCCGGGAATGTGCGGCCAACCAGGTTTACTACGCGCTCAGCCAGCGCGGGGTCGAGTTCGAACTGCTGCCCTGGCACGCTCGCCACCAGGTCGCGACGATGGCCTATTGCCCGCTCGACGAGGGCCGGCTGATCGGCGCCCATCCGGTGCTGGCCGACGTCGCACGCCGCCATGGCGCGACCGACGCCCAGGTGGCGCTGTCATGGCTGCTGCACCGAAGAGGAACCATGGTGATCCCGAAATCGGGGCGGGTGGCCGGCATCGAGGAAAACGCCGCGGCGCGCAACCTGGAACTCGCTGCCGCTGACCTGGCGGCACTCGACGACGCCTTCCCGCCGCCGCGGCGCAAGCACTCGCTGGCGATGATCTGAGCGGCTCAGCCGATCCGATCGAGCCAGTTGATCAGTCCGGCGCTGTTGAGCGGAATGTCCACTGCGAGCAGCGCAGCGATTTCGTCGTCCCGGTAGGTGACGCCGTGGGCGCGCGCCTCGGCGATCATGAACC